>CAYZDV010000035.1:0-17049 GCA_964477275.1 uncultured Eubacteriales bacterium
CCGTATGTTCTTGTTTCTAATCTGGCCATAAACCCACGCGGCAGCCCGAAATCCAGAGACGAAGCTGGCCCAGTGTTCAGCCAGTTTTCTGGCAGGTTAAAATCTCTGCTCACTTTTCTTGCTGCTTCGGCAAGAGCGGGCATCAATTTGTCGGCCTTTTTAAGGGAGGGAATGTTATTTTCATTTCTTTCAATGAAGGCGATGATGTCCACATCTTTTGTCGTCCGCCTGACAAAGCCTAAGACATTCAGGGCGGCTCCGCCGCAGACAACCATTTCCACGGGGCTGGCGCCCAGAGCTTTGAGCTGTTCCGAAAGAGCCATGAAAACTTTCTCGATTTCTGATTTTCCCTGGAACATGGCTAAACCTTAAAATTTAATTCTCTTAAATAATTGAGCACTTTTTCCTCTGCCTCGTTGTACTCTTTTTTTAAATGCTGTAGTTCATCCAATGTTTTTTGAATGTCAATTTTCTCCTCCTCCTCTGTGGTGTCAATGTAGCGGGAGATATTCAGGTTGTATTCATTTTCCTGGATTTCGCTGAGCGCAACCGGCCGGCAGTATTTCTGGATTGTCGCATATTCTTTAAAAGCCGAGGCAATTTTATTTATATCTTCCTTGCGCAATTTGTTTTGCTTCTTGCCTTCTTGATAATCATTGGCGCCGTTTAAGAAGAACACCTTGCCTTTTCTTTCTTTGGGCTTGTTCTTATTCATGATGAACAGACAGGCGGGTATTCCTGTGCCGTAAAAGAGCTTAGGGGGAAGACCGACCACAGCTTCAACAAGGCCTTCCTCTATAATGCCTTTTCTGATCTTTCCCTCTGCGCCTCCCCTGAATAATGCTCCATGGGCTAAAACGACGCCGGCTCTTCCAGTGGGGCTCATGATGGCACTCATATGCTGGACAAAAGCATAATCTCCATATCCCTTCGGCGGGACGCCGAACCGGAATCTTTTAAATGGGTCATTCTGAGCTGTCTCATAGCCCCAATTTTTGAGTGAGAAAGGCGGATTGGCGATAACAATGTCAAATTGCATCAGCCGGCCCTGGGCGAGAAGCTGAGGGTCGCGCAGAGTGTCACATTTTTTGATTTGAGCGCTTGGTAACCCATGAAGCAGGAGGTTCATTTTACAGATGGCCCATGTGCTGACGTTGATTTCCTGGCCATAAAGTGAGATGTTTCTGGGATTCTGATTCTTTTCTTTTAGATGATACACAGACTGGATGAGCATGCCGCCTGAGCCGCAGGCCGGGTCACAGATTCTCATGCCTTCGCCTGGATCCAGGATATCCACCAGCAGCTCGACCACTTCCTTGGGTGTATAAAATTCTCCTCCCTTTTTGCCAGCGCTTGAAGCAAACTGCGCGATGAGATATTCATACGCATCGCCTAAAATGTCCGGCTTCTCTAAATCTTCGTTGCGGAGCCTTAGCTTTGAAAAATGACTGATAAGTTGAGAAAGGATGTGGTCAGGGAGCCTGTCTTTATCGTTGAAGTCCACTGCTGAAAGGACTCCTTCCAGGCTTTCAGGATTATCTTCTTCCAGAGCGTCATTTGCTTTATTAATGGCCTCACCGATATTCTGCGTCAGCGATTTAAGATAGTTCCAGCTGGCTTTTTCGGGCACGAAAAAAGCGTGATAATCCCTGTCCTCATAGGCAGCCTTCTCGTCATGGGTTTCTTTGATAATTTTCTCGCTTTCCTCTTCGAAGACATCGGAAATGCGCTTCAGGAACAGGAACCCGAAAATATAGTTTTTATAATCGGCCGCATCGATATGGCCCCTTAAGATATCGGCAGACTTCCAGAGATGGGACTTTAGAGTTTCAAGGTTGACCTTTTCCATTGTGGGCTCCAGTAAATAATCAAAGTTAGCAAGCTTATAATATAGAAATATATATTTATTGTCAATATAAATCTATATTTATAGATAAACAATAAAAAATATACGGTTTAACTATAAATTAATTTAATTTTTTAATATATTTTTTAAGGCTAAAATGACCTTGATTTGAGATAATTATGTGATCCAATGGTTCAATTCCCACTGTTCTGCACGCAGAAACAAGCGTTTTTGTTATGTCAAGGTCTAATTGACTTGGACGCAAATCTCCTGAAGGGTGATTATGAACAAAAATAACGCTGCTTGCATTCAATTCAAGAGCCCTTTTTAATACATCTCTGGGATAAACGGAGGCCTGGTCGACGGTCCCTCTTGCAATGTTTTCAACCGCAAGAATCACATTGGCTTTATTCAAATAGATAACCTTGAAGAACTCTTCTTTCAAGTCTCTCATTGTCAAAGACAGATAGTCCATTATGTCCTTATCGCTTTCCACATATGTCTTGCCGATGATTTCTTCTTTGAGCAGCCGTTTCGATAATTCTACAGCGGCCGCGAGCTGGGCGATTTTGGCCGGCCCGAGCCCTTTAACCTTCTTTAGGTCAGAAAGGCTTGCGCTGAGAAGCCCTCTGATTCCTCCGAATTGTTTGATAAGGTCCCTGGCGAAGGAAACAGCATCCTTTTTCTTTGTGCCAGTCCGAAGCAAAATGGCCACGAGGCCTGCGTCTGAAACATGATCTGGTCCCTTTTCAAGGAGCAGCTCGCGAGGCCTCTCATATTTTGGCCAGTATTTAATTGAATCAGAAGTTTCAGACCGGTTATTTTTTAACTTTTTCATGGTCAAAACGATTTTTTGGCAAATATAGCTTTACAAATGATTTAAAATGATAATTATTAAAAAAAGACGCTAGATACTTGATTTTTTATTCATTTTGCTTTTTATTGCTTCCCCTGAATGTTTGAATATATGGCGAATTGACCCAGTTTTCTGCGTGTGGTAGAAGTCATTTTGGCAAGAAGAAGCCAGCGGTAAATTTGTATCAGTATTAATCCGACTAATAAAAGTCAATCTCATTCATTTCCATGCAACCTTTTTCCGGCGTTTTGCGTATATACGGGTGAAAATGAACCGAAAGGAAGAATGAAAGGAGATATGAAGATGATCCGATTAAGAACAAAGATCGTGATTTTCCTCATCGCTGTGCTGCTTTCCACGCTGGGATTTAACCTGATCGCCAGCTCGCCTGCGCTTGAACTTCTCAAGGTCGGGAAAGCCGCAGGTTACGAGATCATTTCCAACTATCTGGCCAAAACGAGAGCAGCCGATCATCAGTCTGAATCGAGCAGAGGATAAAAATCTGTGAAGCAAAGAATGATGAACCTCATCGCCACCGCCTGGGCATGGTTTGCCCATGACACGGAGAGAATTGTTCTCTCCGTTTTCACAGGCAGGTTCGCCCTCCAGACTCAACCCATTCCCATCATCTAAGAGGCTGCAGCTCAATCGCGGAAGAGAGAACTGCAGCCTTTTTTTGCATTCTCCCTCATTCCCCCCGGAACGAAAGAATCTTCTTATTCCTCCTGGACGAGAACCTGGGCCATGGCGGCCATGGCCTCTTCCCGTCCAACAGGCCCCAATCCTTCATTTGTCTTAGCCTTGATCGCCAGGTCTCTCCCCGTCACTCCCAGGATGGGAGAGAGAGCCTCCTTCATCCGCGGAATATGGGAGGCAAGGCGGGGCTTTTCGGCGATGATGATGGCGTCAACGTTGAGAATTCTGATGTTTTTTTGCCTCATCCTGTCCACAACCTCGCCCAGCAGCCGGGTGCTTCGCACATCTTTGTATTTCGGGTCTGTATCAGGGAAAAGGTGCCCGACATCCTCCTCTCCGGCTGCACCGAGAAGCGCGTCGATAATGGCATGGACCAGGCAGTCTCCGTCCGAATGGCCTTTCAGCCCGCTGGGAAAGTCGATCTCCACTCCGCCCAGGAAAAGTTTTCGGCCCTCCTCCAGCCTGTGGATGTCGTAGCCGATTCCGGCCCTAATCTTCAAGGAATGCCTCCGCAATCCTCAAATCCTCAGCGGTGGTGATCTTGATGTTTCTGGGGTCACCCGGGACGATGGCCACCTGCCGGCCTGTTCTCTCCACCAGCGAAGCTTCGTCTGTCCCGGTATAATTCTCCCGGCGGGCCATCTCCAGTGCTTCAGCGAGGATTTGAAACAGGAATCCCTGCGGTGTTTGCGTCCTGAAGAGCTTTCCCCTCTCCAGCGTCCGGCTCACCACCTCTGCTTCGACGAGTTTGACCGTATCCTCCACCGGAAGCGCAGGAACCGCCGCGCCCTTCTGCTCTGCGGCCCTGAGGACGCGATCGATCAACTCCGGGCTGACCAGAGGCCTGACTCCGTCATGAACCAGCACGATTCCGGCTTGTTCCGGACGGAGACAGGAAAAGCCGGCGAGGACGGAGTCCTGCCTTCGCTCTCCTCCTCTGACCACTTGAACGATCTTCTTAAAGCGGTTGAGATAGTCTCTTTCTCTCGTTTCATCCGGCATCACAAGGACAACCTCCGCAACCCGCGGGTGGGCTTCAAACCTCTCCAGCACCCAATCCAGAACAGGCCTTCCTTTTAAAAGCGCAAATTGCTTTTGAAAGCCTATGCGCCGGCCCTCCCCGGCGGCAGCGATGATGGCAGCGACCTTTCTCATCGAAAATCTTCATTGTAGCGGCCGAAGATCATCTTGCCCACGGTGGTCTGGAGCACCGAGGTGACGGTGATTTCGATGGTCTGGCCGATCATCTTTCGCGAATTGTCCACCACCACCATGGTCCCGTCATCCAGATACGCCACGCCCTGGTCCTTTTCCTTCCCTTCTTTAAGGATGAAGACCCTGATCG
Organism: uncultured Eubacteriales bacterium; assembly: GCA_964477275.1. Taxonomy (GTDB): domain Bacteria; phylum Acidobacteriota; class Aminicenantia; order Aminicenantales; family Aminicenantaceae; genus CAYZDV01. The sequence goes on from CAYZDV010000035.1 coordinate 4,744, forward strand.
TTTCTCCGGGGAGAACCACGGGTTTCAGAGCATTGGCCAGCTCGTTGATGTTCAGGACAGAAATCTTATGGAGCCGGGCGATCTTGTTGAGGTTGAAATCGTTGGTGATGATTTTGGCGTCCGTGTGCTTGGCCAGCTCGATGAGCTTGGAATCCACATCGCGGATGTCCGGGAAATCGATCTCCGAGATCATGGTCGAGACCTGAGACGACTTCTGGAGGCGGTCCAGAACCTCCAGCCCTCTTCTTCCTCTCTGTCGTTTCACCCCATCGGGAGAATCGGCGACAAGCTGGAGCTCTTTGAGGATGAACTGGGGAATGACCAGGATGCCGTTGATAAAGGCCGCGTCACAGATGTCGGCAATCCGGCCGTCGATGATGGCGCTGGTATCCAGAATCTTGGAATCGCCGCCGGGAGATTTCTCCTTGAAAAAACTCAGCAGGTTGGGAGGCTCCAGCCATTCAAACTTTCGCGTCCCAACCAGAAATCCAATGTAGGGCATGATGATGAGAAAGAAGATGCGGATAAATGAGGTCGTGGCGCTGTCCTCAGCGATGGTCTGGTAGATGGCACCCAGCGCCCATCCCAGGACCACGCCGGCAAATGTTCCCAGCGTCGAACTCCAGATCACCTTGAACTGGCTCTTGCGAATCCTGGTCTCCAGGTAAACGATGAGCACGCTCATCACAAAAGCGGTGGCCGCGCCGAGGTGCGGATGGAGATGAAAGGGCGGGAAAACAAATCCGGCCAGAGTAATGAAGCCAATGACGACCAGGCGGAAAATGAAAATGCCCATCTCGTTTTCCTCAAAATATGATTTTAAGTGCCTGCTTGACCGTCTTCACGTCCAAAAGAGTCATCTCCTTGAAGTCTTCCGTCTCGAGATGAGAGAGGTTCCCCTGGGGCAACATGACCGTTTTAAAGCCGAGCGAGCGCGCCTCTTTGACCCGGGCCACGGGCTGGCTCACCGAACGAATCTCACCGCTGAGGCCGACCTCCCCGAAGACGGCCAGTTCGGCCGGCACAGCCCTGTTTTTCAAGCAGGAAATGACGGCCAGGATCACTGCCAGATCCGAGGCCGGTTCATCCAGGACTAAGCCCCCGGCCACGTTGATATAGATATCCTCGCCGGCAAAGCTGAACCCCGCCTTTCTCTCGACAAGGGCCAGAAGCATGGCTACCCGAAAATGGTCGAGGCCGATGGTCATCCGTCTCGGATTTCCGGCAAACAGGGTGGAGGAGACGAGCGCCTGAATCTCGGCCAAAAAAGGCCGGGTTCCCTTGATGGTGCAGGCGACCACGCTTCCGGCTTCTTCGGTCGGCCGCTCCTTGAGGAAAAAGGCCGAGGGGTTGGCGATGGCCTGAAGCCCGCTGCTGCCCATGTCGAATACGGCCAGCTCGGAGACCGGGCCGAACCTGTTTTTCAAGGCCCGGAGGACCCTGTGGCTGTGGTCTCTCTCCCCTTCAAAGTAAAGGACGACATCGACCATATGCTCCAGTGATTTTGGCCCGGCCAGAGACCCTTCCTTGGTGATATGACCGATAAGAAAGGCGGAGGACTGGTTCTTTTTGGCAAAGCGGAAGACCTGATTGGCGACTTCCCGAACCTGGCTGATGGTGCCAGGGCTGGATGACAGCCTGGAGGAAAACACGGCCTGGACAGAATCCAGCACAAAAATCTGGGGAACCATCTTTTCGGCGTGGCCGATGATCCGCTCGAGGCTGGTCTCAGCCAGGAGGTAGAGGTTTCCGTTGGTCAGGCCGAGCCGCCGGCCCCGGATCTTGATCTGCTCCAGGGATTCCTCCCCGGAGACATAGAGCACCCTGTGGCCGTCTGCGGCGAAGTCACGGCTCATTTGCAGGAGGAGAGTGGACTTTCCGATGCCCGGCTCGCCTCCAATCAGGACCAGAGAGCCCGGAACGACACCTCCTCCCAGCACAGGATTGAGCTCTTCAATTTTTGTCCGTATTCTCTCTGTCTGGATTTCTTTGATATCCCTGTAGAGGACGGGATTTGAAGGGGGAAAAGAATATTCTGCCGCAGCTTCTTCCTCGGCTTCCTCGACCATGGTGTTCCACTCGCCGCAATTCGGACATCTCCCCAGCCATTTGGGGGAATTGAAGCCGCAATTCTGGCAGATGAAAAGCGTCTTTGCCTTCATCAAAAGCCCAGCTCCAGGCCGAAGAATAGTTCCCTGCTGGAAGCCAGGGCCAGGTCGTCCACGCCGAAGAGAATGTGAATAAACCGGGACGGACCATACCGCGTGGAGAACCTGAAGTGGGGGCGGGGGCTGCGGTTGAAATCATACCCCTCCAGGCTGAACCGGAGGCGATCCCGGGCCACATAGTAGTCAAGGCCGACTCCGATTTCCGACTCCAGGATGCCGATCCGAGGGGCGATGTCTCCCCAGCGAAGCCCGCCCTGGGCGGAGTAGAGAAGCTTGTCCAGCCACGGGTCGTGGATAATCTGGGCCAGAAAGTATTTCTTCGGCGTCGGCCAGATGCTGAAGTTGAAATAACTCTTCAGCTCCTCGCTCTTTCCATAATAATCCACACGGATTCCTCCGCTAAAGCGGAGGCTGGAGACAGGAGCGATAACCTTCTCCAGCTCTTCCATCGCTCCTTCGACCCTCCGGTAAAGGTCCGGATCCTGAATCAGCTTTCCCAGAGTCCCCTCTCCCTTGTTGATCTTCTCCAGGGTCTGGTTGACAATCTTGAGGGACTCCTCGATGGCCCTGATCAGCTCCTGGATGTTCTTCAAATTGACCTTGATTTCGGTCCGATTCTCCTCGACGGTCTCTTTGAGAATGCTGACCAGCTCGTCGATATTCCTGGAGACTTTTTCCACTTGCTCTTCGAAGACCTGAATGGCCTGGTTAGAACTCGTCAGTCCCCGGCGGATATCTCCTTTGTGCTCTCCGAAAAATTGATTCAGATCCTCGCTGAAGGTGGCCAGGTTGCGGAGCATGTCCTGGAAATTCGCCCTGGACTCCTCTCCGCCGACCGTTTCTCCGACCGTCCGGCCTATCTCCTTGAACTCATCCCCGATGGCCAGCAGAAGAGTTCCCATCTGATCAAAGCTGACGGGAGGGATTCCTTCCAGCTGGCCTCCGGCGAGGCAGAACTCGTCTGCCTTCCCGGGGATGATCTCGATATGTTTCTCGCCCAGAAGCCCCAGCGAAGCCAGTGTCGCCTTGGAGCCCTTGGGCACGTTGATTCCGGGGTTGATGCTGAGCTCCACTTCAGCCCGGCTCCCTTTCAGCCGGATGCTCCTGACGAAGCCGACTTTCACCCCGGCCATCCTGACCACCGCCCTCTCTTCCAGGCCGGAGGCTGAGGCATAGTCCACGAAAAGGGGATACCCCTTTTTCCGGAAGAACGTGCTGAGGTCTCCAACGACGAAGACAAATGTGGCGATGATGAAGAGGGAGATGCCGATGAAGACTCCGATCTTTGTTTCTCTTCTCATGGTTTTCTCTTCATTTTACCATATCTGTCATCACCTTTTCTGTCCCATGCGTGTTTTACCAGGTTTTGATCGGGCCCTCAGCATGACCGTGAATAAACTGCTGGACGATCAGGCTCTGGGAATTCCGGATCTCCTCCGGTGTCCCGATCTCGATAATTTTTCCCTCGTAAAGCATGCCAATCCTGTCGGCCACCTTGTAGGCGCTGGCCATGTCATGGGTGATGATGAGCGAGGCCACGGTCATCTCCCTCTTCATCCGGATGATCAGGTCGTTGATGGCATCCGCCCGGATGGGGTCGATTCCCGTGGACGGCTCGTCGTAGAGGATGATGTCCGGCCGGTAGGCGATGGCCCGGGCCAGGGCCACTCTCTTTTTCATGCCTCCGCTGAGCTCATGAGGCATGAGGTCCTCAACTCCTATCAGGCCAACTTTGGCCAGACACTCTGTCGCTATCTCCCGGATTTTCTCCGGCGGGTAATCCGTGTATCTTTCCAGGCCGAAGCGGACATTCTCGGCGACGGTCATCGAGTCAAAGAGCGCACTGCTCTGGAAAAGCATGCCGAACCTTCGGGTGATCGAATGGAGCTCGTTATTGTTGAGGCGAGTGATGTCGACGCCGTCCACAAGGACTTTTCCCCTGTCGGGCTTGAGAAGTCCGATGATGTGCTTGAGAAGCACGCTCTTCCCGCAGCCGCTCTGGCCGATAATGGCCACGGTTTCGCCGTGGCGGAGCCAGAAGCTGACCCCCTGGAGGACTTTTTTTTCTCCAAACGACTTGTGCAGGTCGATGACTTTGATCATATTCCGATATCCGCCGGGAGTGCCTTGCTGAGAAAAAAGTTCACGATCAAAATGGCAATGCTGGCGATGACCACCGTCCGGGTCGTGGCCCGACCCACTCCCTCGGCTCCGCCCTCAGCTTTCAGGCCCTGCCAGCAGCCGACGATGGCAATGATCAGGCCGAAAACAGCGGCTTTGATCAGCCCGCTGAAGATATCCCAGAGCTCCATGTAGAGCAGGGTGTTGCGGATGTAGAGGACGCGGTTGACCCCCATGAGATACACGTTGTAGAAAAAACCGGCGAAAATGCCGATGATGTCTCCGTAAATAGTCAGGACGGGAAGCATGACGATGCTGGCCAGAGTCCGGGGCACCACAAGATAACGGACCGGGTCTGCTCCCAGGCTGAAGAGAGCATCAACCTGTTCGGTGATCTTCATCGTCCCGATCTCTGCCGCCATGGCCGAACCGACGCGGCCGGTGACCATTAACCCGACCAAAATGGGGATCAGCTCCTTGGAAAGCCCCAGAGAAATGATGGGCCCGCCATAGGCCTCAGACCCAGGCCCGATGTATCGGTGAAACCCGATATAGGTCTGGAGGCCAAAAACAAGGCCGCCGAAGGCAGCAGTGAGGGAAACAACGGGCAACGACCGGACTCCGATTTCCTCCAGCTGCTGGAGGAAGATCGCCTTCTCGCGGGGCCTTTTGAATAAGCTCAGGAACGTCCGTGCCGAAAGCTGGCCGATCTCTCCCAGCTGCCGGAAGAAAATCTCAAAATAATAATACGGTGACTTCACTCTGGAGATCATGTTATCAGGGCTGAAAAGACTGAAATTCCATGTCGTAAAAACGCGCGAATTCCTTGATAAATGCCAGGCGGACCCTTCCCGTTGGTCCGTTCCTCTGTTTGGCCACGTTGACCTCGGCTTCTCCCCGGATGTTCTCATCATTGGGACGGTAGAGCTCGGGGCGGTAGATGAAAATGACCACGTCGGCATCCTGCTCGATGGCCCCTGATTCCCTCAGGTCGGAGAGCTGGGGGATGGGCTCCCGCCGTCCCCTCTCAGGAGCCCGGCTCAACTGCGAAATGCCCACCACGGGAATCCTGACCTCCTTGGCCAGTTCTTTCAGGGAGCGGGAAATGTAAGACATCTCCTGGGTCCTGTTCTCAAACCGGCCTCCAGTGCGCATGAGCTGCATGTAGTCCACAAACACCAGGTCGAGATTCTGCTCCATTTTCAGCCTCCGGGTTTTGGCTTTCATCTCCATCACGGTCAGAGCCGGACTTTCATCGACGAAGATCTTGGCTCGGGAGAGAACCTCGGCTCCCAGCTTGAGCTTCTCGAAATCCCTCTCACCGATGAATCCTGTCCTGACTTTTTTGATGTCCAGCTGGGACTCTCCACAGAGCAGCCGGATAACGATCTGTTCCTTGGCCATTTCCAGCGAGAAAAATCCCACCGCATAATCGGTCTTGACCCCGATGTGATGAGAGATGTTCAAACAGATGGCTGTCTTACCCATGGAAGGCCGGCCGGCGACGACGATGAACTCCGAGTTGTGGAAGCCGGAAGTCAGGCCGTCCAGGTCGCGAAATCCGGTGGGAATGCCGGTAACCATCTCCTTCCGCTCATGCATGGCTCTGATCATATCCAAGGTCGGGCCGGTGAGAATCCCGACCGGAACGAGACCCGGCCGGATTCTCTGCTCGGCAACCTCGATGATCGCGGCCTGAGCTTCGTCGAGGAGCTGGTCGGCATCCTCCTTCTGCTCGTAGCTGGAGGAAATGATCTTGGCCGAGGAGAGGATGAGCTGGCGGAGAAGGGCCTTTTCCTTGATGATCCGGGCATAGAATTCGACGTTCAGACTCTTGGGGACACCGTCCATCAGCGATGAAAGATAGGCCGCGCCTCCGACTTCCTCGAGCAGGCCAGCTCTCTGGAGCTCCTCGCTCAAGGTCAGCACGTCGACCGGAAGGCCTTTATCCACGAGAAAGATGATTTTCTCCAGGATGGCGCGGTGCGCGTCCCTGTAGAAGTCCTCGGGAGAGATGATGGAAAGGACCACATTCAGGTTTTTGTTGTTCAAAAGAATTCCACCCAGGGCGGTCTTCTCGGCTTCAAGACTGTTGGGAGGGATTTTCTTGAGGAACATCAAGTCAAGTTCCATTTCTCCCTCCTCGCTCTTCTGATCTCATTCCCGGCTACTCCTCTTCCTTTTCTGCTTCTTCCGGGGCATGAGTTTCGTTTTCCGCACCCGCCAGCGGGACTTCCGGAGGCATCTCCTCACTTTCTGCCTCTCTGGCTTGTTCTGTTTCTTCGGCTTCTCCTGATTTTTCCTCCGGCTCCTCCATCTCTTCGGCGGCCTTTTTCTTCTTTTTCAGAGCCTCCTTTTTCTCTTTAGCCTCTTGCTCCTCCTCTTCCTTCACCACCTCAACTTTGAGCTCAGCTTGCTCCTCATGAAATATTTTGATGGGGACTGAATAATTCCCCAATCTCTTGATGTGATCGTCGAGGAGAATTTTCTTCTTGTCGACTTCGTAGCCCAGTTCTTGGAGGGCCTCTTTGATATCCGAAGCGCTGACCGAGCCGAAGATGAGGTCCTTCTCGGCCGTCTTCCTCTTGAAGGTCAGGGTGAGCTGGTTGAACCTCTGGATCAACTCCTGCGAGGAGGCCCGTTCTTTCTCCACCGCTTTTTTCAACACCTGCTGCTCGCGCTGAATCATATTCATGTTGGAGGAGGTGACCTCGATGGCCATTTTCCGGGGAATGAGATAATTTCTTCCATAGCCACGGGCCACATCCACGATGTCCCCTTTTCTTCCGAGGCTTTCAATGTCTTGTTTCAGAATGACTTTCATTTCCTCTCCCCGCTGAGACCGTCCGGCCTAATCCTCTACGAAAGGAAGCAACGCCAGCAGTCGGGCACGTTTGATGGCCGTGGCCAGCCTTCGCTGATGAAAGGCGCAGGTCCCGGTCACCCGTCTCGGGGAAATCTTGCCCCGCTCAAAAACATATTTTCTCAGGACATCGGAATTCTTGTAATCGATCTCCCTGGCATTCCTCTGGCAGAACCGGCAGAATTTCTTTTTGGCTGGAAAATACCTTCGGAATGTGCTTCTCTCGCTTCTCTGTTCCCTGGCCATCTTTATTTCTCCTCTTTTCCTTCTTCGGTCGCTTTTTCGGTCACACTCTTCTCGCCGCCTTTCTCCTTCTCGCTTCTGTGCATGGAGGTCTTTCTCACAGGTCTCCTGGCGACTTTCTCTTCTCCGCGGCTGTCCTCTTCACGGTCAGGCGGCGCCTCCTGAGGGGGAGGAGCCGCTTTCCTCTTCCGGCGCACATTCGGCTTCGTGTCCTTTTTTACCGTCAGGTAGCGGAGAACAGGCTCCGTCTGTTTGAAGAGTCTTTCCAGCTCAGAAGGAACACCCGGGTCCCCCTCGTAAAGGAAAAAAACATAGAACGCCTCCTCGAAGCGCTGGATGGGATAGGCGAGCTTTCTTTTCCCCCACCGGTCCTCCTTGATCATCTTCCCGTTCTTCTGGGAGACCACCTCGGCCATCCGGGAGATGATTTTTTCGGTCTCCTCCTCCTCCAGGTTGGGAGCGATCAGGAACGCTGTTTCATATTGTCTCATCGACACCTCCTTGTGGATCTATAGCTCCTTCTTCTCTGAGAAGGAACAAGGAGCTTGTTTTCTCTTCAACTCTCCGGCGTTTTTGCTCTTCGATTGTAAATGTTCATCGCCTCTTCGGCTTTTCCTTCGAAAAGCATGTGCAAAGCTTCTCTGGCTTTCTTCAGGCCTTCCTCCAGAAGAGGCTTCTCCGCGTCATCAAAGGGGGAGAGGACATACTCAACGGCATCTCTTCCCCCGGGCAGAGGACCGATTCCTATTCTTATCCTGAGAAACTCCGTGGTCCGGATCTCCTCCACCACGGACATCATCCCTCGATGTGTCCCGGCGCTGCCTCTTTTCCTGACCCGAATCTCTCCCAGCGGGATGTCCAGGTCGTCGTGGACGATGACCAGTTTCTCGGGCTGAATGCCTCTTCCCTCCAGAATCTGCTTCACTGCCAGGCCGCTGCGGTTCATGAAGGTCAAGGGGGTGGCCAGGAGAATCTTTCCCTTTTCCCGCTCGACATATGCTGCCCTGGACGCGAAAATTGTTTTTCTCAGCCTCACTTTCCACTCTTTGGCCAGGCTCTTAATAAAGACGAATCCGGCATTGTGTCTTGTCCCAGAATAGCGCCTTCCAGGATTTCCCAATCCGACAACGGCCCACAAGAATCACTCCCGCTCTTCCTTTTTCTCCCCTCTTTTCTCCTTTTCGGCCTCCTCTTCAGGCTTTTCCTTCCTGATGACCTCGGGCTCTGCCTCTTCCGCAATCACTTCTTCTTCCTCGGCGGCTTCCAGTTCTTCTTCTGCGGCGGGAACTTCGATGTGAACCAGTATGGTCTCGGGGTCGCTGATGACCCGTATATTCTCGGGCAGCACCATGCTGGCAACCTTGAAGGACTGACGAAGGTGGAGGCCGCTGATATCAATCGTCAGATGCTCAGGGATGTCTTTGGGAAGACACTCGATCTCCACTTCCCGAGCGGTGAAATCGACAAACCCTCCTTCTGTCTTGACCCCCACGGCATCGCCGACGATAACGATGGGAATAGAGACCCTGATCAGTTTATCCATCGCGATATGGACCAGGTCGGCATGGAGGAGTTCATCTGTCACCGGGTTTCTCTGCAGTTCTTTGATCATGGCGTCTCTCGTTTCCGAATCAAAAGAAACCTGAAAGATGGTATTCTCTCCGCTCTCCAGTTTGAGAATCCTGAAAATATCCTTCTTGTTGATAATCAGAGGGATGGTCGCTTCGTTCGCTCCGTAAAGGATCGCGGGGATCATCCCGGCTTTTCTCAAACGGCGGGAGATGTTTTTGCCAAAGGCCTCTCTTTTTTCAGCTTTGATGGAAATGCTCATCTTCCTCTTTCTCCTCAGACAAACAGCGAGCTCACAGAATATCCTCTATTGATTCTCTGGATCGCCTCTCCAAAAAGAGGCGCCACAGAAAGGACGACAATCTTCTTCGATGACCTCGCTTTTTCATTCAAAGGAATGGTATTGGTCACGATCACTCTTTCCAGGTCAGAGTTTTCGATCTTTTCCACCGCTTCTCCTGACAGAACAGGATGGCTGCAGGCGGCGTAGACTTTCCTGGCCCCTTCTCTTTTCAGGGCCTGGACGCTCTGAACCAGCGTGCCTCCAGTATCCACCATGTCATCCAGGATGACCACATCACGGTCTTCCACATCGCCGATGACATTCAACACCTGGGCCACGTTCGGAGCCGGTCTCCGCTTGTCGATGATGGCCAGCTCGGCAGAGAGCCTCTTGGCGAAAACCCTGGCTCGCGCCACTCCGCCGGCATCGGGAGAGACGATGATCAGGTCTCTGAGCTCCAGGGCCCGGATGTGGTTGGCCAGGACCGGCGCAGCCATCAGGTTGTCCACCGGAATGGAAAAAAATCCCTGAATCTGGGGCGAATGCAGGTCCATGGTCAGCACCCGGGCGGCGCCTGCGGCTTCCAGGAGGTCAGCCACGAGCCGGGCCGAGACAGGAACCCTCGGCCTGTCCTTCCAGTCCTGACGGGCATAACAGTAATAAGGGATGACGGCGGTGATTCTCTCCGCAGAAGCCCGCTTGAAGGCGTCGATCATGAGGAGGAGCTCCACCAGATGGTAGTTGGCATCGTAGGAGCCAGCCTGGACGATGAAAACGTCCTCGCCCCTGACGTTTTCGTCGATGAAAAAATGGATCTCGCCGTCACTGAACCGCTCCAGGACACATTTTCCGAGATCTATCTTCAAATAGCCGGCAATCTCCTTCGCCAGCGCTGGATTGGAAGACCCGGCGAACACCTTCATTATGTTCTCGTTAAGCATCTGTCCTCCTCCAGATTTTTCTCACCTGAAAAAGAATCTTTCCTTCGGGCCTCTGGCTGGGGCGGGAGGATTCGAACCTCCGAATGGCGGCTCCAAAGGCCGCTGCCTTACCGCTTGGCTACACCCCAGCGTTAATATCCTGCCAGTATCGCTCCCGGGACAGGGTTTCCACGAGAAGCGATGGATAGCTTTTTCCGAACTGCCTCAAAGCCGCCTCCGCTTTTTTTCTGTCCGAAAACAGCCCGAAAACAGCGGAACCTGTTCCGCTCACCAGAAACAACTCTGAACCCTGGTTCTGGAAAAGCTTCTTAATAGCTTTGAGTTGAGGATGAAAACGAAAAACCGTGTCTTCTAAACCGTTCTCCAGCGGACCAAGTTCTCTCGTCTCTAAAAACTTGATAATTTTACTGTCTTTGATTTTTGAAGTCAAGGAGAAGCGAAGCTGTTGATAGATGAAGGCGGTCTGGATGGAAAAGAAAGGCAAAACCAGGAGACAGGAGAGAGTCTTTAGGTCAGGGAGAGGAGAGACGTCATCCCCTCTTCCAAGGCCCAAACAGAGGCCGCCTTCGAGGAAAAAAGGGACATCCGCTCCCAGCTTTTTCCCCAGGTCCATCAGACTTTTTTTGTCCATGCCCAGATTCCAGACTCTGTTCAAAGCGTGAAGAGTCATCGCCGCGTTGCTGCTTCCTCCGCCCAGCCCTTTTCCAGGAGGAATATTCTTTGTGACACGTATCTCAATCCCTCCGGATACCCGGAAGTGTTCCTGGAGAAGACTCGCCGCTTTGAAGATGAGGTTGTCCTCCGCCCAGGATATGGAAGGGTCGTCTCCGCGGAGAACGACCTCGTGCCCCTCTGTGGCGTGGAATTCCAGAAGGTCGTAAAGACCGACGGCCTGGAGCAGCGTGCGGACCTGATGATAGCCGTCCTGTCTTTTCCCCAGGACTTCAAGCCCCAGGTTAATCTTGGCGAAGGATTTCATTCTCATCGGACAGCAGCCTTTCGATCTCTTCCCAGCTCACCCGGCGGTAGCCACGCAACAAAGAGAGAGAAAAAACGTCGCTCTCCCTCAACGGTTCATTCAAACGAAGGCTGAGGATTTTCAACCGCCCCTGGTTCAGGGGATGCTCAAAAAAGAGAAGGCGGGGGAAGGAAGTGCCGGCAAAAAACTCTTTGACTTCGAAGCGAAGCGTTCCTCTCTGGCCGACCACCACTCTGTTGCTCTCATCCTTCCGGAAGGTCCAGCCATCCCGGCCGCATCCTGGCCGGCCTTCATCCTCTGCCCATTTCCATTCCCCCATCACCAGGCTCGCCATCTCATCCAGGTTGAGACGAAACCCCAGAAAATAGTCAATGACCTCTTCTTCTCCTCCTTCCCAGTACACTTTCTTGGAAGGAAGAAGGAAAAAAGCTCTCTCTTCGCTGACGATAACCTGGTAGAGGGTTCGGCCCAGAGTGTCAGAGATTTCGATCCGCCCCTGGCGGGGCAACTGGAACAGGAAGAAAAACCTGGCTCTGCCCGACCCCTGTTCTCCTCTCTGGGTTATCGAAGCGTATCCCTCCATCCTCTCGATACGGCTGGGGAGAGGATGGAGCGGGATTTGAGAGATCCGGCAGTTGACGAGCATCGAGAGAGCCAGCAGGAGAGCCCAGGGGAGAATTCCTTGCGGATTGGCTGTTGGTGCACTCATCTTCCCGGCAAAACAGGGGCTCTCATCCCGCTCTCCGCCATTGTCCCTCGCTTCCTTTCGAGCGCTCTCCCCTTTCCCGGCCCCCCAACTCCAGAAAAAAGAGCTCAAACACCAGGAAGAAAAAGGCAGAATCCTCGCTTACTCAGGCTCCAGAGCCGACCCCGAAGGCTCAACCCGGCTTGTTGTGTTCCTCATCGTCATCGAGGGAGAAGCCATAATCATACGTCTTCAACTTCTTCTTCGGGCCCAGCTTCTCCTTTCGCTTTTCAGTCTCAGGGCCGGTATCGCGCTGTCCTGGCTCCCTGTGAGGAGCTTTCTCTCCGGTTTTCCTCCGGGATCCCTCTTCCGTCAAAGAAAAGCCGTAGTCGTGCGTCTTTATCTTCTTTAACTTTTTCTTCCTGAAAAGGGGATAGAATGGAGACCTGAGCTT
>CAYZDV010000036.1:0-16902 GCA_964477275.1 uncultured Eubacteriales bacterium
CGACAAAGGCGGGCATGTTATTTTATGGACTTTGACGCAGCCCTGGAGGTTGACGCGTTTTTTTTTACGGAAAAAGAAATGCTGACGTTGATATTGGCTAATTTGCAAGCGACCATCAATTGTGTTAGAATTTTGCGAAGAGAAGATACGATGTCCGGTCATTCCAAATGGCATTCCATAAAACACAAAAAAGCCGCCGTGGATGCCAAAAGAGGCAAAATGTTCACCAAAATCATCCGTGAGCTCTCTGTCGCCGCCCGTTTCGGGGGAGGCGACGCGGATGCCAATCCTCGCTTGAGAAAGGCGATGGCCGACGCCCGGGCCGTGAACATGCCCTCTGAGAACATCAAAAGAGCCATCATGAAAGGCACCGGCCAACTGGAGGGCACGGAGTACGAAGAAGTCGTCTATGAAGGCTACGGGCCGGGGGGCGTGGCCATCTACGTGGAGGTCCTGACCGACAACAGGAACAGAACCGTCTCGGAACTGAGGCACATCTTCTCCAGAAACAGCGGCCGCTTCGGCGAATCGGGATGCGTCGCCTGGATGTTCCACCGAAAAGGATACATCGTCATCGAGAAGGAGAAAGCCTCAGAGGACCAGCTGCTGGAGATCGCCCTCGAGGCCGGAGCCGAGGACATGAGGGATGACGGCAGCAACTGGGAAATTGTCACTTCTCCCGAAAAATACGAGGCGGTGGTCACCGCCCTGAAGAACAACAAGATCCCGACGGCAGCTTCCAGCCTGGGATACATTCCCCAGAATTATGTCAAACTGGGGGGGAAGCAGGCCCAGCAGCTTCTGCGGCTGATGGAAGAACTGGAGGATCACGACGATGTCCAGCACGTCTGGGCGAACTTCGACATCGACGAAGAGGAAATCGCCAAATATTCCGAGTGAACGAACTTGATGCGGGTCCTTGGCATCGATCCCAGTCTCCAGTCCACAGGCTACGGCATCATCGACTACGCCGATAACACCTACACGGTGCTGAGCTCCGGGGTAATCCGGCCCTCCAGCCGGCAGCTTTTCCACCACAAGATCAACGAAATCAGAGCTCGCCTGGAAGAGCTCATCCAGACCCACAAGCCCGACGAGGTGGCCATCGAAAACCCGTTCTACGCCAGGAACATCAAAACCGCTATCTCCCTCGGCCAGGTCAGAGGCGCCGCTCTGGTGGCGGTGGCTTCCCGCGGCTGTGAGCTCCACGAATATTCTCCCCTGGAGATCAAAAAGGCAGTCACCGGCTACGGCCAGGCGGACAAGAACCAGGTCAGAGCCATGGTCAGAACGCTCCTCCACATCGAGGATGAGGAGCTGACCACGGATGCTTCAGATGCCCTGGCCGCAGCTTTCTGTCATATCAACACCCGGATCTTCCAGCAAAAACTGAAGAACTCCGTGAAGGAAAGGAAAGGCGGAGGATGATCGCCTATCTCAAGGGCACCCTGACTGACAAGACAACCAACCAGGTCATTCTGGATACCGGAGGCGTTGGCTACTGCGTTTCCATCCCCCTGTCGACCTACCTGAAGCTCGGGGACCTCCACGAAACAGCGGAGCTTTTCATCTACACCCACCTCACCGACAATGCCCTCGCCCTTTACGGCTTTTCCAGCAGGGAAGAGAAGGAAATTTTCCTCAAGCTGATCACCATTTCCGGAATCGGGCCGAAGCTGGCCCTGAACATTCTTTCCGGCATAGAGGCCTCGGATCTTGAGGTTGCCATCCGGGAAAGCGATGTGGCCCGGCTGTCGCTCATCCCCGGCATCGGAAAGAAGACCGCCTTGCGCATCGCTCTGGAGCTTCAGGAGAAGCTGGAGAAAAAAGAACAGGTGCTGAAGGCCAAAGGCTTTGAGGAAAGGGAAGACCTGATATCCGCCCTGATGAACCTCGGGTTCCGGCGCAAAGATGTGGAACGCGTCGTGGATGACACCATCAAAGCATTCACCCTGAAGACCGGCTTCGAGACGCTGCTCCGGGAGAGCCTGAAAAAAATGTCCAGGATATGAGAGAAGAAAGGAAGATGGAAACCGTCCTCACTCCTGTCCGCACAAAGGAGGACCTCCTTTTCGAGGACAGCCTCCGGCCAAGAAACTTCGAGGAATTCGTCGGCCAGGACAGCATCAAGGCCAACCTCAAAATCTTCATCGAAGCCGCCAGGAAAAGGGATGAACAGCTGGACCATGTGCTTCTCTACGGCCCGCCCGGGCTGGGGAAAACAAGCCTGGCTTATCTGATCGCCAAAGAGATGGGCGTTGGCATCAAGCCCACTTCAGGGCCGGTCATCGAAAAAATCGGCGACCTGTCAGCCATTCTCTCTAACCTCCAGTCCAAAGAGGTCCTTTTCATCGATGAAATCCACCGGCTTCATCCGTCGGTGGAGGAGATTCTCTACGCCGCCATGGAAGACTTCAACCTGGATATCGTCATCGGACAGGGACCGAGCGCGCGCAGCCACAAACTGCAGCTGAAAAAATTCACCCTGATCGGGGCCACCACCCGCGCCGGGCGCATCACCCCGCCCCTGAGGGGCCGGTTCGGCATCATCCACCGCCTCGATTACTACGGCGAAGACGACCTGAAAAAAATCGTCAAGCGCTCAGGCGTCATCCTCAAGGTCAAAATCGACGACAGCGGAGCCGCGGAGATCGCCCTCCGTTCCCGGGGAACACCCCGGGTCGCCAACCGGCTCCTGCGGCGGGTGAGAGATTATGCCGATGTGAAGGGCACGGGCCGGATCACCGCCCCGGAGGCCGTCACGTCCCTGGATATGATGGAAGTCGATTCCCTGGGCCTGGACGAAGTGGACCGGAAAATCCTCGCCACCATCATCGAAAACTTCAACGGCGGCCCGGTGGGCATCAACACCATCGCCGCCGCCATCGACGAAGAAAAGGACACCATCGAATCCATCTATGAGCCGTTCCTGCTGCGCATCGGGTTTCTGGAGCGGACCGCCCGCGGCCGCAGGGTCACCCCGAAGGCCTACGACCATCTCGGCTATGGCTCTTGTGGCTCTCCCTCAACCCCGCAGGGAAAGCTCTTTAAGGAATAGTCGCGGGCGACTCGATGTTGGTTTCCGATTTCGACTATGAGCTTCCCGGGGAGCTGATCGCTCAGCAGCCTCTCCCCCGCCGTGAAGAATCGCGGATGATGGTCCTTGAGCGGAAAACAGGCAAAATCGTTCATTCGCGGTTCAAGGAGTTGCCGGCCTACCTGGGCAGCGGAGATGTCCTTGTCCTCAACAACACCCGGGTGCGTCCGGCCAGAGCCTGGGGAAAGAGAGAAGGAAAAGAGGTTGAATTCCTCTTTCTTGAGGAAGTCGAGAATCGCGTCTGGGAAGTCCTCTGCCGTCCGTCAAGAAAAGCGCGGCCGGGCGACCTCATCGTTTTCCCCGGAGGGTTCGAAGGGACGATCATCCGGTCCGGAGCCGAGGGGAGGCGAACGATCCGCTTCTCCACGCCGGACATCCTCTCCCGGCTGAGGACGATCGGCTTCGCTCCCCTTCCTCCTTACATCAAACGCAGGAAAAATCCGGCCCTCCGGCTGCTGGACCTGGAAAGATACCAGACGGTCTTCGCGCGAAAAGAAGGAGCGGTCGCCGCTCCCACCGCAGGCCTTCATTTCACCCGGGAAATCCTGGACAGGATCAAAGCCAGGGGAACCGAAGTGGTGGAGATCACGTTAAATGTGGGCCTTGCCACTTTTCAGCCGGTCAGGGCACAGAAGGTCGAGGACCACCGGATGCTCGAGGAACAATACTCCATCAGCCCCGTTGCAGTCAGGATCATTACCGCGGCCAAAAGGGAATCGCGGCCGGTCACCGCGGTGGGCACCACATCGGTCAGGACTCTGGAAAGCGCCTGGAAAGGGGGCAAAATCCGCGCCGGCCGGAGGACGACCGGCCTCTTCATCCATCCCGGCTGCGAATTTCGCGTCGTGGACAGGCTGCTCACCAACTTCCACCTCCCCAGATCCACCCTGCTGATGCTGGTCGCCGCTTTTGCCGGCCTGGACTTCATCAAAAAGGCCTACAGGGAAGCAATCTCCCGGAAATACAGGTTCTACAGCTACGGAGACTGTATGCTCATCCTTTAGCCGGGTTTCTTTTTTCCCGGCCGGGATTCACGGAAGAAAATCAGACCTCTTCCATCCTGACCGTGAAATGCCGCAATTGAGGCGCATGGTGGACAATCCTCAGCCCCTTGATCTTCTCCCTTGTCTTGAACAATTCCTGGAGAGCTTCCGCCACGTAATGGAGGTGGGAAGAGGTGTAGACCCGGCGTGGAATCGCCAGGCGCACCATCTCCAGCTCGGGGAAGACCTCCTTCTCTCCGCCCTCGTCTTTCTGGCCGAACATCATCCCTCCGATCTCAACCGCCCTGATGCCGAACTCCCTGTAGAGGGCGACGGTCAATGCCCATCCTGGATATTGCTCGCGGGGGATGTGGGGCAAGAATTTATCAGCCATGATGTAGACGGCATGGCCGCCGACCGGCCTGTAAATGGGAATTCCTGCCTCATCCAGCAGCCACCCGAGGTAATGGACCTGTCCGACGCGATGCTCCAGGTAATCTTCCTCGAGGACCTCCTCCAGCCCCCGGGATATGGCCTCCAGGTCCCTTCCGGCCAGACCACCGTAGGTGGGGAAACCTTCGCTGATGATGAGCAGGTTGCGGAGCCTCTGGACGAGAGACTCATCGCGGAGGACGATAAACCCGCCGATGTTGACCAGGCCGTCTTTCTTGGCGCTCACCGTCGCCCCATCCGCATGGGAGAACATCTCCCTCGTGATGTCGAGGACCGACTTTGCGGCAAACCCTTTTTCTCTTTTCTTGATGAAATAGGCGTTCTCGGCAAAGCGACAGCCGTCAAAATAAAATGGAATGCCCTGTTCGCGGCAGATGCGGCTGGCCTCCCTGATATTCTCCATGGATACGGGCTGGCCGCCGCAGGAGTTGTTGGTGATGGTCATCATCACAAGAGGAATTCTCTCCTTCCCCTTTTCTTTGATGAAGGCTTTTAGCATCGCCGTGTCCATGTTGCCCTTGAAGGGATAGTCCGAGGAATAGTCGTAAGCCTCCCTGGCCGCCAGGTTGACGGCCTGGGCTCCCCGCGCCTCCACGTTGGCTTTGGTGGTGTCGAAGTGAATGTTGTTGGGAACAGAATCGCCTTCCTTGACCAGCGCCTCAAAGAGAATCCTTTCCGCCGCCCGGCCCTGATGAGTGGGAACCACGAACGGAAAACCAAAAATCCTCTTGACGGTCCGCTCCAGATGAAAATAGTTTTTCGCTCCTGCGTAGGACTCATCGCCTAACATCAGCCCCGCCCACTGGTTATCGCTCATGGCCGAGGTGCCGCTGTCGGTCAGAAGGTCGATATAAACCTTCTCTGCCGGGATGTTGAAGATGTTCAGTCCTGCCTGTTGAAGAGCTTCCTCCCGTTCCTCGCGCCCCGTTTTCCGGATGGGCTCGACGACTTTGATTTTGAACGGCTCCACCGGCATTTTCCTTTCATCCATCATTTCCCTCCATCCTGTCAGCTCAAAATCTGCCTTTCCGTGCGACTTCAGAAAAGCACCTAAAACGAAACGAGTTTTTTGAAGAGCGCATAGCGCTGTTCGATCTCTCGGCTGGATAAAGTCTTCAGGCGGCTGATGCCGAAATCCTCGATGACAAAAGAAGCCAGGACGCTTCCGTAAACCGCAGCCCTGCGGATCTCTTTCTCATCGTCGAAGGCCTTCTGCCTGTCCAGGTAACCCAGAAATCCACCGGCGAAACTGTCGCCGGCGCCTGTCGGGTCGACCACCTCCTCGCAGGGATGCGCCAGGATGCCGAAGACCGAATCTCTGCGCAGAACAAGCGCGCCGTGTTCTCCTTTCTTTATCACCGCGAGGCGGGGTCCTCTCTCCAGGATCGTTCTCCCTGCTTTGAGGAGATTCTTCTCCCCGGTCAGCAGCCTGACTTCCTCATCGTTTCCGAAATAGATGTGGACCTTTTCCAGAACCCTGAGGAGCGAGGCCGGCTTGGTCCGGATCCAGAAGTTGATGGTGTCCATGGCCACGATCTTTGGCCCCTGAAACTGGGCCAGGATGTCATCCTGAATGTCGGGGTCAATGTTGCCCAGAAAGACGAGATCCGCTTTCCTGTATTGGGAAGGAAGCCGGGGACGGAAGCTCTCAAAGACATTCGGCTCGGTCCTCAGCGTCGAGCGCTCGTTGGGGTCATCGCCGTAGCGCGCCTCCCAGAAAAAAGTTTTTCCCGTCCGGACCTCAACCCCCCGGACATCGATCCTTTTCTTCCGGAAGAATTCAAGCTCGTGCTCCGGAAAATCATCGCCCACCACGCCCACCAGCCCCGGGCGGGTGAAAAAACTCGCGGCCAGCGCGCAGTAGGTGCCCGAGCCGCCGATGATTCTCTCTCTTTTCCCGAAGGGTGTCTCAACGGAATCAAAGGCGAGCGACCCGATGATCACCAAGCTCATGGCCTCGCCATCTCCCGGATGCGATGGATTTTCCGGTCAACAGCTGAAGCTTTTTCTTCAGCCCGGGTGGAACGAATCCTGCAGAGGAGGGAGGGGTCCCTCTCCATTCCGGGGATGCGCATCTCCGCACGAGAGGGGTTCTGGCTATTGCGGGAAGTCATTTTTCGTCGAGGATCAGGTTTCAGATATATAACTTATGGAATGACAAGTCAAGCGAAGCCAAAAAGCCCCACGGTAACGTCAAAGTCACATTTTTGTCATTCCTGCGGAAGCTTAGGCCCGTGAAGGCGGGTGCAGGAATCCAGGCGTTGTCCCTGCGAAAGCAGGGAACTGTAAAAAGGAACTGGATTCCTGTTTACACAGGAAACCCTGGATTCCCGCCTGCGCGGGAATGACAACACTATATGGTTATGTCAATTTACTCAATGCGTGGGAATGACAGGAAAGATACCGACTAAGGCGGTATGTTATTTTATGGACTTTGACGTGGCCCTGAAAAGCCCGAATTTGCCCCCTTAGCTCATCATGAGTGAAGAGGTATGGGGGGTGGGTCAGCGTCCGACGAGCTCACAACCCTCACCCTTATCACGGAAAAAACACTTGGCCCCGGCCCTTTTTCTTTGATTTTTCAACCGGAAAGAATTATTCTAAGGAGCGAAAGGAGAGAAGATGGCCGTCACGATCGACACGAAAGAGCTCATCCCTCTTCTCTGCCGGGCAAAGCATGTTGCCGTCTCAACCGGGGCGGGAATCTCGGCCGAGTCCGGAATTCCCACCTTTCGGGGAGCAGAAGGGCTGTGGAAGCAGTTTCGGGCCGAGGAGCTGGCCACTCCTGCAGCCTTCGAGCGGAACCCACGGCTTGTCTGGGAGTGGTATGACTGGCGCCGGGGCATCATTGCCGAGAAGGAGCCCAATCCCGGACACAGGGTCCTCGCCCGCTGGGAGAAAGTCTTCCCCTCTTTCAGCCTCATCACTCAGAACATTGACGGCCTTCATCACAAGGCCGGCTCCAGGAATATCCTGGAGCTTCACGGAAATATCTGGAAGACACGGTGCGTTGCGGAGGGGACGATCACCGATAACAATGAGACGCCTCTCAGGGAAATCCCTCCCCGCTGCCCGGACTGCGGAGCCCTTCTCCGGCCTCACGTCGTCTGGTTCGGAGAACCTCTCGACCCGGCCGTTATCCACAAGGCCTTCCAGCTGAGTTCTGCCTGTGAGATGATGTTCGCTGTCGGAACCTCGGCCGTGGTGCAGCCGGCAGCTTCGCTTCCGCTGGCCGCCGCTCAAGCCGGCGCCAGGATCGTGGAAATCAACCCTGACCCGACTCCCCTGACTCCCTACGCCGATTTCTCCTTCAGGGGCAAGGCCGGCGATGTTCTGCGCCTCATCGATGAGGAACTGAAGAAAGCCATCAAACCAGGGGATGAAGCCTGATGAAATACATTTACTGGGACGCCCCAGCCGGACTGAGCGGCGATATGATTCTCGGTTCACTCCTCGACCTGGGTCTTCCGGTCTCTCTCTTCAGGGAAAAAATGGCGTCTCTGAAGCTTCCGGTGGATATCCGGGTGAAGGAAACCCGGAGGGCCTCCCTCCGCAGCCTGAAGGTCGAGGTCAGGGTCAAGAGCAAACAAAGCGGGGAGCGAAAGTGGGCTGATGTGGAAAAGCTCATCGGAAACAGCCATCTTTCAGCGGCGGTCAAAACACAATCCCTGGCCATCTTCAAAAAGCTCTTTGCCGCCGAAGCCAGAGTCCATGGCCACTCCTTCCGCCAGGCCCACCTCCATGAGGCCGGCGCCGACGATGCCCTGGTGGACATCGTGGGAACCTGCTTTCTGGCCGAGACGCTCGAGGTCAGCGACTTTTACTGCTCGCCCCTGAACATCGGCCAGGGATGGGTCAGAACCTCCCACGGCCACCTGCCTGTCCCCCCTCCAGCCGTGGCCGAACTCCTGAAGGGCATTCCGGTCTATTCCCACATGGTCAAAGAGGAGCTAGTGACGCCGACCGGCGCGGCCATCGTCTCCACCCTGGCCAGGAAGTTCATCCCTTTTCCCGAAATCTCCTACGAAAAAGTGGGCTGCGGGGCCGGCGAGCGCGACTTCCCCGACTACCCGAACATCCTGCGCGCCTTCTACGGAAAAAAGGAAGAGTTCAAACCGGAGAAGGAAATCACCACCATCGAAGCCAACATCGACGACTCCACTCCCCAGCTCCTGGGTGCATTCATTGAAAAAGCTCTGGCTATGGGCGCCCTGGATGTCTTTGCCACGCCGGTGATGATGAAAAAAAACAGGCTGGCCACAAAATTGACTGTCCTGGCCGGGATTGATAAAATGGAAAGCCTCATCGAGGCGGTCTTCCTTGAAACAAGCTCTATCGGCATCAGGTACTATCCGGTCAAGAGGCGAGTGCTGGAAAGAAAGCTGGAAAAGGTCAGAGTCCTCGGCGGCGAAGTTGCAGTCAAAGTGGCCTGGTTAGAGGGAAAACCCGTCAACATCCAGCCTGAGTTTTCCGACTGCCTGAAGCTGGCCAAAAAAAGCCGGCTTGCCGTGAAGGACGTCATCAGCGCGGCGTTAAAAGAATTTTATGAGGAGCACAAGCATAAACAAAAATAAGAATCACCGTAAAAATGAGTACCTTGGATGAAAAGAAGATGATTCAAGGAGGATGGGTGGCGCGGTGTGTCTCCGCCCGCAGCGGAAGGGGTTCCCCACGGGGGGATGGGTGGAGCGAGGACGGAGATATTCCGCGACAGGACCCATCCGTTTATTCCGCATTCTTCCATTCTTCGTACTAGGTACTCATTTTTGCGATGAGCTAAAAATAAAAGAATACGGAGAGAAACCCCAGATTTCCTCTGGTCAGTGTGAATCATTTCCCATGGCTCGAAGAAACAAGGAGAACAAAGTGGACTTTCACAAAATCGAAAAAGGGGTCAAACTCATCCTGGAGGGGGTAGGCGAGGACCCCGAACGCTCAGGGCTCAGGGAAACGCCCCAAAGGGTGGCCCGCATGTTTTCTGAAATCCTGGGCGGTCTTCATGAAAATCCTGCCGAACAGCTCCAGACCATCCAGGAGGAGAAACACGATGAGATGGTCATCATCAAGAACATCCCCCTTTATTCGATGTGCGAGCACCATCTTCTGCCCTTTGCAGGAGTCGCTCACATCGCCTACATTCCCAAGGGAGGAAGGATCGTCGGGCTGAGCAAGATCGCCAGGGTAGTGGACATCCTCTCGCGGCGCCTCCAGGTCCAGGAACGGCTGACCAAGCAGGTCGCCGACCTGATCATGGAGCGCCTCGACCCCCTCGGAGCGATGGTCGTCATCGAGGCCGAGCACATGTGCATGTCGATGCGGGGGGCAAAGAAGCCCAAATCCCTGACTGTGACTTCAGCCGTCAGGGGTTCGTTCCGCACCCACGGCGCCACGCGCTCAGAAGCCATGACTTTGATCAGGGGAGGAATCTCCATTGCAAAAGAAGTCTGAGAAAACATTCTATGTCACCACCCCCATCTATTACGTCAACGATGTTCCTCATATCGGACACGCCTACACCACGATCATTGCCGATGCGCTGAGCCGGTTCAAGAACCTGGCCGGAGACGAGGTCTTCTTCCTGACCGGCACCGACGAGCACGGACAGAAGGTGGAGAGGGCAGCCGCGGAAAAGGGGCTCAAGCCGATAGAGCTGGCCAACCAGATGGTGGGGAGGTTCAAGGACCTCTGGAAAGCCCTCCACGTCTCCTGCGATTTCTTCATCCGCACCACCGAACCTTTCCACGAGAAGGCAGTCCAGAAAATCTTTCAGAAACTGATGGACAAAGGCGACATCTACAAAGGAGTTTACCAGGGATGGTACTGCGTCTCGGACGAAAACTTCCTGGCCGAGGATGTCCCTGTTGAGGAAGGCGGCTTCAAGATCTGTCCCGACTGCGGCAAGCGGGCCAGCGTCCTCTCTGAGGATTGCTATTTTTTCAGGCTTTCCGCCTACCAGAAGCCGCTGCTCGAGTTTTACGAGCAAAACCCGGAGTTTGTCCGGCCGCCGAGCCGGATGAACGAAGTGGTCAGCTTTGTCAGGCAGGGACTCAGGGATCTGAGCATCACCCGGACCTCGGTCGAATGGGGGATTCCCGTCCCCAATGACTCCCGTCACACCATCTATGTCTGGTTCGATGCACTCCACAACTATCTGACCGGCATCGGCTACGACTGGAATATGCCGCTCTTCGAGAAATTCTGGCCAGCCACCCTCCATCTGATCGGAAAGGACATCCTCCGCTTTCACGCCATCTTCTGGCCGGCCTTCCTGATGGCCGCAGGCTTTCCCCTTCCCCGCTGCGTCTTCGGTCACGGCTGGTGGCTGCGGGATGAGACCAAAATTTCAAAATCCAGAGGGAACGTCCTCGATCCCCATCTCATCCTGAAAACCTTCGGCCCCGACCCCCTGCGCTATTTCCTGCTGCGCGAGATTCCCATCGGGCTCGACGGCAGCTTCTCCCACGAAGGATTCCTCCATCGGGTGAACTCCGACCTGGCCAATGACCTGGGAAACCTTGTCCAGCGCACTCTGACCATGATTCACAATTTTTTCGGGGGAAGAATTGACGCAGTGGGGAAAGAGGAAAAAGAGGACATTGAGCTCCGGGTGAAGCTTGAGACGCTCAAAGAAAAAGTCCGGACAAGCTATGAAGACTACGCCATCAGCAGGGCTCTGGAGGAAATCTGGTCCTGCATCACTGCAGTGAACAGGTATCTGGCCGATCACGAACCCTGGAAGCTGGCCATGGAGGAATCCCGGCGAAAAAGGCTGGGAAGAATTCTCTACCAGGCGGCGGCTTCCCTGAGAACCATCAGCTACTTCCTTTTTCCGGTCATGCCCGAATCCTCCCAGAAAATCTGGCGCCTCCTCGGTGAAGAGAGATTAATCGAGAAGGTGCCGCTTGCCGAGTTTCGCTTCGAAGACTTCCGGCCGGGCCGGAAAATGGAAAAACCCGAGCCTCTTTTCCCCCGGGTGGCTCTCCAAGACTTTGTGCAGGAAGAGGACAGGCATCCTGTTCCAGAAAAGAAGGAGGAAAAAATGGAACCCATCACTTTCGAAGAATTCAAGAGGATGGACCTGCGGGTAGGAGAAGTGGTCAAAGCCGAGAAGGTCCCGGGCACGGATAAGCTGGTCAAGTTAGAAGTCAACATCGGGACCGAAACACGGACCATGGTCGCCGGCGTGGCCGACGTCTATTCGCCGGAAGAGCTGGAAGGAAAAAAGCTCGTGGTCATCGTCAACCTGAAACCCGCCGTCATCAGGGGAATCGAATCCCAGGGAATGCTCCTGGCCGCAGAGGTGGGAGGAAAGGCCATCATCCCCTTCTTCGAGGCCGACGTTCCGGCCGGGGCCGAAGTCAAGTAACATCCCCCGCGGGACAGGGTTTAGGGAGCAAGGAACTTTTCCAGGCGGGAGAGGGGCAACGCCCCCTCTCTGAGGACTTTCGGCGGGAGTGCAGTCAGGTCAACCACAGTCGAAGGCATGATCCCTGTGGTTTTGCCGCCTTTGACGATAAGGTCCACTTTTCCCTGAAATGAGGCAATCACTTCCTCCGGTCGACTGAGCTCCTTTTCCCCCGATACATTGGCACTGGTGGCCGTAACGGGAAAACAGGTCTCTTTGAGCAACGCGATCAGCCACGGCAAGGACGGGAAACGAAGGCCGACCGAAGTGCCGGGCCCGAGCATTTCTCCGGGCAGGACCGGGGAGGCCTTCAGCACCACGGTCAGAGGGCCCGGCCACAATTCCTCTGCCAGCCGCCAGAAAATGTCCGGGATCTCGACCGCCACTTCTCTCACCATGTCCGCTCCGGATACCAGGATGGGCAGGGGTTTCGACGGCGGCCTTCTTTTCAGACGATAGATTCTCCGGATGGCCGTTTTCGAAAAACAGCTTGCACCCAGACCGTAAAAGGTTTCGGTGGGATAGACGATGACCCCTTCATTGCGGAGGACTTGCGCGATCTGGCCGATTTTTTCAGATTCGGCTTTCCCTGGATGGATTTTGATGACCCTGGTCTCGATTTTCACCTTGTGTGTATGGTAGACGGAAACGGCAAAAAATGGAAGCCAAAAGCCGCACAGAAAGAAAGGAATTCTCGAATCGGACGGTGATCTGAATTATGAAAAGGGACTCAAGAGGCAAGAGGCCGCGGAAGAGGACAGTTGACCTTTTTCAGGCACAGTCATCAGCCGGCATACTGCCTTTGACTATTTGGCATAACTTTTGCATAATCGAAAAGAGAGGAGAGATGAAATGAAAAAAACTCTGATTCTTGTACTGGGATCTCTTCTGTTGCTTCCGACTCTCGGCTTTTCTGGCATTGTGACCTTCAAGGTCGGCTATTTTATTCCCAGGGCCCAGAGCGACCTGTGGACGACAGAGTTTGATCAAATGACCTTCGACAGGTCCCATTATCAGAACACAAACTTCGGTTTCACCTACGAATATTTCCTCAACGGCCAGATCAGCCTGGCGCTGAGCATCGACGGGTACACAAAGAACAAAGCCGGACAATACGAAGGCTATGTGGGCTACGAGTATTATGCTTATCACCCTGATTACAATGCCTGGGTAGATTTTGCCTTCCCCGATAATTATCGCGGTGAATTTCTTCCCACCCACATCTTCAACATTGCCATCACTCCCCTTCAGCTCTCCCTGAAGCTCACGCCTCTGGGGAGAAAAGGAAAGCTCATCCCTTATCTCGGCGGAGGGGTCGGGATTTACCTCTGGTCTGTCCGGCTCAGCGGAGACATGATCGATTTCTCTGATGAATGGATTTACACTGACCCTGACGACGGCGACATCAGCGTCTATCCCATCCTGCGTGTTGATGCCAGGGAAGACAGCCGGGTGGCCTTCGGCTACCACGGCTTTGGGGGCATTATGGTTCCCGTGGCCCCGAGGTTCACGGTCGAGATCGAATTCAAATACAATCGCGTTGAGGGAGTGCTCAAAGAGGGGTTCGAAGGGTTTGAACCTTTTGACCTCGGCGGATACCAGATTTCTCTGGGAGTGAATTACTGGTTCTGAGAAAGGCCGGAAATCCCCCTTAACAGCTCATCTCTTATTTTGCTCGCAACCTCTCGGCAATAAGCCTGGCCACTTTCTGGCCCGAGAGGAGCATGCCGCCAAAAATCGGCCCCATCCTCGGACCGCCGAAAACCGCGTTGGCCGCCATGCCGCAGACATAGAGGTGGGGGAATATCTCCCTGGTGTTGGCCAGGATGGCCTCCTCTCCCTTCTCCGCCCACATGGCTTTCTCGCCGATCACCTCTCCGGTCGAGGTGGCGAGCTTTACCCCTGATTTTCGACTGACCACGCGGGCGATCTCGGCAGGGTGGCCGGTGGCATCGACCACATACGTGCCTCGAAAGGTGAGCGGGTCGACATGGAGGCCTGCCGGCGCCGCTGCTGCCCAGTTGACCACCGCCCCGCGGACCGCATTGTCGGTGATCAGCGCATCCTCGACGGAGATGCAGTTGTAAACCCGGGCTCCTTTTTTTATGGCCTGGCTGAGCAGGACCCCGAGTGTCTCCAGCGACGAGGCGACATAATAATCCTTTTTGTAGGGAGTCACGGCAACTCCCAGCTCGTCCAGAATGGGCAGGGCTTCCTCCTGGACGACGATTTTGTTGAACATCATCCCTCCCCCGGGCATGCCGCCGCCGGGACGGAGAGCTCTCTCGAAAACCACCACCTTGAACCCTTCCTGGCAGAGATAATAGGAAGCGCAGAGGCCGGAAGGGCCGGCGCCGCAGATGATCACATCGGATTCCAGGTTTTCCAGAAGTTCTTTGAAGTAGCTTTCGATGATGGCCCGGGAAATCTCGACATCGTCAATCATCTTGAACCTCGCAGAAGGACCTATTATAAAAAGCGCCTCCGTTCATGGAATCCTGGAAATGGGGACACGGCCTCTCTGGTCAAAGGGAATATTCACCTTGCCCCATTCGGTCCTCACTTCCAGCTCGCCGCTGAAGCGGCACAGGGTGGACGGCCGGAGAAGGAAGGAATGCACTTCTTTTCCCACGTCAAAAAAATTCAGCAGCAGGCGAAAGGTGAAAACCTTTTCACTCCGGGGGACAATTTTTTCTCCGGGTTGAGGCCCATCTTCAGCAATCTGGGTATTACCCAGATAAAATCGATAGCTGACCCTCTCCACCACGAGAGCGAAGCCATTGGTGTTCTTGACGCTCGCCCGCAGGCTCAAATCCGCACCGCCAACGGTCAGGTCGTTGACATGGAGAGAGAGAATCTCGACGCCAGGCTCCCGAAAGAGCGGGAACTCCCCGCTCATGACCAGAGGAAGCTTTCCTCTTTCCCTCCGTCCATCGAAAAAACGCAACATGCCATGCCAGTGACCCTGAGCGGAATCCGCATTCTCCAGGTCCGGGAGGACCTGGTAAAGGCGGGAAAAGGTGACCTTCACCGGAAAAGAAACGCGCTTGCTTTTCCCCGGCTCGATCATGATCTGTTTGGCCAGTGCAGTCTGCAGTCGAAAATATTCCCTCTCATTGACCAGAAAGCGGTAATCGTATCCGGAAAGATAATAGGTGGTGGAGGAAGAGTTGGCGATTTCCACAAGGAAAACAAGGGCCAGGC
Organism: uncultured Eubacteriales bacterium; assembly: GCA_964477275.1. GTDB lineage: Bacteria > Acidobacteriota > Aminicenantia > Aminicenantales > Aminicenantaceae > CAYZDV01. The sequence goes on from CAYZDV010000036.1 coordinate 15,143, forward strand.
CCGAAGGACTGAAATCCTCAATCCTTGTCTCCTGGAGCGAGATCCGGATGTGCTGGGGAAGAGAGCCAGACAAGGACGCGGCCAGAACAAGAACGAAAGGATGAACCAACAGGAAACCGAGCCTTCTCATGTTCTCTCCTCCATCTCCCATGAGATTCAAGTCTACACCATCCCCGAAGAGAGGACAAGCCTCCAGGAGAACCAATGATTGGCGACTCGCCCGGAATGAAGAGGGCCTGATCACCGTGAACGCATGGGAATCCGTCAATTGACACGCCGGTTCGCACTTGTTATTCTTCTAATATGAAAGTTATGAAAGTTTTTAGTGGGAGGCTCTGGTGAAAAAAGTTGCCGCCGCTGCTCTTTCCCTTTTTCTGGCTCTGGCCTTTTATTCATCCGGCAAAGCCCAGGAAGTCAAAATCATCGGAGGCGTCCAGGTCATCCAGAATGGAAAGAAACCCATCCCGCTCAAAGGACAGCCCACAAAAATCCGCCTGGCCGAAGAACTGACCATCGGACAGGAAGAAAACCCTGACGAGTCCTTCTCCGTCATCAACGGTTTTGTCGTCGCGAGCGATGGAACGATCTTCGTGCTTGATTCCAAGGACCGCAAGGTCAAGGTCTTCGCTTCTTCTGATTGCTGTTAAATCAGGTAAAAAATTCCCTTGTCAGAAGATAGTATGGTCATGAAAAGAAGAGATTTCTTGAAAACTCTGGTTATGGGGAGTGTTATTGGTATTAAGCCCCCCCGCACCCTTCAAGGCATGGATTTGCCGGATATTGCCCTAATACAAGGGGATTCTCCATCGAAAATCACAAAGGAAGCCGTCGAGGCGCTGGGGGGAATGAATCGTTTCGTTTCCAGAGGTGACGTTGTCCTCGTCAAGCCGAACATCGCATGGGATCGAACGCCCCAGCTGGCCGCTTGCACAAATCCTGAAGTCGTCAAAGCTCTTGTCGAGCTGAGCTTCGATGCGGGAGCAAAAGAGGTCATCGTCATGGACAACCCGACGAATCCGGCAACACGAACATATGCCAGGTCCGGGATTGCTTCCGCTGCCCGAGAAGCAGGGGCGAATGTTCAGTTTCCAAACCCTCATCGTTTGAAAAAAATTCCGATACACGGAGAATGGCTCAAAGAGTGGGAGGTCTTCACGAACTTTATCGAGGCAGACAAACTCATCAATGTTCCCATCGCCAAGACTCACAGTCTTTCAAAGGTGACGCTGGGAATGAAGAACTGGCTGGGGGCATTGGGCGGAAACAGGGGCCAGCTTCACCAAAAGCTTGATCAGGTCATGGTTGATGTAGCCGCATTTTTCAAACCCAGTCTAACGGTTCTGGATGCATACAGAATTCTCGTCAGGAACGGGCCACAAGGAGGAAGGCTTTCAGATGTTGAGCTTTTTGAGACAATGGTTGCTGGAGTCGATTATGTCGCCATTGATGCCTTAGGTGCCACTTTCTTTGGGTTAACTTCCCATGAACTGCCGTATTTGCAATTAGCCCATAAAATGGGTCATGGTGAAATAAATTTGGAAAAGCTGAAATTCGTCAGGCGGAAAATCCCGAATCCATAGAAAATCAGAATTGACATTCCGGCTCATTCTGATTTATCTTTTCTCGACAATTAGCCTGGATTATTCACGAAATAGTCCAGGTTAAAAAGGCCTGTTAATATGAGGATGCGGGTTCTTCTCTGTGATGATGGGATGCGAGGCAGAAACTTCATCCAATCTCAGCGTGAGTCAGGGAGTACC
>CAYZDV010000037.1:0-16064 GCA_964477275.1 uncultured Eubacteriales bacterium
TCATCGCCATCGGCGGAGACGGAACAATCGCCGACGTCATCCAGGGCATCATGGAGGGCGGCCGGGCCAGAGACATCCTTTTTGGCATCATTCCCTTTGGAAGCGGCAACGCCTTCCGCAAATCGCTGGGAATTCCCCGCAGTTCAAGGAAAGCCATCAAATCCCTCTGCCGGGGCCAGGTCAAAGAGATCGACTTGATCGACATCGAAGGCAAAATGGCCGGCTTTGCCAGCATCGGCGCCATCGCCAGGATCAGCCAGGAAAAAGCTGGCCACAAAATCCCGGGCCTTCTCGGCCATCTCCTGGCGTCCAGAATCCTGTTGACCTTTCGAAGACAGGCCAAGGAAATCGAGCTGTTCGAGGGAATCGCAGACGATGGCCGGCCTTTTCAAAGAGAAGTCCTCAGCTCTCCGTTTTTCGACTGCGTGATCGGGAAAACAAACTACTTTGGCTACAGTTGGAAAATTGCCCCCCGGGCCAGGCTCGACGACGGCTTTCTCGATATCACCTTCTTCGAAATGGGCGGCCTCAAGTACATCCTTCTTTTTCCTCTCATCTATCTCGGCCTCTACCAGAAAAGGCTGAAGCACTTCAAGGCCAGAAAAATGGTCATCCGCGGCCAGAACCTCTCGCTCCAGTATAACGGAGAAGTCCTCGATGTGAAGGACGTGGTGGAGGTCAAAGTCGTTCCGCGTGCCCTCAAAATCATTTGTCCGTCGAGATAACGGGGAACCGCTTCGCGTCCCTCTTCCAGCGGCCGCTTCGCTCCCTGCCTCCCCTTCCCGGGCGCGGTATAAGCCCACCGCCTCCAACCGAGGGGGCATAGCCCCTTGGAGTCCCCGACGATCGGTTCTCGGCGGGAAGCCGCGGGCATATGGACCGGCTGTCAAGCTGAATCCTTTCTCTTTTTCCTCTTTCTCCAATCTCTGATATTTATCAAGGTCGAGGTGAAAAAAGCCAGGAGAATGTTTATGCTGTAAAAACTTCTTTACTTCCAAACAAAAGTATTAACGGCGTCCGGATGAATTTCTAATCAGTCAGAAAAAGCATTGAAGAAGGAACTGGATTCCTGTTTACACAGGAAACCCTGGATTCCCGCCTGCGCGGGAATGACAACACTATATGGTTATGTCAATTTACTAAATGCGTTTGTATAAGATAATTCTGTTTGAAGCGGAGGAGTTGTTCGCCCTTTTTTGATGATTCAAGGGCGGAGGCTATTTTTCCTGTTCTAATCGGACCTTAAGGAGGAAAACGGTCTCCTTCCTTAGATTAGTTTTGGCCCAGGCTTTCTGCTTTTCATCCAAAAGCTCGCCCATGCCGGAAAGGATGTTGCGGTCGCTGAGGGAATCAATGAATTCAATGCATTCCTTCAGGTGGTCTTTGAAATTCATTCCGGTCCGCTTCTCTACGATTTCCTTGTTTATCGGCCATCTGTGTTTCAAGAAATGCCAGATGTCATAAACATCTCGATTAGCTGTTTTTGCCCGCTCCATAACAGCCACTAGCTTGTGAGCGAACATGTCTTCCTTGTCCATAATCAGCACAGAGATGCCAAGATAATTCTTCAGTTCGTAGCGGGAGCCGAAGATCCTTCGGTTGATTTCTACTTTGATATTCTGGGACTTTTCGTCATAGGAAATGACAAACAGCAGTGTATGCTTTTTTCTGTGCTTTTCCTTTATTGTTCCGTATTCGCGGAGGATTTTTTCAATCTTCTCGAAAACAAAAGCTTCTTTGTCCTCGTTCAATAGATCAAAATCAAGATCGACTGAAAAGCGGCCGAGATCATAGAAGAAATTCGCGGCTGTTCCACCTTTGAAGCCTAAAATAGGGCCAAGGGAGGTATCGGTATAAACGTCTTTCAATATCTGAAGTAGAATTGTTTTATGGATGTTTCGATCAAGCATGTTTGGTTAGTTTATGATACGAATTCAATCTCTTCGTCATTGTCTTGTTGTTATAGATAGGAAGCATTTCAAAACATATATCCCAGTTAATCGACGATAAATTATCGAAATGGTAACTCTTGTTCAAATAAATCGTATCCAAAAAAGCCCTTTCTTTGGATGCAATGTAGTAGTTACCTTTTTTCTCTATGCTGAGCGAGTTTGTGAGAATACTGTCTTTCATCCGTCGAAAAACATAGGTCTGACCGTCGCAGGAGATCTCGCGGCTCAAGTAACTGACAACGAAGATCTGGTCATAATGCTGGAAAACAATGCCTTCCCTGGACAATACGGTTTCCAGGCTGATATAGGCAGGAGTGAATATTTTATTTGCCAGTTCCAACTTGTCGTAATTCTTGTCCTTGGCGTAGATGCCTTTCCGGATTGGGTAGAGCCTGCCCATTTTCGTATAGCGATACACGCGCTTTTTTGTCAGGTTGACGTCCGTTTCGTTCCAAATCAAAGAAAGCTCCTTGAACGTAAAGACCGTGTTGTTTGAACGAAGTAGAGTTGAGATATAATCTTTTTCCATCTTTGTGAACCAAAGGTGCCCAATACTGGGCACCTTCAGTTTAAATTATTATGTATAAATGTCAAGCCAGATTTAAAGAAAACTCTACCATATTGAACCCTGATCAGACATGTATATCAGAAACACTCCCATCGAACACAACAGTCTTCGTTGTCTTCTCACCTGCGACACGCACTTCAAACGTCCGCGGGACAGGAGGAAGCAGGTGTGATCCACGTGCCATGCGAAGAGTCAATCGGCGCTCTGTGTTGTGCCAATCCATCCCGATCCACATCCTCTTTCCTTCACGGTAAGCGAACGTCTTTCCATCATCTTCGTAGAGAGTGGATGAACCGTTGTGATCCTCATATTTTCGGAGAAACTGCTCGAAATAGTGAAAAAAAACACGATAAAAAACAGTGTGTTCCGGATGACGGGGGCGATAGACTCCTGGCACAGCAGGGAAGATGATTCAAAAATTGGGCCAGGGAGCAGATAAAAGCCTCAAACACCCGATACTCCTGGAATACTTCACTGGAAAGTCAGGCTATTTTTTGAAGGATGTCATCAGATGTTGACGATGGAAGGTATATTTTGACAACAAGGGTTGACTTCTAATGAATCACTGAACGCGCTGAAAAGGGCTAAATCTTTACTCTTCTTCTTCTATCTCCTAAAGGAATAAAGTCAGACTCTTCCTTTTCTGCGATTTTCTTCAAAGCCAAATCAATGAGAATCTCCCTCTTTTCTTCATCTCTTGCCCGAGTCTTTCGGTACCTCTTGAATCCCAATTGATCTCGAAGTAAAAGACCTTCCAAGCGAGATTCTTCCTGATACTTTCTTCTTCTCTTGGTCATCTCCGAGCCTCTTTTCTCAATTTTTCGAGTTCTAAAAGCACATCGTTCTCTGGCAGCCGGGCCTTTCTTTTAAGATAACGCCAATCCAGGTCCCCTCGATACTTCTTGACCAGCAGCTCCACCATTTCACAATCAACCCGGGACTTCCAATGTTTGCAGGCATTCAGACGGTCGATAATCAAATCTTCCAGCCCGATGATCCGACATTCGAGTCCGAACTCAAGCTCGACGACCTCTTGAGGTGATTCTTCTCCGGCCAGCGCTCCTGCAGGAACTTCAACGGCTATGTTTAAATCCTCATTCACCCAATACCTGCCTTTTTTTCTAAAACCTATCTCCTTTAAAACCTCGTTAATGGCTTCTCGGTCAGAATAAGCGAGATCGATGTCGGCTGTAAAATAGACCTCTCGTGTGTAATAAGAAAGAGCAAGACCACCGATGACAATCGGCGCGGTTTTCCCTCTCTCCTCGAGCAGCTTCGAAATCAAACCGACGGCAAGAAGCTGTCTTTTCAGCGGAGATTCGGTCTTTTTAATTAAACTGATTATCTTTTTTCTGTCCATCAGCACTCATAATACCACTCGCCTTAGGCCGTGACAACGCAGAATTTAAATCTGTGCTGGGTCAGATTCATTATAGCCATGAGCCCTCTCAAAACACTGATACCAGCTCAGCCGGGCCCTGCCTTTTAAATCCACGACTTTCAGCCTCAGCAGGCGCTTGCCCGGCGTCTGGCTGCGGAACCGAAAGAAGAGTCCAAAATAGAGATAGGCGACGATAATCTCTCTGAGAACATTAAGGCCTTTGCCGGCTTTGAGGCCGTGTCTACAGCATGCCTCCACGAATTCCCGCACAATGTCGCCCTTTCCATCCTTCCAGGGGCTGTTTTTATTATGAGGGTCAGGTGCTTCGATCGGGGCCTGTTCCCAACCTTCGGACAGAGATTGAGAAATTCCTTTTCCATCCTATTTTTTCATCTCTCTGGCCTGAGAGACGATTGACCGCACCTCTTCGAGCAGGGTCGGCGCATGGTAGACGATACCGTCTTTGATTGTCCATTTGATCCCGCCGCGCACGATGAGTTTGTCCTTTTTGAGGTCCTGGACTCCCGTGGGATAGAGAAACTTGAAATTCTCCAGCGGGTTTTCATCGATAAGGATGAGGTCAGCCAGAAAACCCTGCCGGATGCGGCCCAGACGATTCTCCATGCCCAGTATCCGGGCATTGTTACCCGTGGCATGCATGATGACATCGATGGGGTGAAAGCCCGCCTCCTGGTGAAGCTCCAGCTCCCGGATGAGGCTGAACCCGTAGAGCATGTAGATGAAGCCGGCATCCTCGCCCACGCCGACCACTCCACCCAGGTCGGCGAAGCGGCGAACAGCCCTCATCCAGATCTGGTAGTTCTCCCGCCAGAAAATCTCGTCAGTGGTGGTCCAGTTCCAGTGGTAGGAGCCGTGAAAAGCCGGATTGGGCTTGAAATACTCCTCGAGGGCCGGATGGAGATAGTCTTTAAACCAGGGCTGGTTCATCGCACGCAGAAGGTCGCGGTTGGCCTCGTAGATGACCAGAGTCGGACACCAGGCAACGCCTTTCTGGACCATGGCCTGGAGGACTTTTTCCAGCTTCTCCGGATCGGCCTCCCGCCAGAGGTGGCCGGCGTAGCGGAACCGGTCGCTCTCGTTGCCGTAGTTGTACCAGAAGGGAAAGTTCTGGGAGCCATGAAGCGCTGCGTCCGGAACGCCGTACCAGTGCTCGATAGTGGTCACGCCTAAGGCGGCATCATCCCAGGCATCGGTCTCCTCGACACCCACATGATGCGCTACCCGCAGGCCCAACTTCCGCGCTTCCTCCACCGCTGCCTGCATGATGTCCCTGTCCATTCCGAAGATTTTGACCCCATCGCCGCCACGCTTCTTGACTTCCTGAACGCTCTGCCGGGCTTCCTCTGGCGTCCGACCGCCGGCTCTCATGTAAAGGAAGATGCGCGGAGCAGCAATCGTCCCTTCCTGACTTTTCCTTCGCTCCTCTAAGGTCTTGACCGAATTGCTGCCCACATCGCGGACAGTGGTGATGCCGCAGGCCAGCCAGAGATTGTAGGAATACTCGAAGGGAAGTGGCTGGCCGGCCCGGCTGTCATGGATGTGGGCATGGATGTTGATCAGCCCGGGAAGAAGGTACATGCCTCTCGCATCCAGGACATGCTCTTCTTTCTGGTAAGCGCTCTCGCTCCGGCTCGCATAGCGGACAGAGGCAATGGTGTTTCCTTCCACGATCACATCCAGGGGGCCGACAGGGGGAGTCCCTTTTCCGTCGATGACCGTGACATTGCGGATCACTAACCGTTCATACCGCTTCCCGTTTTCCACGCCTCGCGTCTCGCCGAACAATCCTTGAATGACCAGCAATCCCGAGACGAAAAGCGCAAGGACTATCAAGACTCTTTTTGCGGACATGCAAATCTCCTTTCTGAGAAATGCTTAACTCTTTAATATTAATACAACCGCAGTCTTACAAACGCAATATAACCAGATTCCGCTTTTCTGTCCATCCCCAGCCCTGTATGATATAATTTTGAATGACGTCATGACAGGAATGAGGTGGAAAGATGAAGAAAAACGCCTTTTTGGCCCTCTCTTTTTTCATTCTTCTCGCCGGATGCGCCCCGCACTTCCATCTTGACTTCCTGGGAAAAAGCAGAATCCAGGAAGTGGTCCTCATCAAAAGCCCGGCTAAAGAAAAAATTCTGCTGCTCGATGTGGCCGGGATCATCAGTTCCAGTCTCAATGCCGGATTCCTGGCCAGGGAAGGAGACATCCTTTCTCAAGTCTACTACAGGCTGGAGAAAGCCGCCGAGGACCGGAATGTCAAAGCCGTCATCCTCCGGCTGGACACGCCGGGAGGAGAGGTCACGGCCAGCGATGTCCTCTACAATGAGATCCGGAAATTCAAAGATAAAACCGGTCGTCCCGTGGTCGGATTGATGATGGGCGTTGCCGCCTCAGGAGGCTATTATGTGGCTTCTGCCTGCGATTATGTCATCGCCCATCCTTCGACTATCACGGGCAGTATCGGCGTCATCTCCATCTTCCCCAGCCTGGAGGAGCTCTTTTCCAAAATCGGGGTCAAAATGAACGTGGTCAAATCCGGAGAGATGAAGGACTCTGGCAGCGCCTTCCGGGATTTGACCGAAGAGGAAAAAGAGGTCTTCCAGGGAGTGATCGACGAGCTCTACCAGAAATTCCTGGACGCTGTCTACCAGAGGCGGAAGAGTGTGCTCTCCATGGACGAGCTGAGAAGGATTGCGGATGGCCGCATCTACACCGCCCGGCAGGCCCATGAGCTGAACCTCGTCGATGAGGTCGGTTATTTCGACGCAGCCCTCAAAAAGGCCCTCTCGCTTGCCTCCCTGAAGCAGGCCAGCGTCATCGCCTACACCTACCATCCGTCCAGGAAGACAAACATCTACGCCGCGAACCTGAAGAGCCCTTCTCTCCTCGACAGTCACCAGCTTGAGGAAATGCTCCTTTCCCTGAAAAGCGGTTTTTACTATCTCTGGCTGCCCGGCACGACGAGGTGAATGTTCCTTTCGCCAGGTGAGCCGGTCAAATGGAATTCCCCGAGCTCAGATCAAAGGACGGTTGAAAAATACCGCCCTTCAAAATCCGATAAAAATATTCTTGAGCGGCGAACCTGGGCTATCTGCCGATTTCGGCTGTGATTTCAAAAGCCGGTGGGTTCAGGATGTGCTCTTTGACGGAGCAAGTATCAACAGCCCTGAGCACAGCCTGGCGGTATTTTTCAGGAAACTCCGGAGGAAGCTGGATGGCGATGGAGATCTTTTCAATCCTCTTTGTCCCGGGATTCCTCTTTGCGGTCATCTTCAGATAAGCCTTTTCTGTGGGGATGCCGCGTTTCTGGCAGAAAGAAAGCACATAATAGCCGGAGCAGGTGGCGATCGAGGCCAGGAACAGGTCGAAGGGAGCAGGGGCTGTTCCTTCTCCTCCTGAATAGACAGGCTGGTCTGTCTCGATGAGAAAACCCTTGTATTGAGCGCTGATCCGGCTTCCACCGGGAAAGATGACGGTCATTTCCCGTTCCATGCTCTTTCTCCTTCCCTACCGCATCATCTTTTATCCGATTCTTCTCATTTTGTCAAAAAATGGAGATTCTTTCCAAAAAAGACAGTCCTTTTTCAGACTTTGGAAAAAAGGGCAAGAAGGAGGTTTCGCTCTCTTTCGGTCAGAGCGATCCTGCCGAACAGGTCAGAGAGCATCTCGCTCACATGCTCGCGGTTTGTCCGGTGGATGAATCTCCGCTTTTCCAGCCTGGCCAGGACAAGACGGATAAACTCCTCCTGTGCCTTGCGCGAGAGGGGCTTCTCCCTGCGGATTTCATTCATCCTGACCGGCTCCTGGTCGAAGAGGGCAAAGAGGGTGAGGAGGACGGCAGATGCCAGGTTATAGGAAGGCTGCCTCCGGGCCTGGGGAATCCTGAAGCGGAAATTGGAGTGGCGCAGCTCTGCTGAGGTCAGGCCCGTCCTCTCGTTTCCGAAAACAAGACCGACCGTGGTTGCCGGAGGAAAACGCCGCACTTCCTCCGCCGCTTCTCTGAGTGAACAGAAGGAGAAATTCTTCCTGCTTTTGGCTGATGAGGCAAAGACCATATCGAGGTCCGCGAGGGCCGGACGGAGATCCGCGTAAAAACCGGCATTTTCCAGAATATCGCGGGCGTGAACGGCGGTGACGAAGGATTTCGGCTGGAGCCTGCTGACCCCGACCAGTCTCAACTGCTCAAAGCCGGTGTTGCGCATACTGCGGGCCACAAGGCCAATGTTTTCCGCGCCTTCCGGACGGACGAGAATGACAGCGAATTTTTTCTTCAGGTTCCACTGGCCTTTCACAGTCCGGGACCTCTTTATGTCCGCCTTCCGTCTTAAAGGAGGATATGAGCCACAAGTCCCCCGAACAGAGCCCAGTAAAGGGTCGAGGTGTAGGGATTGCGGGTAATGAAGCAGGAGCCGCTCCGGCATCCAATGAACCGATAATACAGAAAGCCAAAGACGGCGCCGGCCGCGAATCCGATCAGAATGTTGACCACCCTTTCCTTCTCAATCCTTCAGATGAAATTTTCCATCCGTTCCACAGGGGCTAAAAAATTTCATACCAGAAAGGTTCGCTCATGTCAAAGTTTGCTCGAGATCGCGGCTTTCCCGCTTCAAGCGGAAGAAGATCCGGAGAACATCCCGGCCGTCACAGTGAGGATTTGCCGGGTGCGAGGACTCTCAATACTTGCCCGTGCTTCCGAAGCCCTTTTCTCCCCTGTCCGTCTCCTCCATTTCCTCTGACTCGACAACTCTGACGGTGGAGACATGCTGGATGAGGAGCTGAGCCACCTTCATGCCTTTCTCGATTCGAAAAGGCTCGGCAGAGAGATTGACCATGACGACCCGCACCTCTCCCCGGTAGCCCGAGTCAATCACGCCGGCCAGCCGGTGGACTCCCCTGAGGGAGATTCCGCTTTTGTCCCAGATCAGTCCGACGTATCCTTCGGGAACGGCCACTTGAATCCCGGTCGGGACAGGACGGACTTCTCCCTTTTCGAGGACACAATCGATGATGGAGAAAAGGTCCAGACCCGCATCTCCCGGGCGGGAATAGCGGGGGATTTTGGCCTCTGGGTGGATCCGCCTGACTCTGAGCTCCATCGCTCAAACACCTTCCACCCTGACCCGGGAAAAATAGGGCTCCGCGATCCTGGCCAGCCCGAGGATCTCGTCTTTTCGATACGGCTTTTTCATCAAGTATCGTCCGTCGAGGGTGTTGACAGGCACGAACTGCTGGAGCTGGAATACCTCGGCACCGTTGATGAGCTGGCCGATCTGGCGGATGTCTTCTGTTCCGATAAAACCAGGAACGACCGTCAGGCGGAAAACATGCGGCAGGCTTGAATTTTTGATGAGCTGGATGCTGCGGACGATATCCTCCTCTCTGACCGGCACGCCGGCCGCTTCCGGATACCGTTTGAGATCCGCTTTGATATCCATGGCGATCCAGTCGACGAGCTTTCCGGCGATGAGCTTTTCCAGGTGAAAAGGAAAGGAGCCGTTGGTGTCGAGCTTCACCAGAAGGTTCCGCTCCTTGATGAGGGCAAGGAAGATCTCCAGGTCGTTGTGAAGAAGGGGCTCTCCACCGGAAACACAGACTCCCTCCAGCCATCCTTTTCGCGAATCGAGGAAACTCGTGAAATAATCCAGGGGAAAGGTCGGAAGGGTTTCCGGCCTCAAGACAAGCTCGGAATTGTGGCAGAAGGGGCAGCGGAAGTTACAGCCGCCCAAAAAAACGGTGGAGGAGATGAATCCCGGGAAATCTTTGGGAGCAAACTTCTCTAAGCCCTTGATTTCCACCATTCCTCAAGCTCCTTTCGGCTGTTCAAGACGACAATCAATTCTCCCTCTTCCTGAAGGACCAGGGTGGGGATGACAATCCCTCCTTTTTCATCCCGCCTGAGAACGCTCAAAAAATCCCTGATCTTCAGCTTGCTTTCCTTCAAAACGAGGCTGTATTCCCGGCCTTGGAGCCCCGTGTCTGCCAGGTCTGTCTTGAGCTCCTCGCACCTGACGCAGTTCGGATAAGAGAATAAAAGATAATCCATTGTTTATACCGAGAGCTCATAAGCGGCTCGTTCCTTGAACTCCTGCTGCTTGCCGTCATTCCAGGTCGCCACGGGCCTCAGGTAGCCAACGATCCGGGAATAGACTTCGGTCCCCTCTCCACACTCCGGACAGCGAGGATGCTCGCCCTTCAGGTAGCCATGATTCTGGCAGACGCTGAAGGTGGGAGTAATGCTGAAATACGGGATCGGAGTCTCAGCGATTTTGCGGACAACCTTCTTGCACGTCATCCTGTCGATGGCCTCGGGAAGGAAGGTGTGGAAAATCGTCCCGCCGGTGTAAAGCGGTTGAATGTCCTTCTGATGCTCCAGAGCCTCGAAGACATCCCGGGTGGCATCCACGTTCATCTGGGTGGAATTGGTCAGATAGGGATGCTTATCGGTTCCGGAGGTGATGATGCTGGGATATTTCTGCCTGTCGAGCCGGGCCATGCGGTAGGAGGTGGACTCGGCCGGTGTGGCTTCCAGGTTGTAAAGATGACCTGTCTCTTCCTGAAATTTCCTGATGGTTTCCCTCATGAACTGAATGACTTCGATCGTGAAGGCCTTTCCTTCAGGCGCACCGATTCCCTTGCCCAGGAAGTTCAGACAGCACTCGTTCATGCCGCAGACGCCAATGGTGGAAAAATGATTGTCGAAATGGCCGAGATAGACAAGGGTGTAGGGCATCATCCCCTTTGCCAGCATGTTGTTGAGGACCTCTCGCTTGGTTTCCATGGACTCCTTGGCCAGGATCATGATATTTCTCAGCTTTTCAAAGAACTCCTGCCGCGATGTGGATTCAAAGCCGATCCGGTTGAGGTTGATGGTCACCACTCCGATCGAACCGGTGGAATCTCCAGGACCCCACATGTTCCCGGGCCGCCTCATCAGCTCCCGCTGATCGAGGTTCAACCGGCAGCACATGGCCCGGATGTCGCCGGGGTCCATATCGGTGCCGATATAATTCTGGAAATACGGAATACCGTATTTCGCCGTGACATCAAAGAGAAGGTTGGCATTGGGAGAATCCCAGTCAAAATCCCTGGTCAGGTTGTAGGTGGGAATGGGAAAGGTGAACACCCGGCCCTTCTGGTCGCCCTCGAACATCAGCTCCAGGAAGGCGCGATTGATCATATTCATCTCTTTCTGGTAGTCTCCGTAAGTCGAATCCAGCTCCTGTCCGCCGACAATCACGCGCCTGTTCCTCATATCTTCCGGAACGGTCCAATCAAAAGTCAGGTTGGAGAAAGGAGTCTGCCATCCCCAGCGGGAGGGAACGTTCAGGCCGAAGATGAGTTTCTGAATATCCTGCTTCACTCTTTCATAATCCAGGTTGTCGGCGCGGACAAAAGGAGCAAGAAAGGTGTCGACAGAGGAGAAGGCCTGGGCTCCGGCAAACTCGCCCTGCATGGTTCCAATGTAATTCACCATGTGGAGAGTGGCCGTCTCCAGGTGTTTGGCCGGATAAGAGTGGACCTGGTTGGGCACGTGCCCGAACCCTCTCCGGAGGAGAGTTTCCATCGACCAGCCGGCGCAGTAGCCCACAATGGGGTAAGAAAGGTCATGGAGGTGGAAATCTCCTTCGGCGTGAGCTTTTTTGATTTTTTGCGTGTAGAGCTGGTTGAGGGCAAAATTGGAGAGGACCTCGCCTGAAATCCTGGCGTTCAGTCCTGAAAAGCTCATCACGCCTTCGTTGCTGTTCTCCTTGATCTTCCAGTCGATATCGTTGATGTAATCTTTGATCAGGCGTGTCAGGTTGATGCCCGTCTCTCTGGCTTCCCGGATTTCCTTATGTTTTTCCCGGTAGAGGATGTAGGATTTGGCCACCTCATGGTAGCCACGTTTCATGAGGACCATCTCGACGATATCCTGAATCTGCTCCACAGAAGGGATGGTGTAGCCGCCGAACTTGTCATCGATCATGAAGGTGACGATATCGGAGACCGTCTTGGCCGCGCTCCTGTCTCTGACCCCGTGGGACTCCATGGCCTTGTAGACGGCATTTGTGATCTTGTCCTGGACAAAGTCGGTGACGGTTCCGTCTCTTTTTTTGATCCTGGAGAGTGTTCTCTGCATAATGAGATGTCTCCTTTCCCGATCTATGAAAAGAAAATTTGTGGTCCTACGTTTCAGGATGCTCTGGAGAAAACTCGCAAATCGTCGCTCTTCAGGCCGGCCAGCGGAATAAAAAGGGAAACCGGAAATACTACCATATCTTGTATATTATCCTGGGTGATAGCCCTAAATTTTGTGTGTTCGACCAGTAAATTATAATGATTTTTTCTGTTTGTCAAGACCTTTTTGATCTTTTTTTTGATCTTTCTCAGGTTAGAAGGAAAGCCCCAGCTCTCTGAGGACGGTTTGCAGGTCGGTCTGGGGTTCGAGGTGAACGCCGATGATTCCCAGCCTTTGAGCCGCTTCGATATTCTCCTTGATGTCATCAATAAAGACGCACTGTTGAGCCTCATACCCGGCCCTCTGCAGGGCTTCTCTGTAGATCTGCGGCTCAGGCTTTATCGAGCCCACCTCGTAAGAAAGGACGTATTCATCGAAAATGAGGATCTCCGGGAATTTCCTCCGGATAAAACCAAAGCGCATGACATCGGTGTTGGAGAGCAAGAGGAGCTTATAGCCTCGCTTCAATCTTTTCAGGGTCTGCAGGACATCCGGCTTGACGGAGAAAACATCGTTGTAGACCTCATAAAAACCGGAGAAGTCGATCCTGGCATGGAGCGTCTCGGTGACCCGGCCGTAAAACTCCAGGGGCGTCATCTCTCCTCTGTCAAAAGTTTTGACCAGGTGGAAATGGGCCCGCGTCAGCTCCGCAATTTTTTCTCTGGAAAAAGGGGAGCAGCGAGCGATTTTCTCATAGAAAACCGTGTTGTCGAAATGGACAATGACCCGGCCCAGGTCGGAGATGACACAGCGAATCATGGAAGTTGTATCTTTGCCATTGTGAAAAGGATTGTATATACCAGAAAACCGTTCTCGTCACAACTAAAAAAATGCGGAATTTCATCTTGAAAATTTTGACATCGCTTTGGCCCTGTGGTAAGAACAGGTTTCCCTGGCCGGAGCTGAGAATGGAACCCCATGTGCTCGAAACTCTCCCGAAAAAGGCTGCCCATCCATGACGCAGACCGTTGTTCACCCGGCTTCTCCCTTCCATCCTTCCCGACCCCTCTTCCGCTTTATCATCCTGATTTTTGTCGCCTCCCTCAGCATGGGCTCCTATTTTGCTTATGACATCATCGGCGCGATCGCGCCGTCGCTGGTCGAAGAACTGGGGGTGAAGAGGGGAACGCTGGGCACCTTCTTTCTCATGTACAGTATCGGCGCCATCCTGGCTGTGTTCATTGGAGGCATTCTCATCGACCGACTGGGAACCCGCAAGGCGAGCATCCTGTTCTCGATTCTGGTCCTCTCCGGGGCAACTCTTGTCTGGCTGGCCAGAAGCATTCCCCTTTTCCTCATCGGCCGTTTCATCTTCGGCGCCGGTTCAGAGCCCCTGATCGTCGCCCAGAGCGCCATCCTCGCCCGCTGGTTCAAGGGAAAGGAACTGGCCTTTTCCTTCGGCATCGCCCTCACCGTCAGCCGTCTCGGCTCGCTTTTTGCCTTTAACACCGGCGAGCTCATCGCCGACCATTTCGGCGGATTCCGCTACGCTCTGCTCGTCGCGGTCCTGGCCTGCGCCGTCTCCCTTACGGCCAATATCTCCTACATTCTCCTCGACCTCAGAGGGGAGCGCCTTCTCCGGCTGAAAGACGGGACTGAAGAGAAGGTCGTTTTCAGGGACGTCAAGGAATTCAAGCCGAGTTTCTGGTACGTGACCCTGCTCTGCGTTACCTTCTACTCGGCAATTTTCCCGTTTACCAACCTCTCCACTGACTTTTTTGTGGACAAATGGGGCGTCGCCCGGGTGGCCGAAGTCAGTGGAGGTTTTCTCTACAGGGTCTTTCTCAACTTCCTTCATGTGTTCAGCACAGCCGGAGGGATCACTTCCATCATCATATTTGCCTCCATGATCCTGGCGCCCTTCGCCGGACGGCTGGTGGACAAAATCGGAAAACGGGCGAGCCTGATGATCATCGGCTCGCTGCTGATGATCCCCAGCCATCTGACAATGGGGTTAACCACAATCTATCCGGTATACCCCATGATCATCCTGGGAGCTTCTTTTGTCCTGGTTCCGGCTGCGATGTGGCCTTCCATCCCCCTCATCGTGCGCAGGAACCGGGTGGGCACAGCTTTCGGGCTGATGACCGCCATCCAGAATATCGGACTCGGTCTCTTCCCGGTCCTCAACGGCATTCTTCGCGATTTGACCCAGACTTACACCAGCAGCCAGATCATGTTCGCCAGCCTGGGTCTTTTCGGGCTTGTTTTCGCCTTCCTGCTCAAAAGGGCGGATGAGCGCGAAGGCGGCGGTCTGGAGAGGATGGACAGGACACCTCGCCCGTCATGAAAAGCTGCCCCTACTGCAACGGAAAAATCCCGGAGAAAGAGCCCGTCTGCCCCCGCTGCGGGAAAGAATACTGGCAGCCGGAACAGGAGGAGATCGCAGCGAGCGAAAAACTTGAAGAAGAGGCAGAAATGGCAGGCTGTTTGTCCCTCCTGCTCCTTCCTTTTGTCATCGCTCTTGCCTCAACCCTGCTTCTCATCGGAGTGGGATTTCTTCTCCACCTCCTCGTTCACTTTGAGAGCAACCAGATCAAAATCACCTGGGTTGGAGCCTCGCTTGCCCTGGGCCTTATCATCTACCGTTGCCTTTCAAAAAAGAGAAAACTCAAAACCACGAATTTCGATAAAATTTGAAAGTGGAGGAGCTCGAGAAATTCATCCGCAATGGAACTCTTACGGAGGCAGCAACCTCCTCCTGACCAACCTCACCGGTCATCCCGCCGTGGTGGTGCCCAACGGATTCACGAAGGACGGGAGTCCCACCAGCATCTCCCTCATCGGTAATCTGTTCGAGGAGGCCAAAGCCCTTCGGGTCGCCAGGGCCTTCCAGGAGGCCGCAGGACATAATCTGAAGCATCCCGGGATGAAGTGATGTCGGGAATGATGAAGTCTTAAAGAACGATCTCAGAAAAGACCGGCAAAGAGAACGTCGGCATGAAAGAGATCCCAGGTCTTTTTCCTGGTGTTCCAATCCACTGTTTCTTTGACGGTAATGTAGATCCACAGGTTGTCGAAAAGTCTCAATTTCTGGATGTAGTATCGGGCAACATCAGAGATGCTGTCGACGATGATCTTGCCCACAGCTTGATTTTCCTCGTTGAGAACAACGATTCTCGAAATATCCTTTTCCGCTCCACCTTCCATCACCGTCTCCGTCTCCAGCCTGCCATAAACCTTCACCCGTTCCTTTCCCTCCCAGTCTTCTTTCTTCTCAAAGGAAAGGTTCCTCAGGGCCTGAACTTTTTCTCTCTCATGCAGGTGGAGATAATCATCGAGGGCCGGCTCTGCTGTTCTGGTGAAAACTGTCTTCCAGGCTCTCTCTCCCTCTTTGACGTCGATGCGCTTGGCAACCAGAATTGACGGCCAGTCGGCATTGAACTCCCCTTCGCCCCTGACTTCCCTGCCCACCAGCACGCTGACATCGCCGGAATCGACCTGACCCGGGACGATGATGTCAAATCCCCGGGCCTCGGGGACATAGAGGTATTTCCCGATTCCCACTTTGGCCAGGCCGCCAAACTGAATGATTTGCAAACCCCCGGTCGTGCTCATGTCGGCTTCTGTCTTGCAGCCCTGGCCTGCGGCAATCACCAGGACAAAACCCAGGAGGCTTAACCACAGGAGTCGTGCGGGTTTTCCAAGAATTCCTTTGCCACCGGTTGATTTCTGTCTTATTAAAGTCATGACTCATACCTCCAATACGTTAATCATTGATTGATACGAAGGTGGATCGGGGAACATGACTCTTCTCTTTCCGAAAAACATCCTTCTTTTTGATTATAAAAAATTAGCTTCATTTATACCACTGCCAATTGTAAAAGTAAAGAGAAAAGAGAGAAGCGGAAGCATCTTTTTCCCCGGGGTAAGGGCCATTTCCTTTTGAAATAGGATGGGTGGCATGGGGTGTCCCCC
>CAYZDV010000038.1:0-15571 GCA_964477275.1 uncultured Eubacteriales bacterium
TTCGCTCCCTTCAGATTTTTAACGCCATTTCCTGGAAAGGATTTTTAATGCGTCGCCTGTTGGAGAAAAGTGATCTGGTTATACAGGTGGGTAAGCACATGATTCGGCTCATAATTCGTTCTAAGCAAGAAATAAGGGCCTAAGAGGATGAACGGGCTGTGATTGTTGAGATTCTCGATTCGACCTCTCCCCGGATTTCCTCAGAAGTGGAAACACCGAGGACAACCAGGTTAGAATCTTTGTCTTTGAGATTGGCTATGCTGTTCAGAGCGCAAAGTCTTCTCTCTACTCCGCGGGGAAGTGCTCATCTCTGAGGGCTTGGTGGAGAAGATCGCAGGCTGGCGCCGCTCGGGCTTTGGGGAAGATATTGACCTTGCGCAATACTCATGCTATAAACAATATATTTGGTGATATAACTAAGATAATTGGTTAAAATTAGATGGAGCAAAAACTACAATGTTAAAAGCGATTTTCGGCTCTGAGATCAAAACCGTGCTCCTCCTCTATATTTACACAAATGGCGAATCCTATCCGACTGAAATAGCTCGGACATTCGGGTTTTATCTCAATGCCGTGCAGAATCAACTTCTGAACATGGAGAGAGACGGCCTCCTCTACAGCCGGCTCATGGGAAAAGTCAGGCTGTTCGGATTGAATCCCAGGTATCCTTTCAAAAGGGAGATCGAGGCACTTCTGGAAAAAGCGCTGACCTTTATTCCGGAAGAAGAGAGGAAAATTTATGTCCGGCGACTGCGCCCGCGCAGAACAGGAAAGCCTCTCTCAACATCAAAGAAGCCATGAAAATTAAGGGCGTTAAGCTGCAAGATGTAGCCATCGCCGTCTCCGACTACTTGCGCAGGAACGGCATCGAGACGGTGCTCACGGGCGGTGCCTGCGTTGTCATCTATACAGAAAATAAATATATCTCCTTCGATCTTGATTTTGTATTGATCTCTTCTGAAAAACAGAAAGAAGTCAGGCGGCTGCTGTTAAAAATCGGATTCTTTGAAGAGGGGAGATACTTCAAGCACCCTGAGAGCGAGTATTTTATAGATTTTGTCCCTCCTCCGCTCTCTGTCAGCAGCGAGCCCGTCCGTTCTGTTACGGAGATAAGGAAGGGAGGCAAAACGCTGAAGCTTCTTTCTCCTACAGACTGCGTGAAAGACCGCCTGGCGGCATTTTACCACTGGCAGGACAGGCAGGCTCTCGAGCAGGCTTTAATGGTTTGCCGGGATCAGCGGGTGGATCTGAAAGAAGTCGAGCGATGGTCCCGAGCCGAAGGGATGTCTGCTCGGTACAGGATATTCTTGAAAAATCTGGAAAAATCATAAAGCATGACGAGAGAAAATCCAAAAATAATCAAGGTCTGATCTCTGATAGGTTCTAATGCCCCCTGATAGACTCTAAATGTTTTTATAACATAACTTTTTCCATGCCTCTCTCTCGTGGAACATATCCTCCATGGCCAGGCCGAGTTCTTGCAGAAGATAAAGAATCCCTTCATACCCAACATAAGGCATCGGAAGATACCTGAATGTATTGAAATAATAGCTGCTGCCAATCGCGTGGTGGGCTATACCCATACCATCAATCAGAGTCTTCTCTATCCTTGAGCCCAATACAACATCAACCTCAGCTTCCCTAACAACTCTTGCAAATTCAACATAGGGTGGGTTTACGAGGATCTTTGGAGAAATCCCGTCCTTTTCCATCGATTCTAATAGCTTTTTTGCCCCATCCACTGATTCTTTGGTAGCCGCCTGCAATGCCACAACTTCAGGATACATGGCCATATCATAATAAAGACATCTTGCCAGGGAGGCGATAAAGTGGGAACGGCCAATAAGGGCAGCGCGCTTCTGGAGCATCAGGTTGGATTGCCATGTGTAAGAATAATTGAATCTCAGGACATCCCTCACTTTCTCGCTTGCCTCCTGGAGAACCTTTTTTGCCTCATCTGATTTCCCGAATCTCGCTGCAACGCCATAGTACCACTCTTCCGTGTTTCTCAACCCGTAGGGCAGAGGAAGGTCTTCTCCAAAATTTGGCACTCCGAGTCTCTCTGCTTCTTTTGTGAAGAGAGGTAAATCTTCATTGGTCAGCATCAGGTTCCCCTGGGCCGCACTGAAATTTTCGATATCCCCAATCTTTGTGTTCCTGGTCAAAACACAGTTAATGTGAATTCCCAATTTATTCAACAAATCCTTTATTCCCTCAAAGTCGAATAACCAGTTCTGCGAAGACAACAGATAAGGCCCTATGAGGTTTACGCTGTCAGGTTTCTTTTGAACACCAGGCTTGGCAAACTTTGTCAGCAAGGTTTTATAGGACAGGTCATAGCCCGTGATATCCCACCCTTTGAATCCAGGTGCATCAACAGAGATCGATGGAACACCCGTCTCTTTCTCGAATGTCTTAGCAGCACCCACAATATCATCGCCTGTGATGGCTGTCGAATCCGTGTTCACTATAGCCAGAAGGGATGGCTTTCTCTTTGTATGTTCAGATTCTAACCTGATAAACTTCAGTAACTGTCTGAGCTTATCCATACTTGTCCCCATAACCAGATTATCTTCCGTTATCCCGCTTGGTCTCATGGCAGAATAGGTACCCATAGGAGCCTGGTCTGTGCGGATATGCGTTGCGATCGTGTAACACCCAGCCGGACCGTGATAGGCTAACTCAACTCCCTCAATGCCTGAAAGGGCCAATACTGAACCAAACATCGCGCTCGGCTGATATTGGTCTGTCCATATATATGGTTTATGTGCTCGCATTTAACCCTCCTTTTTTTCTCCAGAAATGCCTTTTTTTCCCTCGATGATTTCAGCTGGTTCAGGCACTGGCCATTTACCCAGGATCCTGCTGTACAATGACCACTTCCCCTCTCTTCTTGCGCCTTTGATGGCTAAAATCGTATCCCTCAAAAGGGCTTTTGTCCCAGAGAAAAAGATTGACCTTTGGCAGACATTCCTGCGCCTTCTGAAGTGAATCGAAGACTGGACCTGAGCAATGTTTGATGCATCCCATCTGGGAGCCTTAGTATACCAGCCTAAATCACCATAAAGATGGAGTATTTCAGAATCTTTAACTCCAAGCCAATCGGCAACTTCGATCGGAGAGAGTTTAATAGCATGCGGGGCGGGCCACCATAAGAATTTAGGGTTGAATGGTTTCCCGGCCGCTGATGTGCTCAAATAATACTCCACACCCTCACGCCTGCCGAGTATCTCTGAGGGCCCTATGTTGAAAAATATGATCTTCTCAGGATCAACTCCAAGCTCCAGAAACATACGAGCATACCCCATCTGACGATTGACTGAAGTCATGGAAATCGCCGAATCCATAAGAACAGTCTTATCCTTCACAAGTTCCTTGGCCTCTTGCCACAAGGGTTCAATACCTTCCTTCTCCCAACGTTCGTCGATATATTTCTGCGCCTCCTTTTCCTTACCAAAATGCTTGGCGAATGCCATGATGTAGTTCGTTATGGCTTCCTTACCCAACGGATAGACATGGGGAGACCAAGGTATGCCAAATTTCTTTTCCATCTCCTCGCAGATGGGATAGGCAAGCATCGGGCAGTTGACAATATTGAACTCAGCTTCAGGCGCCCGACGAATATCCGCAAGGGAGGACTGGGGAACTATGACATGCAGTTTCAAATCCAAAGCTTTCAGTATGCTGTTTATTTCATCATACGTAGAGGGAAAATTTGGCTTAAAACCATCCCTCTCTGATATGTAAGTGCCTCTGTAATCTCCGATCACATTGACAGCGCCTTTTATTTTTTGTTTTGGCTCAGGCATCAGCGCAGTCCAATATTCTCCTGTTACGAGCCTCATCATATCGCCTTCATCGATGGCCTTGAAGCCGGGTAAATCCAGATAGATAACTTCCTCGGCATATTTGAGCTCGGGTTTTACATCATCTATAATCTCCTCAATAGGCTCTCCGATCATACCCGGGCCACAGGTCGGGGCTACAAATATGACTTCAGGCTTGTGAAGCTCATCTACCTCTAAAAGAGTCTTCTTTAATTTTTCTGGTGCCCCAAGGATATTGTCTCGTTCATTCAGATCCGTGCTTGTCACAAAAGTAAAAGGATTTCCCCAGTAATAGTCTCCACCAGCCCCCACATACAAGACAAAGAAATGTCGAACGGCGGTTACACAGGATTGGGCTCCATGAATAACCAGCACGGAATTCCTCACCCCTCCGGCTACTGTGATAGCATAATATATTGGACACCAAAGTCCGCTCCCATATCCAGGGATAACCTTATCCCACCACTCCGTTGCACTCGTATCCGCGCATTTTTCTATAATATCTTTGAAGTGAACCAACTCAAACTTCCTTTCGCTCTTCATGATGAGATAGTCTTTAGCTATTTCCCAATTCTCCCGAGACCTGTCTATTCTCTCCCACGGCATTAATTTCTCGCTCATAGTTCCTCCTTTTTATCTTTTAATATACATCTTTACGGTTTCCATAATCTCATCCATACCGGGAAGCGGAGAGGGGATGTAGATATGCTTGTTTTCCAGCACTTTCTTCGCCAACTTACGATAAACCTCTGCTTGGTCAGAATCCGGGAATGCCTCCAAAACCGTTTTGCCCATGGCTTCGGCTTCTTGTACCTTAAGAGACCTTGGAACATGTTCTATGACAGGCACTCCAACTCTTCTTCCAAATTCCTCGACTATCTCTCTCTCATGCGGCACATTCCTTTGATTATCAATTAAGCCAGCAACTCCAAATTCTATCCCCTCGCTTATTATTCTCTCAGTAGCCTTGAGAATCTCGTTGGTGATGTGGAGCGTCAAGGGTTCTCCACAGGTTACGATATATATTTCTTTGGCATGACCTCCTCTCATGGGCTGAGAAAAGCCTCCGCAAACGATATCACCTAAAACATCATAAATGCCAAATGTGATACCAAATCTCTTTAAGACATTAAACTCTTCTAATAATTGTATGGCGACGAGCACCCCTCTGCCAGCACAGCCTATTCCAGGCCTTGGACCACCGGATTCGCAGCAGAGAATATCGTTGTAGCCTCTAAACATCACTTTATCCAAGATTTCCTCTGTCATTTCAACCGGCTCCTCGGTCTCAGCATCGACCATCTTGAGCTGCTCCAGAATTGTCGGCATAATCCCCCCGCAGAGAAGAGCAACCGAGTCCCTCTTTGGGTCACACCCTACCTGTATCACTTTCTCCCCCAATTTTGATAATGCGACACTCAGATGGACAGATGTGATAGATTTTCCTATGCCAGCCTTGCCGTAAATGGCTATATTCCTCGGGACCTCATGGGATACTTCTATTTTTTCCGCCATAATTCCTCCTCCATTTTCTTAGGCAAATACTTGATATTTCCTTAAAAGGCCAAGTATTATTCCTATGCTCTCTTTAGGATCTTTTGGATCGGGATAAACACCTCTCGGCTCCATGACCATATCGGCTAACTTCATAAATTCTGAAGCGACATCCGAATCCGGAAAATGTTCGACAACGGTGCTCTTAGATG
The DNA here is from genome assembly GCA_964477275.1 of uncultured Eubacteriales bacterium. GTDB lineage: Bacteria > Acidobacteriota > Aminicenantia > Aminicenantales > Aminicenantaceae > CAYZDV01. Next base: position 5,534 of record CAYZDV010000038.1, read on the forward strand.
TCTCTGCTTCCGAAACTAAATCAGAGCGGGGAATATGAGCAATCACGGGGACTCCTATCAATTTGCTGAATTCTTCAACCAATTTTTTCTCGTTGGGAATGCCTCTCATATTGTTGATAAAACCGCCGACCTTCACTTCCACACCCTTCAGCTCATTCATAATCTTGACGGCATAACAAATATTGTTCATGGAGTAAAGAGACATCAATTCTCCACTCGTCACTATATAGACTTCACTCGCATATCCCTTCCTCATGGGCTGAGCAAAGCCGCCACAAACCACATCCGCAATAACATCGTAAACCATGAAATCCACGCCATGCTTATCGTATAATCTGTACTTTCTCAAAAGATTGAGAGCAAGGAGAACACCTCTCCCCGCACATCCTTGAGCAGGCTCAGGTCCCCCCGTTTCAGCACAGACAATACCTTTATAGCCTGTTTTAACACACTCAGAAATCGGCTCCTCGCGGCTTCCCTTCGTCCTTATTTGATCGAGAATTGTAGGATCGCACATCTTCCCTAAGATAAAATAAGTCGAGTCCGACTTTGGTGAGCATCCGACTTGCATGACTTTTCTCCCTTTCTCTGCTAAAGCCACAGAAAGGTTACTGGCCACTGTGGATTTGCCAACGCCTCCTTTTCCGTAGATTGAGATTTGTCTCATCTCTTTCATCTCATTCTACCTCCTTTCATTGTGCTCCTAACATTCCCACAGCATCGGCGCGACACTGCTGACATCCCCTGAATTGTCGAATAAATAATTCACACTGATGCTGTACGTTAAAAAGCTCATGGTTAGAGGGGGCCCTTCTGCGAGCAAATTCACCCTGAGGAATTAATTTCATGATGTTCATTATATGTGCTCCCTCCTCAGCCACTGCTTGAGCGACTTCTATGAGATGCTCATCGTTGATGCCTGGTATGAGAACAGAATTGACCTTTACCGTTATACCCTGTCGCACTGCAGCTCTTAAGCCTCCGAGCTGGTTGGCTGATAGGACCCGGAATGCAGCTTCCCCAAAAAGCCTTTCCCCCTTGTATCTTACCCAGCTGTAGATTTGGGCGCCAATACGACTATCGATGGCATTGATAGTGATGGTTAAATGACTCACTCCTACCTCAAGAAGTAAATCTAAAGAATCAGAGAGAAGAAGGCCATTTGTGCTCATACACTTAATCAGGTAAGGAAATTCATGATGGATCAATCGCATAGTCTCAAAAGTCGCTGGATTGGCTAAAGCCTCACCAGGGCCAGCCACGGCGACAACCCGAATCCTGGGTTCTCTTGCTAAGCACTCTCCTACTCTATTTATAGATTCCTGAGGATTGATAACCCTGCTCGTAACGCCAGGCCTGCTTTCATTTGCGCAATCATGCTTTCTCACACAATATCTGCATTTGATGTTGCACCCCGGCGCAACAGGAAGATGCATACGGCCAAACCTATGGTAGGCTCCATTGTGACCGAAACAGGGGTGCCCATAGACTTTTTGCCCGCAAGGTTTCCGAGATTTAATCATTTATTTTATATCTTTCTCCAGGGGAATCATATTCAAAAAATTAAAATCCAATGATTTGAAGTATGAAATTAAATCAGCCGCGTACCAGTCAACCATAGTTCTGATTCTCCTAACACCTCTCCGCCTGAAATGTTCTATGAGTTCTTCTCCCAATTTGCTGCCTATGCCTCTTTCTTGGAAATCAGGATCTACACCTAAAATTCTTATCCAACCTGTCTTCTCACCTCTACCGAATTCCCACAGCCTCATTTCCCCTATGATGAACCCAACGAGATTTCCTTCAAACTCTGCGCCGAGGCTCATCATGGGATCGCCGCGTTCGATGTTGTATTTCGCCGTCTCTTTTAGATATTCCATCCGTTCCTCATTGGTTATCCCCAGCTTCGCTTCTATTCGCTCTTCTATACGAATAATGCCGTTGATATCGTCAAGATTAAGAGGCCTTATCTTCACACCAGCGCTGAATTCTTTCCACAATTTCGTCCTTCCGACTGTTCTGTATACCACTAATTTTCTTGCCTTTAAAACCTGAAGATACTTGCTGACAGTATGCCGGGTGAGATCCAATGCGTTCCCAATGTCTTCAACCTGTATGCCTTCAACTGAGTCTTTGAGGAGGGAGATTATTTCTTTTTCAATATCCCTATTGCTCATTTTTTATTTATATGGTAACCAATATAGGATACCAAAATAATGATTATAACAGCCTTTGTCAAGTAGGGAATGGAGTTTTTAAGCATCTTTTTTCCGAGGATGATAATATTTTTTGGTTCATCTCCCATTTAGTTGTAAGATTAATACATGTTTTACAGAGTGTCATTCCTGCGGCAGAAGGAATCCAGAACTATCTGCATACGTTTTCATATAAATCAATCCATTCCGGATTTTCTTTTTCAATGAGTTTTAACTTCCAAGCCCTTTTCCATTTTTTTATCTGTTTCTCCCTTACAATTGCAGATTCCCCAGATTCATGAATTTCATACTCGACTAGTGTAGTGCGTCTAACGCTTCTTTACATATATTGCGGCATTAAAAACCGTCATTCCTGCGAAGCCTGTCCCTGCGTAGGCAGGGAGCAGGAATCTAAAAAGGCAAAAAGACTGGATTCCGGGTCAGGCCCGGAATGACACAAAAGTAAAGGGACTTATGACGCACTACGCTAGATTATATTCGCCTGAATATTTTTCGTGATTCTTTCCTTTTCCCGGATGGAGACTTCTATACCATTTCCGGAGAATCCGCAGAAAATTCGCGGACGCGTTCAGGGGAATTCTTCGGCCATGATTACCGAGTCAAGCCTATAAGGAGAATCGAGAGCAAGGTGAATAATTGTCGATTCAGAGTGTGCGCTCACAGCCAATTCGACAAATGAATGGAATCGTCGCTTTCGCTCGACATCGAACCCTGCTTTTTTGATGGCCTCTTCGATTTTGAGGCTGAACTGCTGGATGAGCTCTTCTTCAGAGGTGAAAAAATCCAGGTCGTTGCTTTTTCGATGACCAAGGTAGAACCTGGATAGAGCCGTTCCTCCGGTCAGATAGAAGGCCTCAAGCTCAGGAATATCCCTAAGATAAGTGAGGATTTCCTTTTGGATGTCCGCCAGCACTTCCAAGCCCGTCCTCCCAAAATTTTCTGACTTCCTTAGGCAAACATTTCTTGATCCGGCCGAAGCACGCAAGAAAAGACTCAGGCGAAAAAACTCCCAGCATCTCCCTCCGCCCGTCTGGAAAGATTTCCTCATACTCTTCCACCGCATAAATTTGATTCCAGCCAACGTAGCCTTCAAAGACATGATTCTCGATGGGGTTTCCTGTGTTTTCATCGCTGGTTATGGAGCCCGTCCATTTTAGCCTGTTTCCCTCAATATTCATCGTAGAGTATCCCTGATAATCACTCACCCTTCCGTCTAACCTGAAAAATAAGATTCTTCAGGGGAGGGAGTCCTTGGCAAAGATTAAAATGCTTTGTTGAAGACTCTGAGGGGAGGTTTCACATCTCGCTTCCTTCCAGGCGGGCGAGCTCGAGTTCGGGATCCGGTGATGAAGGATTCCTGACGGCCCTCTCAATTTATTGCTGTCAAATTTCCTTTTCGGCTGCACTGGCAGGTGGTTGAAGAACTATCTAAAGCCTATTTCCGCAGAGCGGCTTTGGAAAAGATGTGGTCGGGGATGGCGGCGTCGAACTCGATGGAATCGATGATGAATTCCGTCCCCTCCCCGGCTTTAAGGGCATCCTTGTAAACGACTCTCTCCGGAATCCACCGCTCCTGGACCTTGACGACGCTTTTGACATCGGTCGTTTTGAGGAGCATTCCGCTTCGGGCATAGCGCTCTTCCCTGAGGACCACGAACCGCTCCCTGTCCACCCATATTTTCCTCGAAGGATATGCCGCGTCCGCGGTCCTGGCCGCAAGCTCAAGCACCCAGCAGGAAGCGCCAAGGACCGCCTCTTCCCCGATTACCGCCGCATCATAAATTTCCCGTAGCCTGCGGTCTTCCATCATGTCCTCGTAGGAGAGGTCCGACCCCATGACCGACTGCCGGAGCATGTGCCCGGAAATCAGAATCGTCCGGTCGGTGGAAGGCGAATAAGTCCACAGCTGGTCGCCGAGCTTGAGCATCTTGGTTCCCCGCTCCCTGGCCGGCGCAAGATACTCCGTCAGCGCCTTGTCTTCTCCATGGATCCACGACCTGGACTCGACGGTCCGGGTTCCCCGCCGGCCGTGGATGACCATCCGGGCCGTGATGATTTTATTCCCGGAGATGATATTCTCGTCCACACGGTTCAATATCCACTCGCCCGAGGGGGTCTGCCCGCCGGCGAAAACGCTCGCCGAGAGGATGAGAGCGCACCCGAATATAACCGCCGTCTTCTTCATGCTTCAAGCTCCTTCATCAGGGTCGATGTCTTTCGCCTGTAGATGCCTATCCCGGAGATGGACGTGCCGATGAAGGTCGCGCCGAGGCCGGGCAGAAACCCGATGACAAAACTCACCGCCGTCACCTGCGCCCGGAGGACGTCCGTGATCATCAGCGAGGAGCCTTTCATGAGTGAGCTGATGTCAATCCCATGGACCTGGATATAATAAGCCACGGCCACCCCCACGGCCGTGCCGGCGATCGTCCCGAAAAATGCGGTTATCATGGATTCGGCGATCAGGGAACGGTAGAGATGGCCCTTGTCCTCGCCCATGGCCAGCCGCACGCCGATCTCGCCGTATCTCCTGAGCGAGCCCATCAGGCCGGCGTTCCAGAGAACGATGGACATGGCTGCCACAAAGATGATGATGACGACCGACGAGAACATCCCCATCATGGCCAGGAGGTCGGCCAGGCCGCTCTGGTTTTTGAGGGTCACCATGATGGGGAGGAATTCATCGCTCTCGCCCTGTCTCTGCTCCTGCCCCTCCACCTCGTGCGGGGCGTTGAACCGGCCGGCCGCCGCTTCAGCGTCTCTATCCCTGTAAATGAAATCTTTGTAGAACCCCAGGATTTCACCGGCCGCATCCTCCATGTCCAGGGCTTCCTGGATGTCCCGGATATCAGCCAGCACGGCGCCCCGGTCCATGGCCGTGACGCCGAACCGGATCGTGCCGGCGACCGTGAAATTGGCCATGGCCATGCCCCCGTGCATCGTCGAGCTGATGAGTGTCGCCGTGTCGCCCGGCCGGACATCCAGCGTGCTGGCGAGATCGGCGCTGATGAGAATTTCCCCCGGTTTCTGGGGAGAATGCCCGCTCACCACTGCTTTCTCCATATCCAGGATGAGATGCTCGGGGCTTTCGCTCCCGAAAAGGTCCACGGCCAGCCCGGCCACAGGACCCTGCGAGCGCGTCTCTCCGGACTCGTCGGGGATGTCTAAAAGTCCGCCGAACCGGATTCGGGGAGTCCAGATCAGCCCGGGAAACTCCTGCCGTAACTCCTCGAGCAGGGACTCGACGCCGATATAAGCCAGGTCATTTGGGAACTGGTCAGCCTCATCGGCGTAGGCGCAGGACATGACTTTCACGTGGCCGGTGGAAAACCGGGCGCTCGATTCGATGAAATTGCTCTCCCCTCCCTTGATATAGCAATAAAGAAAGACAGTGAGCATCACGCCGATGGCCACGGTCAGGAAGGGAAAAAGGCTCCGGGAGCGGTCTCGGCAAATACCCTTCAGGAGGAACTGGATCATGACAGCTTCCCCCGTAAAGCGTCGGTGGGTTTGAGCCTGGCGATCTTTCGCGTGGGGAGAAAGCTGACCACGGTTGTGACCACCATGACCAGGACGGTCGTTCCGATGACCAGCCCGGCGCTGTAGGCGGGGAAAATTCTCTCGCCGATGGCGAAACCGTAACTGTCCACTGCCTGGGGCATGGCCCACCCGCTCCGGGCAAAAAGCGTAAGCAAGGGAATCCCGTAAACAGCCGCGACCAGGGCCGCAAGCACCCCATGCAGGGCGCCTTCCAGAGTGAAAAGCTGGATGATTCTGGCCCGGGTCATGCCCATGGCCATCAGCATTCCCATTTCCTTTCTCCGGCGGAAAATGGACAGGACCTGGGTGTCGAAGATGGCCAGCATGGCCAGCAGGATGAGGATAACGTAGAGGATCGTCGCACCGAGCGTCTTGCTCCGGACGAGGTCGCGGATGTCCTTGAGCAAAACATCGAGGCTCTGAAAGGACCAGCCCGGAATCTCCCGCGAAAGGGTCGTTCCTTTCGCCATTGTGACGAGAGTGGCCTCATGCTCCATGCCGGCGAGCGAGCGAAGGGTCGGGAGAGAGAGCCAGACCTGCCCCTGGTCTATGGACTGGACGGTCGTGCTCATGACCTGGACGATGCGGATATTGCGGGCATCGAACGCTCCCCGCGCGTCCCGCCAGCGCAGGGTCACGGTATCGCCGACCTTGAGGCCGCTCGACCGGGCCATGCGGCTGCCGATGAGGGCCGGGATTTCGGCGTCGTCCCTGGCCTCGAGGAATTTCGAGGGAAAGAGGAGAACATCCTGCCCTGGATCGATTCCCTTGATCTGGACAGGCAGGAAGCGGCCCTGAGGGTAGAGCGTTCCCTGGACGATGAGAACAGCCGTGGCCTTGCCCTCCTCGATGAGCTTTTCCAGCGGCTCGGGCACGGGTCCGTGGGCGTCCCCGAGCGTCAATGGGTTGAAGGGGTCGTAATTTTCATGCCAGTACTGGCCGCCCCCGTACTCGGCGTCCGTCAAGGATTGAACCGCCTGCCGGTTCATCCCCTCGTAGAGGCCCTGTGTCCAGATGATGACAAGAAAGGCAAAGGAGAGAACGACGACGTTCAGCCAGGTTCGCAGCCCGGCTCCTAACAGGTTTCTCAGGGCGAGCTTGAAGAGGATTTTCATCTCGACCCTCCCGCTTCCGCCTCTGGCCGGCGCTGCGGGCTCATGATCTCGTCACGGGCCACTTCGCCGTCGAACAGGGTGATCTTTCGCCTCAGGTAGCTGATCACCTTCTCGTCATGGGTGGCGAAAATGAAGGTCGTCCCGATCCCCTGGTTCAGCTCCTCCATGATCTGGAGGATGTTGTGGGAGTTTTCCGCATCCAGGTTGGCGGTGGGCTCGTCGGCCAGAATGATGGCCGGTTTCTTGACGACGGCCCTGGCGATGGCCACCCGCTGGCTCTGGCCGCCGGAGAGCTGGGCGGGCTTGGACCCGGCCCGGTCGGCCAGCCTCACCCATTCCAGCGCCTCCATGACCTTTCGTTTGCGTTCTTCCGCTGAAAGGCCCAGCAAAAGGAGCGGGAACTCCACGTTTTCGAAAACGGTGTAGACGGGGAGGAGGTTGAAGGTCTGGAAGATGAAGCCGATGTGCTCGTTGCGCAGCCGGGCCGCCTGTCTGTGGGTGAGTTCTTCCACTTTCTTTCCCATGACGATCGTGCTGCCCTCGGTGGGAGAATCGAGCGAGCCGACGATGTTGAGGAGTGTCGTTTTTCCGGAGCCGCTCGGCCCCACCAGGCCGGCGAATTCGCCTTTTTTGAAATCCAGGTTGACCCTGTTCAGGGCGACAAGCTTGTGGGCGCCCATCGGGTAGATTTTCACGAGATCCCTGGTCTGGATCAGAACGGAATTTTCCATCTTATCCTCATCTTTCAATGGTTGAAAACCACCATCGCCTGGATGCCTTTTCCGGCAAAGAGGTTGTTGTCGGGCTGCGTCCGGTAAACCTGAAACCGCTCGGGATTCCAGAAGGCCATGAGGTGAAAGGTCCAGCGGTCATATGTTCTCTGCCATCTGAAAAAGCTGTATGTGTCGCGGTTTTCCCAGTCATAATACACGATGGCCGCCAGGGTGTCGAGGAGCCCGACCGGATAATTGAGGAAAATGGCCGCGAACCGGGCCACTTCGCCGTCGCCCCAGGCGTTTTTGCCGGCAACGGACTCGAAGTACTCCCCCAGGACGTGCAGACCGCTTCCCAGGTTGAACGTATAATCCATGCCGATATTCAGGGCTTTCTGCCAGGTATAAGGGAGCTGTTGACTTTCTTGGTGGGTCAGAACGGCCTCAAACCAGACTCCCACGCCGATGTCCCATTTTCCATCGAGAGCATAGCGGTTCTCGGGAATCACGGTCGAGGACGGGCCATTTTCCGTTTCGGGACTGGCCTTGCGGTGATGGTAACTGAACGCCAGCTCTCCTTTTCCGAGCGGGACCTGGAAACGGCCGCCGAATTCCGGCCGCCTCTTCTCTGTCGGGAAAAACTCCCATCCTTTCGGGTCGTCGTTTTCATAAAGTCCCCACAGCCAGATATTGGCGTTGTTGAGGAAGTAGTACCGCAGGAGCAGGCCGTAAACGCCGTCTGTGATCTGAAGCGGGTCCCTGGGGTCCAGGCGGTCAAACCACATCAGGGGCCGGAGGAGGAGGGCAGAACCGAAACTGATTTTCTGCAAACCCAGCCTCGCTTCGAACTTCGGCGAGGAATACCTCGCGTGTGCCCGGTAGAGCCTGAAGGTTCCATCTGTGCGGATCTCATTCAGGGCATGGACCTCGGCCGACCCCCAGGCGTTGACAGAAAACTCAGCGTCAAAAGACCGGTTCTCGGAAATGGGCATTTCCAGCGAAAAAACAGGGAGATAGCGAAGGCCGATCAGGGAACCGGACAGTTGATCCGCGGAAAACGCGGCCCAGCCGGAAAGCTGGCCATGGAAATCAAAGACCCGCGAAGACGCGGAAAGAGAACACCCCAGAATCACCGCCGTTAAGAAAACGATTCTCGATACCCTGCTTTTCATCCGGCGATCCGTCAGTGCCTTTTATTCCCTGGGAAGTATCCCGTAAAAGAAAAAGTTCATGAGCTCGGCCGTCATCGCCTCGGGAGAATCATAGAGCCTGACGAGCCTTTCGTCCGCCGCTATTTCAAGAAGATGGTTGAGAATAAACACGATGAACTCCAGCTTGATATCAGAACGGATATCCCCCCTCTCCTGGATGCCCTCGGGCGCCTGCTGGGGAGGCCGGGCGTCCATCGGCGGGCCGGCAGCATGCCCGTGAAACCCGATGGAATGAGAGTATTGGATTATCTTCCCTTGAATTTGCCCCGGCGCTTCTCGAGAAAAGCAACCACGCCTTCCTTCTTGTCCTCGGTTGTGCAGGTCAGGCCGTGGAGATAGGATTCGAGGGCATAGCCTGCGGCTGAATCCCCTTCCTGGCTCCTGTTCACCGCTTCTTTGGCCCAGCGAACAGCGAGCGGCGGCCGGGAGGCAATCCTCCGGGCAAGCTCCATGGCCGCCTCCTTCAACTCCTCGTGAGGAACAACCTTGTTGACTAGGCCGATTCGGTAAGCTTCCTGGGCGTCGATGAAATCTCCAGTGAGGATCATTTCCATGGCCCGGCCCAGGCCGACAAGGCGCGGCAACCGCTGGGTGCCGCCGTCCCCGGGGATGATGCCCAGCTTGACTTCAGGCGCTGCAAACTGGGCCTTATCCGAGGCGATACGGATCGTGCAGGCCAGGGCCAGCTCCAGCCCGCCCCCCAGGGCATAGCCGTTGACCGCAGCGATAACCGGCACCGTAAGGTTCTCAATCCGCGAGAAAAGCTCCTGCCTCTCCCTGGAAACCCGCCGGCCTTTGATGGCGTCCCTGTCCACGAGCTCCTTGATGTCTGCGCCCGCCACAAATGCTTTTTCACCCGCGCCGGTGATGATCAGCACCCTGAGCTTCTCGTCCTTATCCACCTCATCCAGAAACTGGCCGATCTCCCTGGTCAAATCCTGGGAGATGGCGTTCATTTTTCCCGGCCGGTTGATGCTCAGAATCCCGATATTCTCTTTTTTCTCATACAAGAGTGTCATGTACATCATACCCTCCTCAGCCTGGACTATTCATAAAAAAGGCCGATACTTATCATATCACAAATATTATGAGTGACTTAAGAGATACTTTAAAGTGCACGGGAAGAAAGTCCGTTTCTTCAATTCTGTCATTATCAATTTATCTCCAATCGGCCTTTTTTACCTCTTCGGGCGAGCCGATCTTGCCGCATCTGCTTCGTTACAGGACACTTGCGGTGGACGGA
>CAYZDV010000039.1:0-15556 GCA_964477275.1 uncultured Eubacteriales bacterium
AAGGCCCGCCTGCTTCTCAATGCAGGAGAGTTCATCGAGGTCTTCGTCAAAGTTCCCCTGAGAGTCGCCGAGGAAAGGGACCCGAAAGGCCTTTACAGGAAGGCCCGGGATGGCGAAATCAAAGAATTCACGGGAATCTCCGCTCCCTATGAGGAGCCGCTCAATCCTGAGCTGGTCATCGATACCAGCCAGCTAAGCGTTGAGGAGTGCAAAAATCTGGTCATTCGCTACCTCGAAGAGAAAAGAATTATCAAAAAAACCGGGCGCGAGAAATCCTGAAACCATTCCTCTGGAGAGAATGCCTTCCCTTCTCCAGCCCTGCTCACAGGAAAATCCCTCGAGGCAAAAGCCCTTCAAAAAGGGGCCTGTCCCCTTTTTTATTTCTTTTTTATTTAAGGAGGGGGATTTTGATTCCCTTCTCCCGGGCAAAGCGGATCGCATCCTCATAACCGGCATCGGCATGACGGGCCACTCCGAGTCCAGGGTCAGCTGTCAGCACCCGCTCCAGCCGCTTTGCGGTCGAGTTCTCGCCGTCGGCCACGATGACCATCCCGGCGTGGATGGCAAGCCCAATACCTACCCCTCCTCCATGATGAACGGAAACCCAGGAAGCGCCGCTGACCGCGTTGAGCAAGGCGTTGAGAATTGGCCAGTCGGCGATGGCGTCTGAGCCGTCCTTCATCCCCTCTGTCTCCCGGTTCGGCGAAGCGACCGACCCGGTGTCCAGATGGTCGCGGCCGATGACCACCGGCGCGCTGATCTTTCCCTTTTTCACCAGGTGGTTGATCACCGCTCCAAAGCGAGCCCTCTCGCCGTATCCCAGCCAGCAAATCCGCGCCGGAAGGCCCTGAAATTTCACCTTTTCCCTGGCGTTTCGGATCCATCTTTCCAGAGGCTCATCCCCGGGAAACTCCCTGAGCACAGCCTCGTCGGTGACGTGGATATCCTCTGGTTTTCCCGATAGAGCGGCCCAGCGAAACGGGCCTTTCCCGTAGCAGAAAAGAGGCCGGATGTATTCTGAGACAAAGCCGGGGATGTCAAAGGCATTCTCCACTCCGGCTTTCTGGGCCTGACCGCGGATGTTGTTCCCGTAATCAAAGGCTCTGGCTCCCCTTTTCTGGAGCTCGAGCATGGCCTCCACATGGACGGACATGGACTGATATGCCCTTCTGATGTATTCCTCCGGGTTCTCCCTGCGCAGCCTCAATGCTTCCTCATAAGGAATGCCATGAGGGACATATCCATTCAGCTCATCGTGGGCAGAGGTCTGGTCGGTCAAAACATCAGGCGTGATTTCCCTCCGGACAAACTCGGGCAGGATGTCTGCCGCATTGCCGAGTAGGGCGATGGACCGGGCTTCCCCTTTTTTCCTCGCTTCTTCGGCCAGCTTCAGGGCCTCATCCAGGCTGGTGACCATGGTGTCCACGTAATTTGTGTCCAGGCGCCTCTGGATGCGGGCGTTATCGACCTCGACGATGATGGCCACCCCCTCGTTCATAGTCACAGCCAAAGGTTGAGCACCACCCATGCCACCCAGGCCGGCGGAGAGGACCAGCTTCCCTTTGAGGCTTCCCCCGAAATGGATACGCGCCACAGAAGCCAGCGTCTCGTATGTTCCCTGGAGGATACCCTGGGTGCCGATGTAGATCCAGCTGCCGGCCGTCATCTGGCCGTACATGGTCAGCCCCCTGGCTTCCAGCCTGCGGAACTCATCCCAGGTGGCCCACCTGGGGACGATCATGGCGTTGGCGATCAACACCCGTGGCGCTTCGGAGTGAGTGCGGAATACGGCCACGGGTTTGCCGGACTGGACGATGAGCGTCTCGTCATTTTCAAGCATTTTCAGGCTGTCAACGATGGCCCGGAAGCATTCCCAGTTTCGAGCGGCCTTGCCCGTTCCTCCGTAGACAATGAGCTCCTCCGGTTTTTCGCCAACCTCAGGATCCAGGTTGTTCATCAGCATCCGCAGGGCTCCTTCCTGGGACCAGCCTTTTGTCTGGAGACTGGAGCCCCGCGGCGCCCTTATTTCCCTGTGTTCAGATTTGTTTTCGGCCATGGTTGCCTCCTGAATGCGTTCTGTCCGCCAGCTCAGAGCGGAACAAAGTCTCGGAATTTTTCCATTCTCTGAATCGTGATTTTCTTTCCCATCAGCTCGAGAACGTCAAAAATTCCAGCACTCACGGGCTGGCCCACAACGAGCATCCTCAACGCGTGGATGAGGAGAGCTGCCTTCACTCCCTCTTTTTCTGACCTCTCCCGCAGTACCTGCTCGATGGCAGAAGCCGTGAACTCCTCCATCTGCGCAAAATCATCTCTCAGCCTGGGGAGGAGCCTGCCAAGCCGGACATCCTTCAGGTGCTTTTCAATGCCGGCCGGGTCATACTCAACCTCATCAGAGAGATAAGGCCTGGCTCTGTGTGCGAAATCCCCAATCCTGCGGCTTCTTTCCTTGAGAAGCTCAATGAGACTGAAAAGCCAGCTCTTCCTCTCTTTTTCCAGCTCGTCATTCCACAAGCCGGCATTTTTCAGCTCTTCCCCGATAAGGGGAAAAAGTTCTTCAGCTGTCATTTGCGATATCAGCTGGCCGTTGAGCCATTCCAGCCTGGCCAGGTCGAAAACAGGGCTCCCTTTGCTCAGCTTGTCCAGGGAAAAGCTCTCGATCATCTCCTCCACAGAATAAATCCTCTCTTCAGGTCCTGGAGACCAGCTCATCTGAGCCAGAAAATTGAGAACGGCGAGGGGCAAATAGCCTTCCTCTTTGAACCTGAGGACAGAGGTCACTCCGTGTCTTTTGCTGAGCTTTTTCTTATCCGGACCCAGAATAAGAGCCAGGTGGGCAAACTCGGGCAGAGGCGTGTCAAAAGCCTTATAGAGGAGGATCTGCTTGGGAGTGTTCGAAATGTGGTCATCTCCGCGGATGATATGGGTTATTCGCTGGTCGATGTCATCGACGACCACAGAAAGATGATAGGTGGGAAATCCATCCCCCCGGAGCAGGACAAAATCTTCGATATTCTGGCTATCGACAGTGATCAGGCCGTGAATGAGGTCAGTGTATTCAATTTTTCCTTCCGGGACGCAAAATCGGATGGCTTTTGGCCGACCTCCACCCTCCAGACGTTGTTTCTCATTCCGGGAGAGCTTGAGGCAGTAGCGGTCATAACTCCAGTAAACTCCCCGGGAGCGGGCGTCGTTTTTCCTTATCTCCATTTCTTCTGGAAGGCAGTAGCAGTAGTAGGCGTTTCCTTTCTCGACGAGCTCCTCGGCCCTCTCCCGGTAAGCTTCAAGCCTCCCGGATTGAAAAAAGGGACCTTCATCCCTGTCAAGCCCCAACCAATTCAACCCTTCGATGATTCCCATGCTCATCTCTTCCGAGGAGCGCGCCAGGTCCGTGTCTTCGATACGCAGGATGAACTTTCCCTCGAAATGACGGGCAAACAACCAGTTAAAGAAAGCGGTGCGGGCAGCTCCGACATGAAGATATCCGGTCGGACTGGGCGCGAACCTCACTCGGACCATCTGGGAGCCTCATTCTTCATTGAGAATATACCATAATAAAACATTGATGGTAAACGGCGAGGCATGATGAAGATAATTAAGAGATCAGGTGGTTGAGAGATCGTGGAAAGGCAATGATTCTTTAAATAACTCCCAATTCCTGGATAATGGAACGCAGATAATCGACCTTGGAAACCATCTGGGCCTTGAACTCGGCCTTGATTTTCTTGGCATATTCATCGAAGAAGGTGAAGTCGTCCTGATTGCTCCAGTTCTGCATGCTCAGGTTTTCAAGCATCTCTTTGATCACCTTGGAACTGACGACATTTATGGTGGATTGAGGAAAAGAGGAGTTTTCTTTTTCGAGCAACCTGGAGATGATTTCGATGACGCTCCTCAGGCCTTCCTGGTGCTGGATAATTTCCTGTTTGACAAAGAACTGCTCCTTGGGGGATTCTGTTTGAGCCAGCTTCATGTAGAGATTTTTGCACTCCTCCAGATGACGATTCATGGATTTAATCAGACACTCGCTATCCACGATTTGCTTACCGCCGTGTTCATAGTAAAAGACTTCGGCTCCCTCCTCAGGAGGCTCTGTCTTTTTATATCGTTCCAGGAGTGCCGTTGCATCGGAAGCCCGTCTTCCGATGCCGGGCGGGCTGACTTCGCTCACAGGAGGCTCTGCTTCTTTCTTCACCTCAGGAGCTGGCTCAGCCGGGATTGTCTCTCCTTCCTCCGGCGCAGGGGCTGCGACTGTTTCTGCTTCCCAGGTTCCGGGCTTCTCTTCGGCCGCAGGCTCTGGTTTTTCCTGCCAGTGTTTCTTCCACCTTCCGGAGAACATGGTCTGCATGGTCTCGCTTTCCTCAATATCCGGCTCCTTCCCGAACTCTGGGCTTGGTTCTTCCCCTGCAGGCTCTTCTCCTGCAGGCTCTTCTCCTCGCTTTTCAGGAGGGAATTTCTCGATTTCTTTCTCCGGCAATGGCTCCTCGCCGATGGCTTCTTCAATCTCTTTCTCGGTCGGCGCCGGCTCTGGAGCTTCCTCTTTCTCCAGGAGTTCAAATGAAATCTCTTCTTCTTTCTCTGCCTCTTCCAGCCTCACTTTTTCAAATTCGATCTCCCCTTTCTGCTCTCCATAAGCTTCGGGTTCTTCAAGAATGTCTTTTATCTTTTTGACCCTGGCCAGTTCGTTTTCGAAATCCGCCTTGATCTCTCCAGGAGCTACTCCCTCGGGCATTTCAACTTCGATTTCTGGCATTATTTCCGGTTCTGCTTCGGCCTCAAGCGTCTCTTCTTCGAACGGCTTCTCAGGAATTCGTTCTTTGACCTCTCCGAGTTTTTGACTCAACACGCTCAGTTTTCTGAGTTCTTCGAGAGCTCTGGCTGACAGGGTCTCAATTTCTCTCTGGAATTCAACGATTTTACCGATCCTCTCTTCGATTTCCTTTTTGACCTCATCGTTTGCCATCTCGGTTCTCCTTTGCTTGGGTTTGTATTATTTTATATGCGGCTCTGCAGGCTGTCAAGACGAACATTTTCCCTCAAAAACCCGAACAGACGTTTGTCGTCCTCTCTTCAAGAAAGTTACATATTTTTTTAAGAAAATGCAACCGCTTTTTGTGGTGATTTTCTTCAAATCTATCTTTTTCCTGAGACAACTCTGTCAATCCCGGACAGGTCTTCAAAAAAATTCACCTCTTTCCAGACAGGATCAGAATCAAAGACGGATTGCACCTTTTCTTTCTGGCCGTATCCGATCTCGATTAAAAGCAAGCCGCCTGGCTTAAGATAAACAGGAGCTGACCGGATGAGCTGCTGGATTATTTCTAAACCGGTCTCCCCTGCCAGGAGAGCGTTCGGCGGTTCAAAATTTTGAATCTCTCTGCCGATTGTTTCCCATTCTTTAAGGGAGACATAGGGGGGGTTGGAAACGATCACATCGCACTTTCCCCTGAGCCGAAGTCTTGTTAGGGGAGAAAAAAGGCTGCCTCGTGCAAAAATGATATTTTTCACGCTCCAGGCGACGGCGTTTAACCTGGCCAATTTCAGGGCGTTCAGGTCTGTATCCGTGGCCACGATACGCGATCGGGGAAGCTCTCTGGCGAGGGAAACAGCGATGTTTCCACACCCTGTACCGATATCGACGATGGTCTTTTTCTCCTCCGATGAATGCTCCAGGGCCTTCTCCACCAGCAATTCTGTCTCCGGCCTGGGAATGAACACTCCCGGAGCCACGCGGAAAGGAATCGACCAGAATTCTCTTGTCCCGGTTAAATAGGGCAGCGGGAAACCAGACAGACGTCTGGAGAGCAGTTTGAGATATCGCTTCCTCCGGGCACTGGAGACTTCTCTTTCGCCTGATGTGAAGAACTGTTCTTCGGAGAGTGAAATGGATTTCAGAAGGAGCATTTTGGCTTCAAGATGGGGTTGAGGAAAGCCCCTGAGAAGGGATACGCCTTCCTGGAAAAGTTCTTGGATGGTGCTCAACAAAAACCCGAATCAAACAGAGAGGTTTGCTCTCTTCTCGAGCATTTCTGCCTGAAAATGAAGAACAAGCGTATCGACGATTTCATCCAGATTGCCGTTGAGAACATCATCGATCCTGTGGAGAGTCAAATCCAGGCGATGGTCTGTAACCCGGGATTGGGGAAAATTGTAGGTCCTGATTTTTTCACTCCTCTTCCCTCTTCCCACCTGCATCCGCCTGTTTTGAGCGATCCTCTCCTCCTGTTCCTCCTGCGCCATGTCCATCAATCGGGTGCGGAGTATCCGCAGCGCCTTTTCCTTATTGCGGTGCTGGGATTTTTCATCCTGACAGCTCACCATCAACCCGGAAGGCCTATGCGTCACCCGGATGGCCGTATAGTTCCGGTTGACATTCTGGCCTCCGGGGCCGGACGCTCCAAAAGCCTCGACTCTCAAATCCTTGGGATCCAGCTTGACATCGATCTCGTCAGCCTCAGGAAGGACAGCCACTGTGACCGTTGATGTGTGAATCCGGCCGCTGGCCTCGGTCTCAGGGACCCGTTGCACACGGTGCACGCCGCTTTCGTATTTCAACCGGGAATAGACTCTTTCTCCCCGGATGTTGACGATAATCTCTTTAAACCCCCCGATGGGAGAATAGCTGGTGCTCAAGACCTCCATCTTCCAGTCCTTCTTCTCCGCATAACGGGAATACATCCGGAACAATCCTTGGGCAAAGAGGGACGCTTCGTCTCCTCCAGTCCCCGCGCGAATCTCCAGAATAACATCTTTCTCATCATTGGGGTCTCTTGGCAGAAGCAGAATCTTGATTTCTTCCTCTATATCTGCCTGTTTTTCCCTCAAATTCCTGAGTTCAGCCTCGGCCAGCTTTTTCAAATCGGCATCTGAGGCCGGGTCTTCAAGGATCTCCCCTGAGTCTCTGATGCCCTTTTCGACCTTTAGCAGATCCTCGTATTTGTTGACAATGGGCTCCAGCTCCGCCCGGTCTTTGGCGATTGTCCTGATTCTTTTAGGGTCTGATATGAAGTGAGGGTCAGACAGAGAGAGTGTGAGCTGGCGGAATTTCTCCTTGATTTCTTCGAGTTCCTGATGCATATCGGTTAAGGCTTGGAATCGATGTCGCCATATTTTTTCTTGAATTTCTCCACGCGGCCGGCGCTGTCGACAAATTTCTGCTTTCCGGTAAAGAACGGATGGCAATTTGAGCAGATTTCCACCCTTATCTCTTTTTTTGTCGAGCGGGTGGTAAACGTGTTGCCGCAGGCGCAAATGACAGTGCACTCGACGTATTCTGGATGAATTCCCTTCTTCATTTCTGTCCACTCCTCGGTTGCGCCCTGATTATATCAGAGTCGACAGCCGGGAGTAAAGGGGTTTTTGGCATCATATCCTGAGGTTCTCTTCTGCCTTCTTTCTCGCAAAACACTCCCAATCAACGGTGAAGCTTAAACCGTTCTGACTTTTTTCCACTTCTTCTTGATATTTTCTGGATGTGAAATAGCTTTTCAACGCTTTGTGAAGAGGATAGAGTTGCTCTTCGGCCACCCACTCGTAAGCCTTGCCTTTCCCGTTCTTCATACAGTTAAGGTAGACAATCCAGGCCAGCTGTTTGAAGGGAATATCCGGGAAAGACTTCCGTATCTCCAGGATTTCTCCCTCTTTATCCGGGTTGATGAAATGGAAATAGCGACCAAAGAGAAGGGCATTGTGGAAATAAGCGGGGAAGGCCAGAATGCCATCTTTCCGGGTCAGCCGGGCCAGGTAAACAAAAATATCCAGGACTTTCTTGCCCAGGCTGAGCCCAGGATGTTCCTGACCTGGAAGCGGCGTTCTCTCTTCCGAGAAGCTCAGAAGGGGATTCTGAAGCGTGAGCCATTCCAGGATGATCAAGCGGCACTCCGGAAGAGGAAACCAGGAGGAAATGTTCTTCGGGGGACGATAGATCCCCTCCTTGATTTTCAGGTCGACAATTGTTTTTTCAGGCCTCTTTCTCTCGAAAAAAATGCGAAATCTCTGCAGGGGAAATTCGGTAGAATCGAGGTCGAAGACGAACGGCCAGAGATTTCTCTTCTGGGCTTCTTTGAGGAAGTTTCTCTTTTCCAGAACCGCAAGAACCTCTGTCATGGTATACCTGCCCAGAAAAAGGGAGGTTCCTGTCTTCTCGGACAATGTGGCGAAAATGTCCGCTTCTTCCCCTGAGCAGACCTCTTTCCAGTCAGAAGATGTCTTCGCTTTAGGCTTCTTCATTTTGGCTCGCTCTAACCCGGCTGAAAATGAAATTTTAGTCCATTATCGAAGTCAGATCAAACAGCCCGCGAATCATCCTTTAATCCCGAAAAAAGAGAGGGTGTCATCTCCCATGGTGGTTTGTTTTTTAAGCTGGAAATACTTCGCTTGCACCCCGGTCTTGAAGTGATGACGGAGGATGATCAATCCATCGGGTTTGAGTATTTCTCTTTTATGGATGACCTTCAGCGGGTTTCTCTCCTCAAGGAGCCTGTATGGGGGGTCAAGAAAGATGATGTCAAACTTCATTCTTTCCCGGCTCAGCTTGATGACCGCCCGGTTGAATTCGTTCCGGATGACAACCGCTGCGGCCTCGGCCCCGCATCTTTTGAGGTTCAATCGAATGACCTTGACCGCCGGATAATACTCGTCGATGAAAACAACCTTCCGAGCCCCGCGACTCAGGGCCTCGATTCCGACAGAGCCGGTTCCCGCGAACCCATCGAGGCAAACGCTCCCTGGCACTCTGTCCTGGATGATGCTGAAGAGCGCTTCCTTGAGCTTGTCGGGCATCGGCCGCACCAGCGAGCTGGGCACCCTCTTGAGCTTCTTTCCTTTGTCAACTCCACCGATAACCCTGATCACAGAATGCTCCCCTCAGCTCCGAGAAAAGTTCACAGAACGAACCGCTGCGCGGACATTCCTTGCTTTGCTGACTGCCTGCTTCATGAACTTCAACAATCTCAATAGAACAAGACCGCCGCTCGACGACGGATTTCCAGGTCCTTAATCCCGTAAGGAAGCTCGAACCAGTCATTGATGCTCCAGGTTGATATTTTCTTGGCTCTGGACGCGATAGAAATGATAAGGTCAACCACCCGGGGCTCGATGCGCTGGTCCTCGATAAACAGATCCCTCAGGTCAAGTTTTACCCGGCCATCTCTGACTTCGATTCTTCCTCCGAAGTAGATGATCATCTGCGGCCGGAGAAAGCCGGGGATTTTTTGCCCGCTCAGGTCGATGAAGACTTTCCCCTCTATCTTATTTCCTTTCAATAGCTTGAAACGAAGCTCTTTCATAATTTGCTCTCTCTCCACATCAATCCGGTAGGCAATGTAGGAGTTGAGCTCGCTTTCGGTGATCATGGCCTGTGTTAAGCTTCGCTGCCTGCTTTGCGCCCGATACCTTTCGATCTCCTGAAGGATGTTTATGACCTTTAACGCTTCTTCCCGGGAGTAAACAGTGTCTCCATAAGAAAAGAACACGAAGAAAAGAAATGACCAGATGAAACAGGAATAATCTCTTAAACTCCCTCTTTTTTTCATTTTTTTTTATGCTACCAGATTCCATGGCAAATTGCCACCACTTCCCAAACACTCTTCTCTCCCCCTCATGTCAGATTTGGAGAGGGGGATTTACCGGGTATTTACCGTGTTGACAGGCACACGAGGCTAACCTATACTAATGAGTCAGATATTAAGAACCTATGACCCAACTGGAAGAAGCGAAAAAGGGGAATATTCGCCCCGACCTGAAGGCGATTGCCGAAGAGGAGGGTATCGCACCCGAGGCCCTGCTCGAACTTATGGCGAAGGGAAAGGTGGTCATCCCCCACAATCCCCGACATTCCCCTCTCCATCCTGTTGGAATCGGTCAGAAGCTGAGAACAAAAGTCAACGTCAACATCGGAACCTCAAAGGATTTCCCCCAGCTGGAGAACGAGCTGGAAAAAGTCGAAGTTTCGCTCCGCTACGGGACCGATACCCTGATGGACCTGAGCACGGGCGGCGATATCACCAGAATCCGGAGAACAATCCTCCAGATGGCACGAATCCCTCTGGGAACCGTCCCCGTCTATCAGGCGGCGATCGAAGCCATTGAAAGGCGGAACTCCATCGTCGAGATGACCGAAGACGACCTTTTCGCGGTTATTGAGGCCCAGGCCAAAGAGGGCATCGATTTCATGACCGTCCATGCCGGCCTGACCTTGAAAGGCATTGAGAGGCTGAAGAATCATGGCCGCGTCGCAGATATTGTCTCCCGGGGAGGAGCGTTCCATCTGGCCTGGATGCTCCACAACGACAAGGAGAACCCTCTCTATGCGAATTTCGACCGCCTGCTCCACATCGCCCGAAAGTACGACGTGACTCTGAGCCTGGGTGACGGTCTCAGGCCCGGCTCCATTCTCGATTCCACCGATCGTCCCCAGATCGAAGAACTCCTCACCATCGGCGAACTGGTCAAAAGAGCATGGGAAGCGAACGTTCAATCCATGGTGGAGGGTCCAGGGCATGTTCCTCTGGACCAGGTGGAAATGAACGTCAAACTCCAGAAGAGTGTCTGCCATGAAGCGCCCTTCTACGTTCTGGGTCCTCTCGTCACCGACATCGCTCCTGGATACGACCACATCGTCTCCGCCATAGGAGGCGCCATTGCGGCGGCGGCAGGAGCCGATTTTCTCTGTTACGTCACACCGGCCGAGCACCTCGGCCTTCCTTCAGTCGAAGACGTCAAAGAAGGGTTGATCGCGGCTAAAATTGCTGCCCATGCGGCGGATATCGTCAAGGGAGTCAAGGGGGCGCTCGAGCGGGACCTCGAGATTTCCAAAGCCAGGAAAAATCTGGATTGGGCCAAACAGAAGAAATTCGCCCTCGACCCGTATAAATTCGAGGACATCCGCAAAAGAAGAAAATCCCGGTCAAAGGCCTGTTCCATGTGCGGTGAATTCTGCGCGATGCAGATCGTGAGCGAATTTCTCAATTCCGGAGAAGGAAAGGCCGAAGATGCCTGCTTCTGATAAAATCCTTTTCGGCACCGCCGGTGTTCCCGAATCCACCTCACCTTATTCTAACCTGGCCGGCATAGAGGAGATATCCCGTCTGAAGCTTGACTGTCTGGAGATCGAGTTCGTCAAAGGAGTGAACGTGGGGAGCGACATGTGCCGGAGAATCAAAGAAAAAGCCAAAGCGCTCAAAGTGAGCCTCAGCGTCCACGCTCCCTACTATGTGAACCTGAACTCCGTCGAGGAAGGAAAAAGGCTGGTCAGCCAGGAAAATCTTCTCAGCTCGGCCCGGGCGGCGGAAAAATGCGGCGCAGGGAGCGTGGTCTTTCACTGTGGCTATTACGGAAAATCCTCGCCCGGGGATGCTTTCGATACGATCAAAAAAGGATTGCTGGAGGTCATCTCCATCCTCAGGTCCGAGCGCTGTCCGGTCATTCTCAGGCCGGAAACGATGGGGAAAAAAACCCAGTTCGGAACCCTGGAGGAGATTCTTCTTCTCTGCCGGGAAGTCGACGGAATCCTGCCCTGTATCGACTTTTCCCATATCCATGCCCGGAACGGAAACGCCAACAGCTACAATGAATTCTGCAGAATTCTCAAAAAGGTCGGAAAAAAACTGGGACACAAGGCCGTCAACGACATGCATATTCACATCTCCGGAGTTGACTACAACCAGAGCGGAGAGATCAAACATCTGAACCTGAAAGAATCCGATTTCCGCTTCGACGAATGGATCCAGGCCTTGAAGGATTACGGCGCGGGAGGAGTGGTCGTCTGCGAAAGCCCCCAGCAGGAGCAGGATGCAATCATGCTCAAAAACCTCTACCAAAACTAACCTGGACTATTCATAAAAAAGGCCGATACTTATCATATAACAAATATTATGAGTGACAAATGAACGAACATAAATTGCTGATAAACGGAGAATGGAGAGAATCCAGCGACAGGAGAGAAATCAAGTCGCCCTACGACGGAAGCACGGTCGCCGTCGTTCATTTTGCGGACAATGCCCTGATGGAAGAAGCGCTGAGTTCAGCCCAAAAAAGCTTTTCCCGGACAAGAAAGCTTTCGAGCTATCAGCGCTCCGCCGTTCTGGAGAAGATATCCTCGGGGATAGAAGCCAGAAAGGAGGAGCTGGCGAGGTCCATCGCCCATTGCGCCGGGAAGCCAATCGCATCCTCGCGTCTCGAGGTCGAGCGGGCCGTCGACACCTTCCAGATCGCCGCCGAAGAAGCGAAAAGAATCGGAGGCGAAATCATCCCTCTCGACCTGAGCGCCCAGACAGAAGAACGCTGGGGCCTGGTGAGACGGTTTCCCATCGGCACGATCGCCGCTATCAGTCCATTCAACTTCCCGCTGAATCTTGTGGCCCACAAAGTGGCGCCGGCCTTTGCCGCCGGGAACCCGGTTGTCCTGAGGCCCTCTTCGCAGGTCTCCATCACTTCCCTGCTGCTGGGAGAAATCATCCGCGAAACGGATTATCCAGCAGGCGGAATCAACATCGTTCCTTCGGGATATGAGGCCGCTGAGGCCCTCATCGAAGACGAGAGAGTCAGGATGTTCACCTTCACCGGAAGCCCGGCCATCGGCTGGGACCTCAAAAAGAAAGCTTACAAGAAAAAAGTCACGCTCGAGCTGGGAGGCAACGCCGCCGTGATCATCGAACCGGATGCCAACCTGGACTTTGCCCTGCCCCGGACCATCCTGGGCGCCTTTTCCTATTCCGGACAGGTCTGCATTTCCATCCAGAGAATTTTTCTCCATGAAAAAATTTACGACCGGTTCATGACGGATTTCACCGAGGCGGCAAAGAAGCTCAAGATGGGCGACCCCCTGGATGAAAAGACGGATATCGGCCCGATGCTCACCGAAGATGCCGCCAGGCAGACCGAGGAATGGGTCAGAGAGGCCCTGGAAAACGGCGCCCGGCTCGCTCTGGGCGGACGGCGAACGGGCAGCATGTTCGAGCCGACCATCCTGGAAAATGTCAAACCGGAGGCGCGCATCTCCTGGCTGGAGGCTTTTGCCCCGGTGGCCGTGGTCTATCCCTACAAGGACTTCGAGGACGCTCTGAAGGGTGTCAACTATTCCATCTACGGGCTTCAAGCCGGGATTTTCACGGGCAGCCTGAAAAAGGCCTTCCAGGCTTTCGAAGTCCTCGACGTCGGCGGAGTGATCATCAATGACATCCCCACCTTCCGGATCGACCACATGCCTTACGGCGGAGTGAAGGAGTCCGGTTTCGGCCGGGAAGGACTCCGCTATGCCATCGAAGAGATGACGGAATTGAAGCTGATGGCCCTGAACCTCAAAATATGAGCGTGTATTTATTTCTTGACAGGCATTTTTGAGAATCCTAAACTTAAAATTCAATCATACCGAAAAGCCTTGAATTCATCTTATCCGGAGGTATTTTATGAAAGTTATCAGCTTAGCCAGGGTCAGGGATACCATAAAAGACATGGTCCAGAAGGCCAACTTTGAACTCCAGGATGATGTCCTTGACGTGATCAAAGAAATGGAGAAAAAGGAGGAATCTCCGGCAGGAGGAGAAGTTTTCAAACAAATTCTGGAGAATGCCCGTATTGCCGGGGAGGAAAAATTGGGGCTCTGCCAGGATACAGGCCTTGCCGTGTTTTTCGTGGAGATCGGAGAGGACGTGCAGCTTCAGAAAGATGACGGATTGGGAAGCCTCAGAGAAGCCATTACCGAAGGAACACGACTCGGTTATCAGGAAGGCTATCTCCGGAAATCTGTCGTCGAGGACCCCATCCGCCGAAAAAACACGGGTGATAACACTCCCGCTTACATTCACTGGGAGCTCATCCCCGGAGAAGTCTTCAAGGTAACCTTCATCGCCAAGGGCGGAGGAGCGGAGAACATGAGCGCGATCCGCATGTTCGCTCCGGCTGCTGGCCTGGAAGGCATCGAGGACTTCGTGGTGGAAACCGCAGACAAGGGAGGCTCAAATCCCTGCCCGCCAATCGTGGTCGGCGTGGGCGTGGGCGGCAATTTTGAATATTCCGCCCTTCTGGCAAAGAAGGCGCTTCTGAGAAGGCCCCTCGGATCCCACAACCCAGATCCTTTTTATGCCGATATGGAGAAACGGCTCCTTGAGAGGATCAACAAGCTGGGAATCGGACCTCAGGGAATGGGAGGAAGGATCACCGCCCTGGCTGTCCACGTCGAAGCCTATCCCTGCCATATTGCCTCCATGCCTGCTGCGGTCAACATCCAGTGCCATTCCCATCGGGTGCTCAGCTTTGAGCTCTGATTCACATCTGGATTGAGGAAAAGAGTATCATACCGGCAGAACCCGGGAAAGACTGAACAGAGACCTTCCTGTCCCTGAGCCAGCCGGAAAGCCAGGAGGGCAACGAGGAGAAGGAAATGATCGAGATTCGCTTTCATGGAAGAGGCGGTCAGGGGACCGTGGTCGCCTCCAAGATTCTGGCCGATGCCATTGCCAAAGAAGGGAATTATGTCCAGGCCTACCCTGAATTCGGAGTGGAAAGACGGGGAGCTCCTGTCTACGCTTTCATCAGGATCGACGACAAACTCATCTCCGATAAAAGCCGGATATATGAGCCTGACCATGTGGTTGTCGTCGACCCCACGCTCGCCGACGCCATCGACGTCACCGAAGGGCTGAAGGAAGGCGGCACGATTATCATCAACAGTGACAGGAAGCCGGAGGAACTGGGCTTTCCCAATAAATACAAAGTGGTCACCGTCGATGCCACGAAAATCGCTGTCAAACACAAGCTCGGAACTATAACCGCCCCGATTGTGAATACCGCCATCGTGGGCGCGGTAGTCAAAATCCTGAATCTGGCCAAAATTGAATCGGTGCTCGAAGCCATCAAGGAGGACGTTCCCTCCAATCCCGAGGCCAACGTTGCAGCTGCCAAGGAAGCCTATGATAAAGTCTGAGAGAGAAAGCGGCCATCGGCCGTCTTGTCCCCTGCCACCTCGGAAACGCGCCGAAAGCTCAGGCTGACAGATAAAAACTCATGCGCTGAAAACAGGATGGAGATGGAAGAGGGTAAGACAGAAATCGTCTTACACGATAATTTTTTGCCTTTGATCTTTAAGTTCTCCTCCCGATATGGTAATATATGTAGTGAAGCTTTCCTCAAGGATCGCACGGTTCTTCTCCCAAATTCATTCCTTTCTTTCTCACCCTTCCTTGCTGCAGAAAAATTCCGTCTTCACCGGCGAAGAGTGAGGTTATCTAACGTGAGGCAGTCATGAAAAAGAAAAAAAACTCAAAAAAAATCATCATCCAGTCTGAAAAAGAGGTTCCTCTGATGCCCATGTCTCTCGGTTCCATGTCTTTCAACAAGACCGGGGCCTGGCGAAACATCCGGCCCGTGATCGACCTCGATGACTGTATCCAGTGCGGCATCTGCTGGAAGTTCTGTCCCGACGTGGCCATTTATATTGAAAACGAATACCCGATAATTGATTATGATTACTGCAAAGGTTGCGGCCTCTGCGCTGAGGAGTGTCCGACAAAATGCATCGCCATGGTCGAGGAGGAAAAATGAAAAAAGTCATCATGGG
>CAYZDV010000040.1:0-15208 GCA_964477275.1 uncultured Eubacteriales bacterium
CGGGAGGGAGGCCGGACGGTGGGAGCCGGGACGGTCACCGAAATCCTGGAATAAATGGAGAGAGCTTCAAGAAATAAACAGAAAACAGGAAGAGAATGAGAGAGATCGTTACCCTGCAGTGTTCTGAGTGCAAGAGGAGGAATTACTCCACGACCCGGAATAAGAAGTCGCAGAAAGATAAAATCGAAGTGAAAAAGTTTTGCAAGTTCTGCCGGAAACACACTCTCCACAAGGAAGTCAAATGAGAATCTTTTTCCTCGGATAAGGAAGAAGAGAATCGAATCCAATTCGGACGAATAGTGTCAGAAGGAGGAGATAAAGGAAAGGCAAGGTGAGTAGCTCAACTGGTTAGAGCATCGGTCTCCAAAACCGAAGGTTGCGGGTTCGAGTCCTGCCTCACCTGCCATTTTTAATTCATAAGAACCATATAATCAGAATAAAGAGAAGAATCACAGCAAGAATTAGCTGCATCAGTCAGAGGAAAAGGTCGGGAAATGAATCAGAAGGTCAGATGGTACACGCGGTTCCGGAATTTTTTGAGGGACGTCAGGGCCGAGCTGAGAAAGGTCACCTGGCCCTCAAAAAGGGAGGTTTACAGCACAACCATTGTGGTGATTCTGGCCACCTTTTTCTTTGGATTCTATCTATATTTTTTGGACCTGATTTTTTCCTGGGTCATCACACAAATCAGGGCTATCTTTGGATAGGTTGAGTGAGATTATGGCGAAAAATTGGTATGTTGTCCACACCTATTCGGGTTTTGAAAAGTTTGTGGCGGAGTCTGTCCGTCAGAAAGCGGCTGAATTGAATCTGCAGGAGCAAATTGGCAAGATCATCATTCCCACCGAGGGGGTTGTCGAAATCAAGGGAGGGAAGAAGGTCGTGTCAACGAAAAGGTCATACCCGGGCTACATCTTGATTGAGATGGAGATGAACGACGAGAACTGGCTCATCATCCGGGAGACTCCCAAGGTGACCGGGTTTGTCGGTCAAGGAAAGCAACCTTCGCCGTTGAACAAGGAGGAAGTCAGCCAGATTGTGGAGCACATGGAGACGACTTCCGAGAAGCCGAAGCCGAAGCACTCGTTTGAAAAGGGAGAAGCTGTCCGGATCATTGATGGGCCTTTTTTCAATTTTAACGGAATCGTGGAAGAAGTGAATCATGAGCGAAACACGTTGAAAGTGCTGGTGACGATTTTCGGCCGGTCCACTCCTGTGGAGCTGGAATTTCTGCAGGTGGAGAAGCTTTAAGGGGGACACATGGCCAAAGAAGTTGTGACAAAAATTAAACTCCAAATCGTTGCCGGGCAGGCAAGCCCTGCCCCTCCTGTCGGGCCGGCGCTCGGTCAGCACAACGTCAACATCATGGATTTTGTCCGTCAATTCAATGAGAGGACGAGCAAGATGGAAGAGGGGACCGTTCTTCCCGTTATCATCACCGTCTTCAAGGACAGGAGCTTCAATTTTATCATCAAGACTCCTCCAGCTTCCTATCTCTTGAAAAGAGCCGCAGGGATTGCCAAGGGGTCCGGCAGCCCGAATAAGGAGAAGGTCGGCAAAGTGACCGAAAAGCAGATTGAAGAGATCGCCAAGATCAAGATGTCCGATTTGAACTCCTACGATTTGGAAGCGGCCAAAAAGATCATCAAAGGAACGGCCAAGAATATGGGATTGGAGATCATCAGTGGCTAAAAGAGGAAAAAAGTACTTGAAGGCCAGGGAGTCGCAAGAAAAAGAAGAGTATTCCCTGGAGGAAGCGGTGAAGCTCCTCAAGAACATGAGTTTTGTCAAATTTGACGAGTCGGTTGATATCTCTCTTCGTTTGGGGGTCAGCCCCAAACATTCTGACCAGATGGTCAGAGGGACGATTGTCCTCCCCCATGGAACAGGCAAGAAGAAGAAGGTCTGCGTAATCGCCTCGGGAGAAAAGATTAAAGAGGCAGAAGAAGCGGGCGCTGATTATGTCGGAGGAGAAGAGATCATCGAGAAGATATCCCAAGGATGGATTGATTTTGATGTGGTGATCGCCACTCCTGATATGATGAGAGGTGCAGGCAAACTGGGCAGAATCCTGGGGACAAAGGGGCTCATGCCCAATCCGAAGTCCGGAACAGTCACTTTCGACATCCAAAAGGCGGTGGAAGAGGTTAAAGCGGGCCGGGTGGAATTCAGGGTGGACAAAACCTCCATCATCAATTCTTCCATAGGCAGGATATCTTTTTCTGAGGACACGCTTCAGGATAACATCAAGGCTTTCATCCAGGCTGTCGTTCAGGCCAAACCCCCTGCTGCCAAAGGGAAATACATCAGAAGCATTCATCTTTCAACGACGATGGGACCATCCGTCAAACTGTCGGAAGCGACTCTGGAAGTATAGGAGAGGGAAGGTGAAAAGGGAGCAAAAAGAAAGACAGGTCAAAGAGCTCAGCCAGGCCTTTCGCCTGTACAACAGCTTCTACCTTGTGGACTTCATGAATATGTCTGTCGAGCAGGCCGTGGAACTGAGAAAGAGATTTCGTAAAAATTCCTACGTTTACCGGGTCGTAAAAAACCGACTTGCCCTGAAAGCTATGGAAGCGGATGTTCCCGAGGAGCTGAAGGCGCATTTGCAAGGTTCGACCGCAGTTGCTTTTGCTCCTCAAAATCCGGTGGGGCTGGCCAGGTTGCTGAAAGAATTTTCCGAACAGAACAAGGTCTTGAGCGTCAAAGCAGGCCTGGTAGAGGGACGTTTTCTCTCGGCCGAGAGGTTCGATGAAGTGGCGAAGCTGGGTTCTCGAGAAGAATTAGTGGCCAGACTCGGCGCTTGTATGGTGACTCCATTAATAAAGTTATTAAGAACTTGGCAAGCCCCCCTTAGTGGATTCGGCAGGTTGTTGAGTCAATTAAAAACAAAAAAATAGGGTTGGAGGTAAAAATGGCTAAAGCACAAAGAAAAGAAGCGAGCGAGACCCCGAGGGAAAAAGCACAGAAAACAAAACTCACCAAGAAGCAGTTTTTCGAACACTTGGATAGCCTAACGGTTCTGGAGCTTGCCGATTACATCAAAGAGTTCGAAGAACGCTATGGCGTGAGTGCCGCTGCTGCGGCCATCCCCGCAGCTGCTCCAGGAGCTGCCACTCCCCAGGCAGAAGCTCAGGCTGAGGAGGCGAAAACAGAATTTACCGTCATCTTGAAGAGTGTTGGCGACAAGAAGATCAACGTTATAAAGACGGTGAGGGAAGTGACAAATCTGGGCTTGAAAGAAGCCAAGGACCTGGTCGATGGCGTTCCCAAGAGCATCAAAGAGAGAGTATCCAAGGAAGAGGCCGAGGAGATCAAGACAAAATTTGAAGCGGTCGGAGCAGAGGTCGAGCTGCAGTAAGTGTGGATGAAGAGCGAATTGTTTCTTTAGGAAAAAGGATCGTTCAAAAACTCTTCTGAGAGAAGGAATATGGTCAAAGAACTTGAAAATGTTTACCGGGAAAGGGTCGATTTCTCCAATATCAGGATGAGCTTTCCCATGCCAGATTTACTGGCCATCCAGAGGCAGTCCTACGCTGAATTTCTTCAGATGGAGCTTCTGCCTGAAGAAAGAAAGGATTATGGATTGCAGGCTGTCTTCAAGGACACGTTTCCTGTTTCTGATTTCAAAGAAACCACTCAACTGGATTTCATCAGTTACTCCATCGGTGACTGGGAGTGCAAATGCGGCCGTCTGAAGGGCGTGGAAAATTCGCGGCCTCGATGCAAAGGCTGTGGAACGCTTCTCCCTTCCGAGATGGAACTCACGGAGAAGGAGATCTGTCCCTTTTGCGGCGCGCTGAAAAAGATCGAGAGCCCTGTCTGTGACCACTGTGGAGACAAAGTTAGCCTGAAGATGAAGTATTCTCTGCTCGAGTGTCTCCAGAAAGGTTACACTTACTCTGTTCCGCTCAGACTCAAAGTCCGTTTGATCTCGTGGGAGAAGGACCCCCAGACGAAAGCGAAGAGGTTGAAGCACATCAAAGAGCAGGAAGTCTATTTTGGTGATATTCCTTTGATGACCGAGAAAGGAACATTCATCTTCAACGGCATCGAAAGAGTGGTCGTCAGCCAGCTGCAGCGTTCTCCGGGAGTCTTCTTCCGACAGGGAGAAGCAAAAGGGTTTCATGTGGCCAAGATCATCCCCTACCGGGGAGCATGGGTCGAGTTCGAATACGACGGCAAGGATGTTCTTTTCGTTCGCCTGGACCGGAAGAAGAAATTCTTGGCGTCCGTGTTTTTGAGGGCTCTGGGCTTTGGCTCGGATGATGCCATTCTGCGTCTCTTCTACCAGACCTATACCATCACTCCTGTTGAGGGAAGGCTCTACTGGGAGCTCAACGAGAACCTGATTGGCAGGACAGCAGGAGAAGAAATCAAGGATCCGAAGACCAAAAAAGTTCTGATCAGGGCCAACGAGAGGATAAGTGAGGAATCGTTCCAGGCGTTGAAGGACATCAAAGCCAAACGAATCGCGCTGGCCGCTAAAGAATTCAGAGGTGCCCACTCGCTGACCGCTCTGACCGATCTGCTGAAAATCCGTGAAGAGCTCAACGAAGCCAGGATGACCGACATCGCCAACCAGAAAGAGCCTTTCGAGATCTTTTTCCCCGGGAGAGATCCAGCAGGAGAGATTATCCTTAACACCTTAAAGAAGGACGCGACAAAGGATTCCAATCAGGCTCTGGCCGAGATCTACAAAAAGCTGCGGCCGGGTGAGCCCCATACCATGGAAAGTGCCCACAACCTGTTCAGCAGTCTGTTCTTCAACCCTCAGAAGTACAACTTCTCCCGGATTGGACGCTTGAAGATGAACATCAAGCTCGGGCTGGAGCGTTCCCTGGAAGAAAAAACTCTCTCTGCCCTGGATTTCGTTGAGGTCATCAAATATTTGCTCAAGCTGCGCAGAGGGGAAGGAATGCTGGACAACATCGACCATCTCGGGAATCGGAGAGTGCGCTCTGTCGGCGAGCTGGTGGAGAATGCCTTCCGCATCGGCTTGACCCGGATGGAGAGAACCATCAAGGAGAAAATGACCGTGGCGACAGACCTGGCCTCGGCCATGCCTCAGGACCTGATCAATTCCAAACCGGTAATCGCGGCCTTGAAGGAATTTTTCGGGAGCTCTCAGCTCTCGCAGTTCATGGATCAGATCAACAGCCTGGCCGAGATCACCCATAAGAGACGGTTGAGCGCTCTCGGTCCCGGTGGATTGAGCAGAGAAAGGGCGGGTTTTGAGGTCAGGGACATCCAGGCATCCCATTACGGAAGGATCTGTCCTATCGAGACTCCTGAGGGCCCGAACATCGGCTTGATTTCTTCCTTGAGTTGTTTTGCGCTTGTCAACAGCTACGGTTTTATTGAGACGCCTTACCGGAAAGTCAAAAACGGAAGAATCATCGACTATGTGAAAATTCTTCATCCTGGCGGCAGCTCATTTAAAATGGGAGAGATCATCGAGAAAGATAAACTGGAGAACGATATCGCCAAGCTGAAGGAAAAGGGATTCAGGCAGCTTCCGGTGGTTGAGCCGCACTGTTTCTACTTGACAGCCTGGGAGGAGGAGCAGTACAACATTGCTCAGGCCAACGCGCCGGTGAATGAGAAGGGCTGTTTCACAACCGAACTCGTCAGCGCCCGGCAGGCTGGAAACTTTAAGCTCGTCCCCAGGGATCAGATCGATTATATCGATGTTTCCCCAAAACAGCTGGTGTCCCTTTCCGCTGCCCTGATCCCATTCCTGGAGCACGACGATGCTAACCGGGCTCTCATGGGCTCCAACATGCAGCGGCAGGCCGTTCCTCTGCTCAGGTCAGAGGCCCCTCTTGTCGGGACAGGTATGGAACATATGGTAGCCAAAGGATCCAGAGATGTCGTCTGCTGCAAGCGCTCTGGAGTGGTGGAGTTTGTGGATGCGGAGAGAATCATCATCCGGGTGGATGAGAAAACCGACGCCAGAGAACATGAAATGGGAACAGACCTCTATCTGCTGACGAAGTTTTTAAGGACCAATCAGAATACCTGCATTAACTACAGACCCATCGTCAGAAAAGGGGATCGGGTTGTCCAGAATCAGATCATAGCCGATAGCTCCTGCACAGATAAAGGGGAGTTAGCCCTGGGCCGGAACGTTCTCTGCGCCTTCATGCCCTGGAGAGGCTATAATTTCGAGGATGCCATCATCGTCAGCGAAAAGCTGATCAAGGAAGACATCTTCACGTCGGTTCATATCGTAGAAGAAACCATCGAAGCGAGGGACACCAAGCTCGGTCCGGAAGAAATCACCAGAGACATCCCCAACGTTCCCGAAGAGCCTCTCCGCAATCTCGATGAGAACGGGATAGTGCGCATCGGGGCCCATGTCAAGTCGGGCGACATCCTGGTCGGCAAGGTGGCTCCCAAGGGCGAGACGCAGCTCTCTCCTGAAGAAAAGCTGCTCAAGGCCATCTTTGGAGAGAAGGCGCTCGATGTCAAGGATGCCTCTCTCTACTGCTCGCCGGGGATTGAGGGCACAGTCATCGATGTCCGCATTTTCTCTCGAAGGGGAACCGAGAAGGGAGCATGGGCTAAGGCGGTCGAGAAGGAAGAAATTGCCAAGATGAAGAGAAACCTCGACGACGAAATCAGCATTCTGGAGAGAGAGAAATGGCGCAAGATCCGGAACATCCTGAAAGGGGAGACGGTGGACAAAGAATCGAAGGCCGGAGAGCTTGTTATCAAAAAAGGAACCAAGCTCGATGACAAGATTCTCAACAGTCTCGGGCCCGATGACTACACGAAGATAAAACTCGAGGCGAACGCGGAACGGGATAAAAAGGTAAAAGACATTGAGAAGAAGGTGAAACGCCAGATCGATGCTCTTCGCTCCGTCTTCAAAGAGAAAGTCGACAACTTCCGAAAGGGAGATGAGCTGGCTCCTGGAGTCATTCAGGCCATCAAAGTCTACATTGCCATGAAAAGGAAGCTCTCTGTTGGAGACAAGGTTTCTGGCCGACACGGAAACAAGGGTGTCATTGCCAAGATCATCCCCGAAGAAGACATGCCTTTTCTGCCCGACGGAACGCCCGTCGATATCGTCCTCAACCCCCTGGGCGTTCCCTCGAGGATGAATGTGGGGCAGATCCTGGAGACTCATCTGGGATGGGCCGCCAAAAAGCTGGGACTCTGGATTTCCACTCCTGTCTTTGATGGAATTTCAGAAGCCGAGATCAAAGACCTGCTCGAGAAAGCCGGGCTGCCCCGCTCCGGAAAAGTCCCCCTCTACGACGGCATCACCGGTGAACTTTTTGAGAACGAGGTGACCGTCGGCTACATTTACACCATGAAGCTTTACCATCTCGTTGATGACAAGATCCATGCCCGTTCCACAGGTCCGTACTCTCTGATCACCCAGCAGCCTCTCGGCGGAAAAGCTCAATTCGGCGGCCAGCGTTTCGGAGAGATGGAGGTCTGGGCGCTGGAGGCCTATGGCGCAGCCTACACTCTCCAGGAGCTGATGACCGCCAAGTCGGACGACGTGGAGGGAAGAGCAAAAATATATGAGGCTATTGTCAAAGGCGATCTGGATTTTACCCCCGGTCTTCCTGAGTCTGTGAACGTTCTCATCCGGGAACTTCAGAGTCTCTGTTTGAACGTGGAGCTGGAGAAGGAAGAAGAAAAAGAAGAGATTCTTCCCTGGGGCATCGATGTCCCTCAGATCCTTAAAGGAGAATAACGATGGATGCCAGGCATTTCACAGGAGTCAAGCCGAGAGTCGATTTTGACCGGGTCAGAATCAGCCTCGCTTCGCCGGAGAAAATCCGAAGCTGGTCCTGGGGAGAAGTGACCAAGCCGGAGACCATCAACTACAGAACCTTCAAGCCAGAAAGGGACGGACTCTTCTGCGCGAAGATTTTCGGCCCCATCAACGATTATGAGTGCCTCTGCGGCAAGTACAAAAGGATGAAATACAGGGGGATTATCTGCGAACGCTGCGGGGTCGAGGTGACCAAGTCCAAGGTGCGCAGAGAGCGGATGGGTCACATCGAGCTGGCTTCACCTGTGGCGCACATCTGGTTTTTCAAAGGGACGCCGAGCCGAATCGGCCTTGTCCTTGACCTTTCTATCAAGGATTTGGAGAAAGTCCTTTATTTTGAATCCTTCATTGTCATCGATTCGGGAAAGACTCCGCTCCGGGAAAAGCAGCTTCTGAGCGAGGAAGAACTGAAGGATGCCCAGGAGAAATACGGGGATGAGTTCGAATCGTCCATCGGTGGCGAAGCCATCAAGAAGCTGCTGGAACAGGTCAACATCACCAAGGAGGCCGAAAAGCTGAGGGAGCTGATGAAGAAAGATGCTTCCCAGCAGCGGAAGTTGCGCTACGCGAAAAGAATGAGGGTTTTCAAGGCCCTGAAGAAGTCCGGGAACCGGCCGGACTGGATGATTCTCGATGTTGTCCCCGTGATTCCCCCTGATTTAAGGCCGCTGGTCAGGCTGGACGGAGGCCGTTTTGCCACCTCTGACCTGAACGACCTCTACCGGCGGGTCATCAATCGCAACAACAGGTTGAAGAAACTGATCGAGCTCAAAGCCCCGGATCTGATCATCCGCAACGAAAAAAGGATGCTCCAGGAAGCGGTTGATGCCCTCTTCGATAACGGAAAGAGAGGCCGTGTTCATCTGGGCGCCAACCGCAGACCGCTCAAGTCCCTGAGCGAAGCCTTGAGAGGAAAGCAGGGCAGATTCCGGCAGAATCTCCTGGGTAAGAGGGTTGACTATTCAGGCCGGTCGGTTATCGTCGTTGGGCCGGAGCTAAAGCTGAATCAGTGCGGATTGCCGAAAAAGATGGCCCTGGAATTGTTCAAGCCATTCATTTTTCATAAGTTAGAAAAGGAAGGGCTGGTTCCCAGCGTGAAGGTCGCCAGGGAATGGCACGAGCAGGAGCGGCCTGAAGTCTGGGATTACCTGGAGGAGGTCGTCAGGGAGCATCCGGTGCTCCTCAACCGGGCTCCCACCCTTCATCGTCTGGGCATCCAGGCATTTGAGCCGCTGCTGGTTGAAGGCAAGGCCATTCAGATTCACCCGCTGGTCTGTGCGGCTTTCAACGCCGACTTCGACGGCGACCAGATGGCTGTGCATATTCCGCTTTCGGTGGAAGCCCAGGTGGAAGCCTCAACCCTGATGCTCTCCACCCAGAATATCCTTTCTCCGGCCCACGGACATCCTTTGGCCATCCCCAACCAGGACATGGTCCTGGGCTGCTACTATCTCACTCTGGCCAAGCCGGGCAAAAAAGGAGAAGGCCGAATCTTTGCTTCTGCGAACCAGGCCCTGTTAGCCATGGAGAACAAGGAAATCAGCCTCCATGCGTTAATCAGGTTGAGATACAAGGGACAGTTGATGAACCTGACCACCTACTATGATGACCAGGCGGTGATGAGTTGCCCGGTGACAGATGTCGATAACAAGCTCATCGAGACAACGGCCGGACGCATCATCTTCAACGACATCCTCCCTCAAGGAATTCCCTTTGTCAACGGAATGCTGAGGAAGAAAGGCCTGGAGAGCCTGGTCTTCTACACCTACCTTAAGGTCGGTCTGGAGCCGACCATCGAGATGCTGGACAAAATGAAAGAGGTCGGCTTCAACTATGCCACCTATGCTGGATTTTCCCTCGGGATAGACGATTTTGTCGTCCCCAAGGAAAAAGCAGAAATGGTGGAAAAAGCGCAGAAAGAAGTCCAGAGAATTGAGAAGCTCTACAGAGAAGGAACAATTTCGGCTGGAGAACGGTTCAACCGGGTCGTCGAGATCTGGGGTGAGGTCACAGATAAGGTCTCAACCGTGATGATCGAACAGATGCGAAAGCTCAGCTTCGAAGGCAAGGAGCTGAATTCTCTCTTCGTCATGGCTGACTCCGGTTCGCGGGGGAACAAACAGCAGATTCGCCAGCTGGCTGGAATGAGAGGTCTGATGAGCAAGCCCTCGGGAGAGATCATCGAAACACCCATCGTTTCCAACCTGAGAGAAGGTTTGAACGTTTTGCAGTACTTCATCTCCACTCACGGCGCCCGAAAAGGGCTGGCGGATACGGCCTTGAAGACAGCGAATTCCGGTTATCTCACCCGGAAGCTGGTCGATGTTTCTCAGGATGTCATTGTTGATGAAGAGGACTGCGGGACCCTTAAAGGGCTGAACGTCTCGGCCATCGTCGAAAACGGTGAGCTGATCGAACCCTTTGTGGATAGAATTGTGGGCAGAATCTCCCTGGAGCGAGTCCGTCATCCTGATACCGACGAGGTTATCGTCGACATGAACGAGGAAATCTCCGAGGGAGTGGCCCAGAAGTTCCAGGAGCTGGGCATCGAGAAGGTCAAGATTCGTTCTCTTCTCACCTGCGAGTCGAAGCGAGGCGTCTGCCGGCTTTGCTACGGCCGCAATATGGCCACCGGCAAGCTGATTGAGCTGGGAGAAGCGGTGGGAATCATTGCCGCCCAGTCGATCGGAGAGCCGGGCACTCAGCTGACGATGAGGACATTCCATGTCGGCGGAATCGCCATGAGAGGTGCCGAGAGATCCAGGCTGGAGGCCAAAAACGACGGCGTCATCAAATTCAACAATCTCAAAAGCGTGGTCGACAAGGAAGGGGCTTTGATCGTTGTCAACCGCAATGCCAACATTGCCATCCTGGACCATCGTGGAAGAGAGGTCGAACATTATCAGGTTCCTTACGGCGCGAAAATTCTGGTCAGAGACGGCGAAGAAGTAAAAGCCAGACAGGAATTTGCCGAGTGGGATCCCTTCAACACTTACATCCTGACCGAAGAGGAAGGGGTTGTTCACTTTTATGACGTCATTCTCGGAGTGACCATGGAAGAGATTCAGGATGAGTTCACCGGATTGGTCACCAGAGCCATTATCCAACCCAAAGAGGAAAAAATGCAGCCTCGCATCGAAATCGTCTCCAGTAGGAAGAAGGATGAGAAGGGACGATCTGTGGTCCTCAGGAAGTACTTCCTGCCTTCAGGAGCCAACCTGGAGGTGAAGGACAACCAGAAGGTCTTTGCTGGCGATGACCTGGCCAAAATTCCCCGGGAAGTTGCCCGGACCAAGGACATCACCGGCGGTCTGCCCCGGGCCGAGGAACTCTTCGAAGCTCGCCGGCCCAAGAAACTGGCGGTCATTTCCGAGATCGACGGCGTGGTGGAAATCGGCGGTCTGGTCAGGGGCTACAGGAAGATTGCGGTGAGAAACGAGAAAGGGGGAGAAAAGGAATATTTCATTCCCAAAGGAGCCCACCTGAGCATAGCGGACGGAGAAAGGGTCAGAGCCGGCACTCCTCTGATGGATGGGCCGGTGAACCCGCATGATATCCTGAGAGTCCTGGGAGAGAAAGAGCTGGCAGAATATCTGTTAAGTGAGATTCAGGCTGTCTACAGGCTTCAGGGTGTTCATATCAACGACAAGCACATCGAGATCATCATCCGCCAGATGCTGCGCTGGGTCAAAGTGGAGGAAGCGGGAGATACGGAATTGCTGGTCGATGAACAGGTGGATAAGTTTTCCTTCCAGGAGGAGAATGAAAAGGTGGTCAGGAAAGGCGGAAAGCCGGCCAAAGCCAGGTCGTTGCTTCTGGGTATCACCAAGAGCGCTTTGAGCACGGACAGCTTCATCGCCGCCGCCTCTTTCCAGGAGACGACTCGTGTTCTGACCGAAGCCAGCCTCTATGGGAAAGTGGACCATCTCCGGCGGCTGAAAGAGAATATTATCATGGGCAGGCTGATTCCGGCCGGAACCGGCTACAGGTATTATCGAAACGTGGAATTGAAAGAAAGAGAAGAGGTGAAGACTGAGCAGGAAATGGACGTCCTGATACGGGACTCAAATTAGCTCTAACTACCTCTAAATTCTTGACATAGCAGGCTGTTTTTGCTATTATCCGAACATTCGCACTGAGAGATTTTTTCTCAGAGCGAGTAAAAAATGGAAAGACTGAGAAGGAGTGCATTATCGTGCCGACCATTAACCAGTTAATCAGAAAAGGACGCACATCGAAGAAGGGAAAAAGCAAATCACCGGCTTTGGAGATGTGCCCCCAGAAGAGAGGAGTGTGCACACGCGTGTTCACCACGACGCCCAAAAAGCCCAACTCGGCCCTGCGCAAGGTGGCGCGTATCCGGTTAACAAATAACATAGAGGTCACAGGATACATACCTGGAGAAGGTCATAACCTCCAGGAACACTCGATCGTCATCATTCGAGGAGGACGGGTCAAGGATTTGCCCGGAGTCCGCTACCATGTGATTCGCGGCCATCTGGACTGCGAGGGAGTGGCGAACCGGATGGAGGGCAGGTCCAAATACGGAACAAAAAAACCCAAAGAGAAGCGGATCGCTGGATGAAGGAGTGAAGGATGCCCCGAAGAGGAACGGTGAAGAAGAGGAAGTCCAAGCCGGACCATTTCTACAACAGTACTCTGATCTCCAAGTTCATCAATACAATCCTGAAGAGGGGCAAAAAAAGCGTGGCCGAGAGAATCGTCTACGGCGCTATGACGCAGGTCAAAGAAAAGACCAAGGACGACCCCTTGAAGATGTTCGAAAAAGCGGTGGAGAATACCAGACCCATCCTGGAGACGAAATCGAGAAGAGTCGGAGGGGCCACCTACCAGGTCCCTGTGGAAGTGCCTCTCGACCGCTCGAGCTCGCTGGCCGTGCGCTGGCTCATTCATTATGCCAGGACAAGGATTGGAAAGAGCATGACTGAGAAGCTGGCAGCAGAAATCATCGATGCGGCGAGCCACAGAGGTGGAGCGGTCAAGAAAAGAGAGGACACGCATAAAATGGCAGAGTCCAATAGAGCTTTTGCTCATTATAGATGGTAGTCTCCCTTTTTAAAAGAGATATTTTTACTCTAATGGAGAGAAGACTTGACCGGAAGACATCCAATCGAAAAGATCAGAAACATCGGCATCATGGCCCATATCGATGCGGGGAAGACTACAACTACGGAGCGTATCCTTTTCTACACCGGAATCACTTACAAGATGGGAGAGGTGGATGAAGGCACAGCGGTTATGGATTGGATGGCTCAGGAGCAAGAGCGCGGAATAACGATCACTTCAGCAGCCACCACCTGCTACTGGAAAAACCACCGCATTAACATCATTGATACTCCCGGTCACGTGGATTTCACAGCTGAAGTGGAACGGTCCCTGAGAGTTCTCGACGGCGCCATCGCCATTCTCTGCGGCGTGGGGGGGGTGGAGCCGCAGTCGGAAACCGTCTGGAGACAGGCCGACAGGTACCGGGTGCCTCGAATCATCTACATCAATAAAATGGACAGAGTCGGAGTCGATCCGGAAAGAATCATTCATGAAATTGAGACGAAGCTGGCCGCGAAGCCGGTCCTCGTCCAGATCCCCCTGGGGACAGAGGAGAGCTTCAGAGGCGTTGTGGACCTCGTCGGAATGAAGGAAATTGACTGGGGTGAGGACCTGCTGGGAACAAAGTACGAGGTGAGAGACCTTTCCGGGGAATACCGGGAGGAAGCCCGAAAGAAAAGGAACGAGATGCTGGAAAAGCTGAGTGATATTGACGACCATCTGATGGAAAAGTACCTGGAAGGCGCTGAAATTTTCCCAGAAGAGATCAAGGCTGCCATCCGGAAGGGAGTGCTCTCGCTCCGGATTGTTCCGGTGCTCTTGGGCGCTTCTTTTAAAAACAAGGGGGTGCATCCCCTGCTGGATGCCATCGTTGATTATTTGCCTTCGCCCGTGGATGTTCCGGCTGTCACGGGGCATCATCCCCGAACTCTGGACGTCGAAACCAGAAAGGCTGCGGATGAGGAGCCATTCTCGGCCCTGGTCTTTAAAATCGCCAACGATCCTTATGTGGGCAGCATTTCCTTCATCCGCGTCTATTCCGGAAAGACGAGAGTTGGTTCCTGGGTCTATAACGCCACCAAACAGGAGGAAGAGCGGCTTGTTCGGATTCTGGAAATGCA
This sequence comes from uncultured Eubacteriales bacterium, assembly GCA_964477275.1. Taxonomy (GTDB): domain Bacteria; phylum Acidobacteriota; class Aminicenantia; order Aminicenantales; family Aminicenantaceae; genus CAYZDV01. The sequence continues at coordinate 13,984 of CAYZDV010000040.1, forward strand.
CTCCAACAAGAGAAAGGATCTCAAGGAAATCACTGCTGGAGACATTGCCGCCCTGGGATCGATGAAGAACCTTTCCACCGGAGACACGCTCTGCGCGAGAAACCGTCCCATCATCCTGGAGCCGATCAAGTTTCCCGAGCCCGTGGTTACAGCTCATATCGAACCCAGGGCCAAGAGGGATCATGTGAAATTGGCGGAAGCGCTGCACAAGCTGGAGAAGGAAGACCCCACATTCATGGTCAAACAGGACCCGATGACCGGACAGACACTGGTCTGCGGGATGGGCGAACTCCACCTGGAGATCCTGATGGACCGGATGATGAGGGAGTTCGGAGTCCAGGCTAAGTTAGGGAGACCCAAGGTGGCTTACAAGGAGACCATCACTGCGCAAGCCGATGGCGAAGGCAGGTACATCCGGCAGTCAGGCGGAAGAGGGCAGTACGGCCATTGCCAGATTGTCATCGAGCCTCTGGAACGCGGGGGAGGGTTCCAGTTTGTCACCGCCACCAAAGGAGGCGCCATCCCAAAGGAGTTCATTCCTTCAGTCAAACAGGGGGTAAAAGAGGCCATGGAGACAGGCTTTTTGGCCGGATATCCTATCACCGACATCAAGGCCACGCTGGTCGATGGCTCCTTTCACGAAGTCGACTCGACGGCCATTGCGTTTAAAATTGCCGGCTCTCTGGCATTCAAGGATGCCGTATCTCGGGCCAAGCCCGTTCTTCTCGAGCCGATCATGAGCCTTGAAGTGGTGGCTCCTGATGAGTACCTGGGAGACATTGTTGGAGACATCAATGCCCATCGAGGCAAGATCGAAGAGATGGAGATGCGGGGGAGTTCGAGAGTGGTCAAGGCCCTGGTCCCTCTGGAGGAAATGTTTGGCTACGCCAACACGTTGAGGACGTTAACCCAGGGGAGGGGGGTCTTTTCTATGGAGTTTTGCCGCTATAAGCCCACTCCGGATGCGGTCATGAAAAAGATCATTGCCAGAGTGGAGGGGAGAATTCCGGCTTACAGGTAGGCCAGAAGATGATGGATGAGATAAATTTTCAGGATCAGGCCTTATCAAGGAAATCATGGTCTGCTGTTATCCTCATATTGAGGTGGAGTCTGCATTCTGTCCTGGAGCAGCAATTCCTGGCAAAGCCTGACCCGAGTCGCACAATAAAAAGGAGGTAAAGGGCAATGGCGAAGGCGAAGTTTCAGCGGACCAAGCCGCACCTGA
>CAYZDV010000041.1:0-15074 GCA_964477275.1 uncultured Eubacteriales bacterium
GCTGCTTTCTTCTTTCTTCCCTGATGTCTTTTCTCTTCATCGTTCCGGTTGACAAATTTCTTATACTGGCTAGTTTTGATATTAAACTTGAAAGTATAGTCTTTAAACTGAAAAGTTATATTAGCAGGTTTCCTCTTCCCCGTCAAGGACTTTGTGAAAAAATGAACCCCTCCAAATCTACCACAGAAAAAGGCGCGCGGGAGGAAACCTGTTTCTATGGAATTCGAGGCTTTTTTATTTTAAGATGAATAGAGGCGCATGGTGAGAAAAGCTTTCCTTCTCATTGGCTTGTTGACCATCTCGGGTTTCTTCCCGGAAGGCATTTTCTCTTTGGCCTCATCCCGCGCTGATCAGGCTCTGCCTCTCTGGTGGAAGATTAAAATCGTCCTCAGAACTGAAGGGAGCTACCAGGTCAAGGCAGAGGAATCTTCCTGCTCCGGCCAGTACACCTTCACCAACCTCTGGACCGGCCTCATGGAGAGAGACGATGAAGACTATATTCTCTACCACGAAAGCTCAGAGCTCATCGAGTTCACGGCTGAGGAAGTCGGAAAGCGGGCCGATTCCGTCTGTGTCATTTCTGCCAGGGACTTCAAAGAAAAACCGTCGTTCCGCCTCAACTATATCCTCAGCAAAAATGAACACCTCCACTTTGATTTTTTAACCTACGGCTTCAGCGTTCCTCAGAACGAATCCGAGTGGAAATTTTATTTGAACCTTCCCGCTTCAAAGGAAAATACCGAATGGTTTTCTGCTGTCAACTATGACGTTTATGTCACCAGAGGCTCAAACGCCGTTTTTCTCAAGCGAAGTCAAATCAGCCGCGGCGAGGTTAAAGAGAATTTCGCCTGGGAATGGGAGTATCGGAAATGGCATCCGTTCCAGAACAGGGCCTTGTTCTTCGTCCACCAGCATCAGGTCAAAGTGGAAATCACCATAACTCCCCGCTTTGAATAGAGGCCCGATATCAGGATAGGGCCTTAGTGCCCTCTTTCATTCTTCTTGCTGCCAGGCTGGATTATTCACGAGTCGAGGTTGCTGCAGATACTATGATAAGTATCGGCCTTTTTTATGAATAGTCCAGGCCAGATATTCCCCGGGATAAATCCTGACTCCGAATCCTTTTTGCCGAAAATGCCTGCCTCTTCAGGCGCGGGGATGATACTTATCGTAGACGCGGCGGAGCCGCTTCCGGCTGATATGGGTATAGAGTTGAGTGGTGGTGATCTGGCTGTGTCCGAGCATCAACTGCACAGACCTCAGGTCAGCGCCTCTCTCCAGAAGATGGGTGGCGAAGGAATGGCGGAGGATGTGCGGGCTGATGTGAAGACCCAGGCCGGCCTTTTTCGCGTAACTCTTCAGGATTTTCCAGAATCCCTGGCGGGTGAAGGCCTCTCCCCTGTAGGTGAGGAAGAGGGAATCGCCCGGTTTCTTCAAAAGCTTCGGCCGGGCCTCCTGGAGATAACGGCGAACAGCGCTGGCCGCGGTCTCCCCGACGGGAACGATCCTCTCCTTGCCTCCCTTCCCCATGCAGATCAGAAATCCCTCCTCAAGGTTAATATTCCCGGGCTTGAGGGAGACGAGCTCGGAAACTCTCAGCCCTGTGGCATAGAGAAGCTCAAGCATTGCCTTGTCCCTCATTCCGCGCGGCTCCCCTGCGTCAGGCTGCCTGAGCAGGGACTCCACCTCAGAGATGGTTAAAAATTTGGGCAGGGCCATCCAGGTCTTGGGAGAGGAGAAGTTCGAAGCCGGATTCTTCTTGACCCTTCCATCCAGGACCAGGAACTTATAAAAAGATTTCAGGGAGGAGACCATTCTCGCCAGAGAGCGGGCCGATAATCCGGCCCGGCTCTGGTGATGGATGAAACGGGCCAGGTCATCCTCTCCCGTCTTCAACAGCGGAATCTTCTCCTTGTGGAGAAACCGGAGGAATTTGTTGATATCCCGGGAATAGGAAAACACGGTATTCGCGGACAGGCCTTTTTCCACTGAGAGAAAATCAAGGAAAGAACGGAGAATGTCCTCGCTCGGGGAGGCCAGGCTGTTCATGGGATGAGGGAGTTGGAGCTTTTCTCCAGACCGACCGTGGTCTGCGGACCGTGGCCGGGGAGGACGATCATTTCATCAGGCATAGTCAGGATCTTGTTCTTGATAGAATCAACGATCTGCGACCAGGAGCCTCCGGGAAGGTCGGTGCGGCCCACGCCGCCGCAGAAGAGGGTGTCGCCGGAGAGAAGAAAACCATCTCCCAGGAAGCTGACACTTCCGGGAGAATGGCCGGGCGTGTGGATGACTTTCAGGGAAGATTTTCCGATCTTGATCCTCTCTCCATCCTTAAAGAAGCGGTCGGCCGGGGGAGAATCCTTGGCCCCCAGAAAAATCCCCATCTCTGACTGCAGCACGCTTCCCAGCATCGAGCTGTCCGCCGAATGGATGCACAGCGGGATGCCGAATCTCTCCTTGACATCCTTGTTGGCCCCGATGTGGTCGATGTGGCCGTGCGTGTTGAGAATGACCTTCGGCTTCAAACCCTTATGGGCGACCATCCGGAAAATCTCCTCGGCTTCAGCGCCGGGGTCGACAATCGCGCACTCGAGGGTCTCCGGACAGTTGACGAGATAGCAGTTTGTCTCCAGGGATCCGACAATGAGCGTCTCATACTCCAGGTTGGCCATTTTTTTCTTCCATCATAATTCGAACTCATCCTGGAGTCAAGAAACCCGACTTTTCTTGTCTTTTGCCTGGAAAAAAAATATAATCCTAAGCAATGTTGTTCGCGATGCCGATGCATCCAATCCAGGGGAAAAAGGCCAGGCCTGCAAAACGCAAAAAACAGGCTTTCTGCTCGGAATGCTTTCCAGGACTCGCACTCTGAACGATGACTCAGTAAAGGATGGAAAACCGGAAAAGAATCGGGTTTGTCCTCGGTCCTCTCCTGTTTTTAATCGCTTATTTTATTCCTCTTCTTCCTCAGAATCCGAGGGCCAGCCGCCTTTTCGCCATCTTTCTCCTGGTCGTGGCCTGGTGGGTCACGGAATGCGTCCCCATTCCGGTCACCGCTCTTCTCATCCCGGCCCTGATCACGATTTTTCAGGTCTCCTCCGTCCAGGCCGCTTTCGCGCCGTTTGCCAACCCGATCATCATGCTCTTTCTGGGAAGCTTCATCCTGGCCCGGGCGATGAGCGTTCACTCCCTCGATCAAAAACTGGCTTATTCCATCCTCTCCCTGAAATCCATTGCCCATAAGAGAAGCCGGGTCCTTCTGGCCCTGGGGGTGACCACTCTCTTCCTTTCCATGTGGATCAGCAACACTGCCACCACCGCCATGATGTTTCCCATCGTTCTGGGAATCCTGGAAACTTTTGAATCTGAAAAAAAAAGAAAGACCCCATCTTCCTTCGGCCTAATTCTGCTCCTGACGCTGGCCTACTCGGCCTCCATTGGCGGAATCGGCACTCCCATCGGCAGCCCTCCCAACCTCATCGCCATCGGCATGCTGGAAAGACTCGCCTCCTACCGGGTCACCTTTTTCCAGTGGATGACGCTCAGTTTTCTGATACTGATCCCCATGTTTTGTGTTCTCTTCTTCCTGATGAAGCTTTCTTTGAGAAAAGAAAAGGCGGCGAGCTTTGCAACTCCTCTCCTCTCTTCCCTGGGCCAAAAAAGACCGGAGGGGCTTTCCCGGGCCCAGAAAAACGTTCTGCTGGCCTTCTCCGTCACTGTCTTTCTCTGGGTCTTTCCCGGCTTCGTCTCTCTTGTTTGGGGAAGAAAGGCCTCGCTCTTTCTCTGGCTCGAAGACCATTTTCCCGAGTCGGTGGCGGCCATCATCGGTGCCGGGCTCCTGTTTATCCTTCCCGTCAGTCTCCAGCGGGGCCAGTTCACCCTTTCCTTTAAGGAGGCGGTCAAAATCGACTGGGGGACCCTCCTCCTTTTTGGCGGAGGTCTGTCTCTGGGCTTCCAGATGTTTGAAACCGGCCTGGCCGACGCGGTGGGGAAATTCTTCATCTCCTCCGGAGGCAGCGCAGCCAGCCTCTCCCTGATCACGCTTCTCTCCATCACCTTCAGCGTCTACCTGACCGAGCTGACCTCCAACACGGCCTCAGCCAGCATGATCATCCCCATCATCATCGCCATCTCCAATGCCGCCTCTGTCAGCCCTCTCCCGCCGGTGCTGGGGAGCGCCATCGGCTGCAGCTTTGCCTTCATGCTCCCTGTGGCCACACCCCCCAATGCCATCATCTTTGGCTCGGGGCTGGTTCGTCTTCCCCAGATGATCAAGTTCGGGTTCTGGCTGAACATCGCCGGCATCCTTATCATCTGGTCCGGCGTCAGGGTCCTCGCTCCCCTGCTCGGGCTGATCGGATAACCCTCAGCCCCATTCCCCGGTTCGGAATTCCAGTCTTCACAGCATCCATCCGCTCCTCTTTTTCTCTTCGCATCTCGGCCTTTCGGTTGTTCCCAGCATGGCCAAGTTTTGTTATAATGAGGGTCAATGGACGCCTTCCTCTCGTCCGAGGCCTTTCAGTTCCTGCAGGCGCTCAACCTTGTGGCTTCTCCCTCTCATCCTGATGGCTTTCTCATCGGGCACAAAAGGGGGCACCGGTTTCTCGTCGAAAAAATCCTTCCCTCCGGGAAAGGCTTCTTCCCCTCTCTGGCCAGATATCAAGAGCTTGAAGAATTCTACCGGGGAAGACTCCTCGGCTTTTTCTCCTTCCGGCCGGATGAGAGAAAACTGAAAAAAATTCTGGTCCCTTTTGCCTTCGGCAAGCTTTATTTAGAGCTTCAGGCGAAGAACCGGAAAAAAATCGCCATGAAATCCTATGTCATCGATTTTAATGGCCAATTTTTTCTCTCGCCGATTCCACTTCAACTCGACAAATGAAGAGAGAAAGGCTCATGGAAAACCTTTTGAATGAGGACCAGCAGAAAGCTCTCCTTAACCTGGCACGGCGGGCCATCGAGCATTACCTGAAGAGCGAAAAACCGCTCAAGGCCCGAATAACGGACAAAGCCCTGCAGGAGAAAAGAGGAGCGTTTGTCACCCTCAAGGTCGACAATCAGCTCAGGGGGTGTATCGGATACCCGCTGCCCTACAAGCCGCTCTATGAGACAATCCTGGATGTCGCCGTATCGGCGGCCACCCAGGACTACCGCTTCCAGCCGCTGACCCTCGAGGAGCTCTCCAGGACCAGGATTGAAATATCCGTGCTCGGTCTTCCCCGGCTCATCGAGGACGTCAAAGACATCGAAGTCGGAAAACACGGGATCATCGTTTCCAAAGGTCCCTGCAAAGGCCTTCTCCTGCCTCAGGTTCCTGTCGAATGGAACTGGGACCTGGAAACCTATCTCCGCCACGGATGTTTGAAGGCCGGCCTCGGTGAGGATGAGTGGAAAAAGGGCGCGCGGATTGAGATTTTTTCTGCTCAGGTCTTCTCAGAAGAGGGGTAACAGGGCTTATTTTGTTCTGAATGGCTTCCTCTGGAGCATTTCTCCGGCTACTTTTTTCGCTTCGTCGACTCCAGAAGCCCAGCGGGAGTCCGGCTCCATGTTGAGGATAAACTCCAATTCCTCCCTCGCCTTGTCTATCTCTTTGAGAGCAAGATGGGTATCGGCCATGTAGATATGCGTCACCGGGTCGTTGGGGCCAAATTCCTTGGACTTCAAAAGGTGCTCCAGGGATTTTTCGTTGCTTCCTCCGACAAAACCGGGAAGTTTGAAATACACCCGGCCGAGGACCCTGTCCGGCCCGCCATCCTCATAGCTGCGGTCGAGCTCGATGACCTTGTTCATCGCCTCTTTGATGTCATCGACCAGGAAAAGGCTGTTGAGAACGCCTCGGGCTTCACCGTAAACGCCGTAGTTGACGCCAAGCCAGAAATATCCATCCGGCTTCTGCGGCTGCAACTCCACGGCCCTCTTGGCGTAATAAATGCCCTGCCCGAAAATGGCTTTCTTCTCTTTATTGCTATCGGTGTGGGCGCCAATGTAGTAGAGAATCCTGGCCATTTTCCAGAAAGCATCGTACTTATCCCCGGCTTTCAGCATGGCTTCCTGATATTTGGATCGTGCCTGCTCAGCCATGGCCATGTCCGCCATCTCGGAGAAAAGCTCGTCCGCTCGGGCGATCAAGTCCCGGGCTTCCTGGGAATAAAGGTAAAGAGAACATCCGGAAAAAACCAAAAAGAAAATTAAAAAAATCAGAAAAGTCGTTTTCCTCATCATCCTCTCCTTTTTCGGGTATTTATACCATAAATCTCCTGGCCGGGAAAATAACTCGCGACGATCAGGCAAAAAATCTGTCAGCTCGCTCATCCATCTCGGCCATGAAACGCTCCAGTTTTTCCCGCTCCCTCTCCAGCCCTCCCTCATCAAGATGCGGACTCACCGAAAACGGGCGGCCGCAGACGGCAACCACTTTTGAAAAGGGAAAAAAGAGCAAAAACCTGTCCCAGCTCCTCAAGAATTTTTTTCTCGAGCTGGAAAAGGTAAAGGGCACCAGAAAGGCACCGGTTTCCTGAGCCAGCTTGAGAGCTCCGGGCTTTATCTTTCGGTCAGGCCCTTTGGGGCCATCGGGAACGATGATCAGTTCGCCTCCGTTCCGCAGGTCTCTTTTCATCTCGCTCCATGCTCTGAGGACGGGGTGGGAGCTCGACCCCCTGAGAATCCGAAAGCCCCATCTTGACCCGATCTGGGCGATGATCTCACCGTCCCCGCTGGGGCTGATCAGGGCCGTGATTCCTCTCCTGCGAAAAAAATAGGGAGCAAAGAAAAGCCGCCCATGCCAGATGAGAAAAATCACCGGCTGACCCTTCTGCCTGAGCTTCCTGTATTCTTCCTCTCCTAAGACCGTGACTCTGACAGACTTCGCCCAGAGCCAGAGAAGAAATTTCCCCAAAACCCCGATCAATCTCCAGCGAAGCTTATCCCGGAAAGACATCGTCTTCATGATATCCAAAAGATAAGACACAGTAAACCATCAAAAAAGCGCCAAATGACCTGTTACCTGCAAAAAGAGCAAAAGAAATGAGGTTCTCTTCCAGCTTAGTGTGGGCAAAATACACGGGAATGGCGTTAAAAATCTGAAGGGAGCGATGCCATTTCCGTGTATTTTACCCATGAGATTGCCCACACAAAATGGAAGAGAACCAGAAATTATATCGTATCACCTGAGTTTCTTAACCCGACCGGATCTCTCCCTGAGTTTGTCTACGACAGCCCCCAGGCAAAATCCAACGGCGCTCAAACCAACTCCGTAGGGGACGGAAAAAGGCCAGGAAGGCCACGAAAAAGAAAGGAGCTTCATCTCGCACAGAAAGCCGGCCAGGGAAAAGCCGCCGCCCAGAACAAGGCTCAAAAAGCCTGCCGCCGGCCATCTTTTTTTCAGGAAAACCATGGCCATGCCCGGCACAAAGAGTCCTTCGGCCATGATCTCTGAGGCCAGTCCCAGGGTTTTCAGGATGCTCTGAAACCGGGTGGCCACCAGAAAGGCGATGCCGGCAACAAAGATTGTGGACAGGCGGCCGGCAGGAACGACCTTTTTTCCCCGGCTTGAGGGAAAAACCTGCTGATAGACGTCCCGGGTCAGGGAGAGAGCTCCGGTGTTGATGGCCGTATCCATGGTCGACATGACAGCCGCCACCACGGCCACAAATAAAATCCCGCTCAAGACGATGGACACCTTTGAGGAAATCAATTCAGAAAGAAGAGGACCTCCCAGGACGGTAGAAGAGAAAAGAGGAAGGGAGAGCATTCCGGACAACACCACTGCCCAGTAGAGGAGAAAGAGCGCGGCGGCGGTGGCCAGAAGGCCCTGCCGGGCACTCCTTTCGCTCCGCGCCGCCTGAATCCTCTGCCAGGCGATGGGAGAAACGGTCCAGGCCAGGGTAAAGGAGAGTGCGGTCAGGAAGTTTCTTTTAAAATCAGAGAAAAGGTCAAAATAGTGTTCCTTTCCCAGCTGGCAAGCGCTGAGCGCCACCTCATGGAATGATGAAGCGCCGGAGAGAAAGAAGAAAAGGCCTGAAACGCCCGCGGCCAGGAAGATCAACTGCAGGCTGTCGGTGACGGTGACCGAAAAAAATCCGCCGATGACAGAGTAAACAAGGACCACAGCCACTCCCAGAGTCAGGCTCGTAAGATAAGGAAGGCCGAGAAACGATTTCAAAAAATTCCCGATGGCCACCATCTGGGAGGCCGCCAGAAGAGCCATGTACCAGATGATCAGGACAGAAGCCAGATGTCTGACAGTGCGGCCGTAGCGCAGCTCGACCAGGTCCGGCAGGCTCACGATGGACAGGCGACGGAGGGGGCGAGAGATAAAAAAGGCGAGGAGGAGGACGGTCAGGACTGCCGGCACGCCCATGACCCAGAATGAGCTCAAGCCGGCCCGGTAGGCTTCATCCGTGGAGACAAGGATTGAGGTGGCTCCGAACCAGGACGCAGAGAGAGAAAAGAATACCAGAAAGCCTGGAAGTTTCCGGGATGCGAGAAAAAAGTCGTCCAGGCTGTTCATCCTCCTGGTGAAGAGAAAGCTCGCCAGAAGGACAAGGACGAAATAGACGAGGAGAAAAAGAAGAAATTCCACTCTCACCACGCCTCTTATAGCAAAAAAAAGCCGGAGAGGCTACATCCCCGGTCATTTTCAGAAGCATTTTCATTAATGTGATAATCCGGTTTGGAAGAATGGATTCACTCTCCGCTCCTCCCATCCCCCCGTGGGGAACCCCTTCCGCTGCGGGCGTTGCGGGGGAGCACCCCATGCCACCCATCCTCTTTGGCGAGGGGTGGTTCGCAGAAAAGTCCGTGTGAAGGACGAGCGGGCATGGTTCCTCGAGGCAAAGCCAGCGTGACTTTGAGCGAACCGTCCCGAGCCCTCTGCTGTGCCACTGTACTTTATTTTTGACGGAACATCCGGACTTACCAAAAAAGTGGCCTGTCCTCTTTTTCTCTGCTATAATTTTTCACATGAATACTCTCGCCGCTTTGCTCTCTTTCTTCCTGCTGGGCTCATCTTTCAGCGTGGAAGATGTGGCCTTAAGAGTCCAGGAGAAACTCCGTTCGCTCCGCACCCTTCAGGCAAGTTTTGTCCAGGTCTATTTTCCCACGTCGGTCTCCACTCCCCTGAAAGAAAAAGGAAAGTTTTATTTCCAGAAGCCAGACTGGATGCGGTGGGAATACACGGAGCCGGAAGAAAAGGTTTTTCTCTACAAAGAGGGGACTTTTCTTTTCTATTTCCCCGAGGAAAAGGAAGTCATCCAGAGCGTCCAGTCCAAAGAGAAGTATGAATCCGAAATCCTCTCCCTCCTCTCCGGCCAGAGGAAGCTCATCGATGACTATGACCTTGAGTTCAGCCCCTTTCCCTCTCCTGATAAACGGACCTGGAAGATCAGGCTCACTCCCAGAGAAGAAGTCGAATACACCCACATCCTCCTCGAAATCGATGAGAAAACCTGGCTTATCCAGAGAGCGATTTTTTTTGACTGGGCGGGGAACAAGTCCGAATTTCTCTTCACCCAGGTCAAAACCGATGTCCGTTTGCCCCGGAAGGTGTTCGAGCTGGACCTCCCTTATGACGTCGAAATCATCAAGAATACATCTGGCCCGGCAAGTTAAAACAGGCCGAAAGCATCCCGAAGCTGAACGCAGACAGTCTTTTTTCGTATTGAGAAATGAGGACAGGATGTCCTCCATGGATGAAGACAGAACCCTCATCGAGCAAGCCATCAAAGGTGACAAAGAGGCCTTTGAGATGATCATTCGAAAATATCAAAAACCTCTCTTCAACTATATCGGCCGAATGGTGGGAGATCGAGAACTGGCTCTGGATTTTACCCAGGAAGTTTTTATCAAAACCTATTCGGCTCTCCGCTCCTATAAACCGCAGCACAAATTCAGCACCTGGCTGTTCAAAATCGCCTCGAACTTCCTCATCGACCACTGGCGAAAGAGAAAAATCGACGTCCTCTCTCTCGACCAGAAGCCCTCTTTTGACGCCAGCCTTCCACCGCTTCAAGTGCCGGCTGAGGAGAAATCGGTAGTGACCAGGTTTGAGCTCGCCCAGCTCAAGGACTTCATCGAACGTGCTCTGGAGCGCCTCCCGGCTCATTTCAGGGAAGTCTTCCTCTGGAGGCATATCAACGAATTCAGCTATGAAGAGATCGCCGACATCAAAGGCCTGCCGGTGGGAACGGTTAAAAACAGAGTCTTTCAGGCCAAAGAAATGATTCGCCGGCAGCTTGAGGAAACGACATGAACTGCATCACCATTGAACGCATTCATCTTTACCTGGATAAGGCGCTTTCTCCGGCTGAAGACAGAGAAATCCAGGAGCATCTGGCTCGTTGCCCGCAATGCCGGAAGGCCGTGGAGGAAAGGCAGCTCCTGCTGGAGGCTGCCGGAGATCTTCCTCTCTGGGAGACGCCTTCGGATTTCACCGAGCAGGTCATGGCCAGAATCTTTCCGGCAAGCACTCCTCTCGCTGTCTGGATAGGGGCGCTCTCCGCAGGTTTCGCCTCCACTGTCCTGGCGCTCCTCATCTTTTTTATCGTCAGCGGCCAGAACCTTCTGACGCTCTTCGTTTTCACCAATGATGCCTTATGGACTTCTTTGAGCGACATTTCTTCGATCTTCATCAAGCTCTTCAAGCTGGCCGCTGTTCTTCTCATGGTCCTCGAGAAGCTCCTCGAATTCCTCATCAAGAGCCTCAGCTCCCTGACCACAGTCCTCAGCCCCCAGGTCCAGCTCGTCCTTATCACCATCGCCCTCATCCTGGTCGTTTCTTCCGTCTATGGGCTAAGAAAAAAATTCCTGTTTGGAGATAAAGCATGAAAAATAGAATCGCCCTGCCCTTTGTCCTTCTCTTTTTCAGCGCCGGGCTTCTTCCTCTCCAGAGTCAGCAGTCTTTCACCCTGATCAATGACATCGTCGTCGCCGAGGATGCAGTCCAGAAAAACGTCGTCACATTCGGCGGCAATGTCCTCGTCGAAGGAAAAGTCAAGGAAAACGTGATTGCCTTCGGCGGCAATGTCGTCATCTCCGGCGAAGTCGGAGAAGTCGTCCTGGGGTTCGGAGCCCACATCATCCTGAAATCAACGGCCGTGATCAAGGGAGATGTCTTTTCCCTGGGCGGACAGCTGGAAAAAGAGCCGGGGTGCGTTGTTCATGGAGACACGATTTACTTCAACACCTCCGAAGACATCGCCAGGTTTCTGGGGAAACTCCTGAAAGGCTCTCTCTTCCCGCTCCTCATCATTCTCAAGTTGATTTCCATCTTCATCTGGTTCCTCCTTGCCCTGCTGATTGCCGCTTTCTTCCCCCGCCAGGTCTCTCTGGCCTCCGGCGAAATCCGGCGCTCCTTCTGGCCGGTATTCGGAACAGGGGTGTTAAGCCTCATCATCTACTCCGGCCTGATCATCTTCTCCACGCTGCTCTCCTTCCTCCTCATCGGCATCCCCCTCCTGCTGGGCCTGGTCATTGTCGGGGCCATCATCAAGACCTTCGGTCGCGTGGTCCTTTTCTATTTCTTCGGAGAAAGCCTCGCCAGCGCATTCGGCGGAAAAAGCAAAGCTTCCCCGCTGCTGATTGTGATGCTGGGCCTGATTCTGGTCAGCCTCATCTCCTTCATCCCCATCCTCGGCTCGCTGTTCATCTTTGTCCTGAACATCATCGGATGGGGAGTGGTCATCCGCACCAAATTCGGCACAGCGGAAAACTGGTTCAGGAGAAAAACAGAGACGAGCGCCTGATCAGGCAGAGAAAAATCCATTTTCGGAAGAACGAAAAAGGAAAATCGAGAAAGGGCTGTGTGACTCTCCTCAGACCTCGAGTATTTCTTTCTCCTTGGCTCCAGCCAGATTCTCAATCTTCTTGGTGTATTCGTCAGTCACTTCCTGAAGCTTTTCGAAGCCCCAGTATTTATCATCCTCGGTAATCTCTTTTTTCTTCTCCAGTTCTTCGATGGCTTCCTTGCTTTCCCTTCTCAGGTTGCGGAGGACGGTCTTCTCCTCTTCCGCCATTTTTTTGACGTGTCTGGCGATCTCCTGCCGCCTTTCCTCATCCAGCGGAGGAATCGGAATCTTCAGCATTTTGCCGTCATTGATGGGGTTGAACCCCAGCTCTGAGCTCCGGATCGCTTTTTCCACGCTTTCCAGGATCGACGGGTCCCAGGGCTGGACAGTGATCAGCGTCGGATCCGGTATCCCCAGTGAGGCCACCTGGTTGACCGGCATGAGGCTGCCGTAATATTCAACCTTGATATCTTCAAATATGTTGAGGTTGGCCCGTCCCGTTCTCAACTTGCTCAAATCTTTTCGGAAATGCTCAGCAGAGGCCTTCATCTTTTTTTCAAGCTCTTTTAAAATCTCCTTGACCATCTTTGCCCCTCTTTGAAGCCTGGTTTCAAAAAATCTTGGTTCCGACCTTCTGGCCCAGAACGGCTTTTTTGATATTCCCCCTCTTCAGGCTGAAGACGATGATGGGCAGGTTGTTATCCTTGCAGAGGGAAATCGCTGTCGTATCCATCACCTTCAGACCCTTTTTGATCACATCGAGGTAGCGGATGGAGTCGAACTTGCGGGCGTTCTTCTCCAGCATCGGGTCAGCGGTATAGACGCCCTCGACCTTTGTCGCCTTCAAGATGACCTGGGCTTTGATCTCCAGGGCCCTCAAGGCAGCCGCCGTGTCGGTCGTAAAATAGGGACTGCCAATCCCGGCGCTGAAGATGACGACGCGGCCTTTTTCCAGATGCCGGATGGCCCTTCTCCGGATGAATGGCTCGGCGACAGCCTTGATGTCAATGGCAGAGATGTGCCGGGTGAATGCTCCTTCTTTCTCCAGGGCATCCTGAAGAGCGATGCCGTTCATGATGGTCGCCAGCAGGCCGATATAGTCAGCCGATGCCCGGTCCATTCCTGCATGAACGCCGGAGACACCCCGGAAGATGTTGCCTCCTCCAATCATGATCGCCACTTCCACGCCCAGATCACTGACCTCTTTTAACTGTTGAGCGATGGATTTGGCTGTATCGAGGTCGATCCCGCAGGGGTCTTTTCCCAGGAGGGACTCCCCCGAAAGCTTCAGTAGAATTCTCTTGTACGCTGGCTTGAGGTGCGGCATAACCGAATTTTATTCAGACTTGCCCAGCTCAAACCGGGCAAAGCGGCTGATCCGGACGTTTTCGCCAAATTTGGATATGCAGGAGGCCACCAGCTGTTTGATGGGAATCTTGCCGTCCTTGACGTAAGGCTGGTCGAGCAAACAGACTTCCTCATAAAATTTGGAGAGCTTTCCCTCAACGATTTTGTCGATGATCTCGGGAGGCTTTCCGGAGTCTTTGAACTGTTCGCGGATAATCTCTTTTTCCTGCTCCCGGACTTCGGGGGGGACATCCTCTGAGGAAATATATCGGGGACTGGCTGCGGCGATGTGGAGGGCGATGTTCTTGACGAGTTCCCTGAATTCTGCATTCCGGGCCACGAAATCCGATTCACAGTTGACTTCCACCAGAACTCCGATTTTTCCGTTGAGATGGATGTAGGACTCGATGAGTCCATCGGCCGTCTCCCGGCTCATCTTCTCCTTGGCGCGGGCATATCCCTTTTTCCTTAAGATGACAATCGCCTTTTCAATGTCGCCCTGGGCTTCCTTGAGAGCTTGCTTGCATTCCATCACCCCGATTCCGGTTCGCTGACGGAGCTCTTTCACGTGATCAGCCGTTATTTCCATTCTGGACTCCTTAAGTCGTTTCCACGGGCTTCTCTGGAGCTCGTTCCACCCTTTCATCCGGAGAAGCGTCCTTGGCGGCAGGCGCCTCTTCATTCAATGAGGGCACTTCCTCTCTTTTTTCTTCCTGAAGCTCTCTTTCCAGCCTCTTTTTCTTTCCCTCGATGATGGCATCAGCGACCTTTGAAGTGAATAGCTCAATAGCCCTGACCGCATCATCATTCCCGGGAATGGGATGGTTAATGTTCTCGGGGTCGCCGTTGGTATCCACGACGGCCACGACGGGGATGTTCAGCTTTTGGGCTTCTGAGATGGCAATTTCCTCTTTGGTGGAATCGATAATGAACAGGACGCCGGGAAGTTCGGTCATTCCCTTGATTCCTCCCAGAGTCTTGGAGAGTTTTTTGTGGACTTTCTCCATCTTGGACTGTTCCTTCTTGCTCAGCAGCGCCCATCTTCCGTCCTCTTTCATCTCTTCCAGTTCCACCAGTTTGTCGGCGCTGCTCCTGACGACATGGAAATTGGTCAGCAGTCCACCCAGCCAGCGCTGGTTGACATACCAGGACTCGCAGCGGAGGGCGTGCTCCCTGATGATATCCTGAGCCTGCTTCTTCGTCCCGACCAGCAGTATCATCTTGCCGTTCTCCACTGCACTCCTGATGAAATGAAGAGCCTCCTTGAAAATCTTGATGGTCTTCTGCAAATCGATGATGTAGATTCCATTCCTCTGACCGAAAATGTACTCCTTCATCTTTGGGTTCCACCGTTTTGTCTGGTGGCCAAAATGAACTCCTGCTTCCAAAAGCTCCTTCATCGTTACTGTAACCAACGAAAATCCTCCGTTTATCTCTTGTGGTATTGAGGCGCCTTTCTGGCACCGAGCAACCCGTATTTCTTCCTTTCCTTGATCCTGGCATCTCTGGTCAGCAGGCCGGCAGACTTGAGGCTGGTCTTCAATTCCTTGTTAAACTCAACCAGCGCCCTGGCAATCCCCAGGCGAATCGCCTCTGCCTGACCGCTCATTCCGCCTCCGTCGACACGGATGAAAATGTCGAACTTGTTGTCGGTCTCGGTCAGGCGCAGTGGTCGTTTGATGATGTTTTTCTCGCGCTCCAGCATAAAATATTCGTTGAAAGGGCGGGACCTTTTGTTCACGACCAGGGTGAGGTCTCCCTTCCCTGGCCGAAGGAAGACCCGGGCCACCGATGTTTTTCTTTTTCCTGTTCCGTAGTACTGGATTAAGCTCAACTGACCTCCTATTGCCGGTATTCCTGCAGGTTTTGTGCCGAATGAGGATGTGCGGGTCCCCTGTAGACTTTGAGCTTTTTATAGACAGCTCGACCGAGCTTTCCTTTGGG
>CAYZDV010000042.1:0-15067 GCA_964477275.1 uncultured Eubacteriales bacterium
TGGGGAATCCCCTCTGCTTCTTTGGCTTTCTCTTCCGACTGCCGCATGACCCTCTCCGCCCGGGCAATGTCCGTGTGCTGGAGAAGATTCACGAGCTGCTGGAATTCGGCCTGGCCAATGCCTCCTGATTGAATGGCCTTGAGCAATTCCTGCTTCTCTCTTGAAAACTGCTCCAGGATGTTCCTGAGCTGATCGAGCTGTTCGTCGGTGATGAGCGGCTGGACCTGGGACTGCCCCTCCGTCCCAGAAGGCGCTGGCGCGGCCTCCCTTGCACCCAGCGGGGTTTGAGCCAGAAGCTCCTGTTTGTCGAGGATGACTTTATGCTCTCCCACCGCGACGAACATCTTTCGGTCGGGCAATATGTGCGACAACTGGAGCTCATTGACCAGGTCTTCCCAATTGCCGGCCACCTCTTCCGGATTCCTGGTGAACACCCCCAGAAACCGGATGATTTCATCCTCGCTCAGTCCGGTCAGGAACAGCACGCCCTGAAGTCCAAACTTGCTCATTGTCTCGTAAAGGTCTGCTGTCAGCCGCGGGTCATCCCGGGTTGGCGGTGGAGGCTGGCCGTTGAACAGCGTGGCTTCCGGGGTAAGGGAAATAGAAAGCACTTCTGTTTTTTCAGAGAGAAACGGCTCAAGATAGTCCATGAAGCGGTTCACCGAGTTCCTGACATTTTCGTGTTCCCTGGGGTAGAGACGGAAATTGTGCAGGGCGGCCCTGAAGGCTCTTCCCAGCTCAACAGCATTGGCCAGGTCTTCCTCTTCAAGGGGCGCTTCTCTGGCGAGGGATGAGCTCTGCATCCTCTTCTGGAGGAGCTTTCTGGCCCCTCTGGAGATGGTCACTGTCCTCATCTGGTCTCTGAGGGTGGAGAGCATCCTTGCGGCCTGGTCCAGCTGGCCAGCGCTCTGGAAATGATAGGCCAGTCGTCCTACAACGCGGTCAAGTGAGCCCGTCGCGAATTTCTGTTCGATGTCCGCCGCCAGAGTATGATAGCGGCGGCGCTCCTCTTCGTTCATCAGCGAATAAAAGACAGACCGGTCCATGCGATGCGTGAAGGTAAACTCCTCCGGATTCGGGGTCTCCTCGATCAGCAGCGCTCTCCGGGCGTTGACCAGAATATCCAGAACCTGCTGCATCTTGAGTTTGGACATCTCGGCCAGTTGCCGGGGATTGATCCTGTCGCCAAGGATGGAGGCCAGCTTGAGGACATTGATCGATTCCTTGTTCATGCTCATCAGTCTTTCTTTGAGCATTTCAGCCAGGCTTGCCGGAATATCATCGGGCTTCACCAGGGAAAGGTCCCATTCATCTCCGACGACCTCGATCTTGCCCTTGAGGAGAAGAAACGATACGGCCTCGATGATGAACAGCGGGTTTCCATCCGCCTTTTCCAGCAGGGAATTTTCCGCTTCAGCGGGCAGCGTTTTGCCGCCAAAGAGCTTTTGTGTCAGCTGGTGGATGTGCTCCTGGCGCAGCGGTTCAAGCTGAAATTTGCGGATTTCGCTGCTCGTGGCCATCTCGGGCATCGCATCGAAAAGGAGCATCAGCTTTTCCTCTCCGGCAAGGAGGTCCGGGCTGTTGATGGCGGCGACAAAGAAAAGCTCCCCTCCTTTTTTCTGGTCGAGTTGGGAGTCGAAAAACTGCAGCGAAGGCTGGTCGATCTGATCGGTGTCGTCGAGGAGGACGGCGGCATCACCCTTTTGCCGGAGAATGAACAAAGTCTGGCTCAAAGCTTCAAACAGATTCGCGCTGTCCGTTTCTGCTGCCTCCTCCGATGCCCTGACCTCTTTTATATCCCAGGGATACAGATACGGCTTGAGAAGAAGTCTGTATTTGTCATCGAGTTCAGAGAAGACATTATCGGAAATCGATTTTTCCTGCTCAAAGAGCCTTCCCAAAGCCGAGAATACAGCACCGTACATTTCGGTCTGCCAGAGAGGGTAACCCCTGGCGAAAAGAGTGAAAGCGAGCTTCTTGTGCGTTCTGGCCCGGGCATACTCCATGAGTCTTGTTTTTCCTGATCCTTCCCCGCCCATAAGGACAGGAAACACAGCGGGATTTCCTTTCCCGGAGAGATGCTTGTCCAGGAATTCGATGATCTCGTCTCTGCCGACAATGTAAGGGGTATCCAGGATGGAGTCGAGTTTGGAGGGCACCAGAAGCTTGCCAGAATCGGGAAAAACGACCACGGCGTTCTTTCCCCGATCCTTGGCCACATAAAGGGCTTCGTCGGCCTTTTCGAAGAGCGTTTTCATGGTTTTCCCGTCCCTGGGAAAAACGGAAATCCCGATGCTGCAGCCCAGCGTGAGCTGGATGTCTTTGACCTTAAAAGGCGCGCTGGCCACCTCCTCCAGGAGCTCCAGTCCGACCTGCCTGGCTTCTTTCTTGTCCAGTCCGGCGAGGACGAGGATGAACTCATCACCGGCATAACGGATGGCAAGCCCTCTGTCCTGGCTTTTTTCCGATAGGATTTTGCTAAAATGCTTCAGGGCCCGGTCTCCGGCCGCATGTCCATGGGTATCGTTGATGGCCTTGAAGTTGTCCATGTCAATCATGTAGAAGGCGACGGTCTTCCCCTCTTCCTCAGCCCTGGCCAGACGACCGGGAATGACGTCCTTCAAATAGCGACGGTTGAAGATTTGCGTCAGCTCGTCCGTATAGAGGAGGCTGTCAAGTCTTTTGCTTTCTGCTTCAGAACTCATTTGTCATAACCGGTTTTAACGGGATTGAAGCTGTGGAGCGCTCCTTTTCCCCTCACCCATAATTCAAAATAAAGAAGTTAAGGGAATTCCGTCAATTCATTGGCTCAATTATATCTTTATTACAATAAAAAAATCAATACAGGAAAAAGGAGAGGGAAAAGAGGAGTCTGCGGGCTCCTCCACCATCGTCGATGAAAACGAAATCCTTATTTTTTGACAGCCGACACCTTGATGCTGGCCAGCGAGCCGCTGATCTTTCCGACCTCCTCCTGCGGCAGGTTGAGTCTCTCGATGGCGGCCTCGACGGTCGGGTCGTTGAGGATGAACTCGACGGGATAGGTGGCCTCTTCGACGACCGTCACATCGCGGAATCCGGCGTTTTCGATCAGCCGCAGATAGTCCTCCCTCCGGACGGCACTGGCGACACAGGCGACATACGCCTCGGCATTATCTTTCAAAAAATCCGGCAGGTCTTTGAGCAGCACGAGGTCTGAAATCATCAGCCTCCCGCCCTGCTTGAGGACACGGAAGGCTTCGGCAAAGACCTGTTCTTTTTCCGGCGAGAGATTGATGACGCAATTGGAGATGACGACATCGACGGATCTGTCAGCTGCGGGCAAGTTTTCGATTTCACCCAGCCTGAATTCCACATTCTTCCACCCGGCTTTGGCGCCGTTTTCCCGGGCTTTATCGACCATTTCCGGAGTCATGTCGACGCCGATGACCCTCCCGGTTTCTCCGACTTTATGAGCGGCCAGGAAGCAGTCGAACCCGGCCCCGGAGCCGAGGTCGAGGACGACCTCCCCTTTCTTGAGTGACGCCAGGGCAACGGGATTGCCGCAGCCAAGGCCCAGGTTTGCCTCGTCCGGCACGGATTTCAGGTCCTCATCCGTGTAGCCGACCCGGCGGCTCACTTCGCAAGCCGGGTCGATGCCGGCTACGTCTCGACACGCCGAACCACAGCAGGATGAGCTCTGCGCGGCCATTTCCCCATAACGGTTCCTGACGGCCTTCTTGATATCTTCTTTTTTCATCGGCACAACCCTCCTCATGATTTCGCGTTTTCTCAGGCTTCCGTCTCTCCCATCATGGGCCCCAGGATACCCTTGACCATGTCCGTCAATTCATCGGCCTTGATGAGAGAGAGACAACAAATCCTGCCTTTTTTTTGCCAGGCGACGACAGCCAGCTTATCCCCCGCTCGGATGCCGGCCTTTTCCCTGACATCCTTGGGCAGGACCATCTGGCCCCGCTCGTCCACGCTGACCATGGATTCAACCCGGCAGCAGCTCGTTTCTTTCGGGTCCGCGGGGGCGCCCGCATCTGATTTTTTTTGTTCGATCATATCCGAACCTCCGCTTTTTTTATTATCTGACATTTTTTCCTGTTTTGATAATTCAGTATAATCAATATTTTCTGAATTATCAAGTGTTGGGATCGGTTGACGCCTTGCCTATCCGGGTGATTTTGAGCCCCTTGTTTCGACCAATTCCGCTTTGGGCCACAAAAATGAGACGCTCTGCACGAAAATCGGTGAAAATGTTGGTCTATTCCAATTGAATTCAGAAAGATGGCGGCGCCCGATCCCTAAACCGCGATAGAAAAAAGGAGTCCTAAACTATAGGCTAAATCGTAACAATGACCCTGATGAATCTTAGTCGACGACCTTGGCCGAAATGATGAGGATGAGACCTTTGTCGCCGCCGTCGAGCTTGGATACACCGACCACGGTCTTGTCGCCGGACCTGAGGTTGACATGGCTGGCGATAAGGTCTTTAGGCGGGATCGACATCGGCCCTGCCTTCATCTCCGGATCCTGGGAAACCCCTGACGTTTGGCGCAGTCGGAGCCCGATCTTGATGAAGTCCTGCGGTTTTCCCTTTGCGACTTCGGGCCGGAGGCCCAACCAGAAATCGGCCTTCCTGCCGAGAACGAGTTCGGATGCTTCCCGGTCGACTCCGCGAATGAAAGTCGTATCAAGAAGAGTGTAACCCTTGTACCTGAGGAGCTTCCGGAGCTCTGAGATGATGGGGTCGTTCTGGAGCTCGGGGTCGGTCTTCCCGTCGGTTTCTGAGCCCAGGATGAGGTGGACCGTGAAGAGAACATCGGATGGCTTGACGTCGATCTCCTTGATCGCAGCAAGTATTTTCGCCACGTTCTCTGGCGTATCTCTGATGGTAAGGATGTCGGGAAGAGCCGGATTGGACTGAATGTTTCCGCCGCGTCCGACGAACATCCAAAGGAGCGGACTGATCGCATGCGCCTTGACGTATTTCAGCCGGACAACTTCCTTGCGCAGGGATTGGGTCTCCTCCTGCGGCTCCTGAGCGAGCCCCGCGCCGGTGACGGTCAGCAGAACGGCCAGGGCGGTCGCTGCGATGATCGTTTTTTTCATTTTTCGTCTCCTTTCCAGTCGAAGTCTTTATTGAAAAACCAGACGACCTGAAGTCCGGTTTCCTGAGAAACAAGGGTGACCAAAAGAATCTCTTGAGAACCCTGGGTTGCCGCCAGTTCGGGCCCCAGGACGCCGGTGCTGGGATCCTGTTTTCCGGCAATGCGGACCCGGAGTTCGCGCACCGGAATTTGTTCTTTTTCGGGTGTAAAGATGTCGGGAAGGCCCTCGGCCGGAACTCCCGGCTCTTCCTTTTGGGCGATCGACGGGCCGGACGCCCGAGCGATCTTTTTCGGCTCGAAAACCATGTCCTTGAAAACAAGGGTAAGAACGCAAAGGATGATGAAAACACCCACTCCGGACGCGACGGCCCACCTCGTCCGGGGAGTCAGAACGAAAGATTTTCTCCCCGCTTTTTCCATGGCGACCCGGCCCATCAGGGCATCCCACTCTGGCCCGTCCCATACAGGAACGGCCTCGCGACGCGCAGCAGTCCTGATCCGGTTGAGGGCCGACCGGTATTCCCCGGCTTCCTTCCGGCAGGATACGCATCTTTCCAGGTGAGCCCGGAGTTTGCTTGTCTTGCGGGCCGAAAGATCGTTTCCCGCAAGGAGTGGAAGTAACTTCTTTGATTTCAGGCACCTCATTGTCCTTCCTCCATGTGAGGAAACCTGTCCCGGATCACGTCCCGGATCTTCCGGCGGGCTCTGGACAGGTTCACCCGCACAGAAATACTCGAACAATGGAGCGCGCGGGCCGTCTCCTTGATGTTCATTTCTTCGATGTCCCTCAGGATGAAAACCTCCCGTTCCCTCTGACTCAGCACCGATAGGCATGCCGTCAAATGCGAATGGAACTCCCTGGACCTGTGCCCGGCTTCTGGATTGGGGAGGGGCCGGGTTTCCCTCTCGAGGCTTTTGAGAATCTCTTGCTCCCGCCTTTCTTTCCTGGCCCTAGTGCAGGCCACATTGACGGCGATCCGGAAGAGCCAGTTCCGGAAGCTCCGCGAAGCGTTGTATCGGCTCAGGTATTTGAAAGCCCGGAGCACAGCCTCCTGGACGACCTCCTTCGCCTCCTCCCTGTTCCGGGTTATTCGGTAAGCGAGGGCTATCAGAGATTGCCTGTACGGCAGGATCAGGGGTTCGAATGCCTCGGTGCGTCCGGATAAGACCATGGCGACAAGCTCCATCTCCGCGTCATTCATCCGCATGGTTCTACCATCGCCGGCCCGGAAATGTTAAGAAAATCCCCTTTTTGCGTAAAGATATCACAATAAGCTGTTCATTTGAAAATAAACAAATTATCGCAGCTCGACCTCTAAACCGATGGAGAAGAGGCAACCAAATCCAAAAGGTATCCCCTGAATTTTAATCTGAACGGGGAAAAAAGGGGCCTGTCCCCTTTTTTAGAGAAGGCCCATTTTTTTGAGGGCCTCGTCGCCGCGTGTGGTTTTCGGCGCATCCTCGGGCAGATAAAGGATCACTCCCCCTTTGATCGGACGGACGAAGAGTTTGCCCTCTGCGGCCAGTTTGTTGGTAGCTTTGACCGGGTCTTCGCCGTTAAAATACTTCTTGAAGGCCTCGTTGAACCCGCTGTAGACCGAATGGATACCCTTGTAGGGGCTGCTCCTCAGCTTCAAGACGGCCTGTCTGATAAATTCCTCATGCGACAATTTTTCCGGCATTTCTCACCTCACGGATGGAATGATTCAAAGGACTCACCGGTATCACCAATATATCAATGACGCATTCGGCAAGCGAAATCATCTCACCAGGACCAGCTCTTTTTGCGGCGGGGCTAAGAACTCGGCGCCCTCCTTCCGGACAACGACCATCTCCTCGACGGTCACGATGCCCCGCTCCGGGACCTTGAGCCGCGGCTCGATCGTGAAGACCATCCCTTCCTCGATGGGTTTGTAGGGTTTCCGGGCGTATTTTTCCCATGGAGGGCCGAGGAGCGCGGTGCCGTCATGGGCGAAGCGTCCAACCTGATGGCCCAGGGCATGAGGGTATTCCTCATACCCCTGAGAGACGATGTGGTCGCGGGCGATTTTGTCCACCTCGATGCCTTTTGCACCGGGTTTCAGGGCTTTCCGGGCCATCTCGATGGCGGTCGTGATCGTCTCAAACCCCTTCTGGACCTCAGGAGGCGCCGCGCTCTCTCCTTCCCCGAGCACGTAAAACGTCCTCTGGATGTCCGCGCAGTAGTCCTCGTATTTGACCCCGAAATCCATGTTGAGGACGTGGCCTTTCTCCACTTTTCTCTCCGTCGGCTTGTAGTGGGCTTCAGCTGTCTCGGGACCGGTAAACACAGCCGGACAGTGGGACTTTTCCCAGGCAAAATCCAGGTTTCTTTGCTCCACTTCCCGGATCATGAAACCGGCGATTTCCTTCTCGGTCCGTCCGGGCTTGATGAAGGACGTAACCTTAGCAATAATATCGAGCGTGTGCTCGATGGCCTTTTTGATGCGCTCGAGTTCGAAATCGGTTTTTCTGGCCTTGAGGCTGGATGTGAGGTCCTCGGCAGAGACAAGCTTCTCCGCACAGCCGATTTCAGAGAAAATGTCATGGAGGGTCAAGTACATGCCGTGAGTCAGGCCGTCGCTGATTTCGCTGTCCCGGGAATAGTTGACAGCGATCGAGGAGGGATTGATCTCCTGGATCGTCTTCTGCAGGTGCTCCTTGATCCCCTTGATGTGGCTGAGAACATGCTTGTACACACCCAGGTCTTCGACGGTCTGCCTGTCCATCTGGCCCACGATTGCGTATGTCTCGCCGGTCCGGGTGATGATGAACGCCGAATGCCAGGTGAGGTTGGCGCTGACCAGAAAATCGAGCATGGGGTCTCTCGAGATGGCCGTCTCCCGGACAAAGGTCAACCAGCAGTCCACGGAAAGCTCATTTAGAATCCCGACGGCCTGTTCGACTTTTTCCTGAATGAGCATCGTTTCCTCCTTTGCGGCTTGTTCATTCATCCCGCTCTTTAAATTCGCCGGCGATCCGGATAAAGGCGACGATGAGAACAACGCCCAGGATGAAGTGGCCGGCAAGAATGAACCAGATGTATTCCGGACGGCCGGCGCTGTGAAATCCGCCATAAAGGGAGGTGTAGGTCACCCCGCTCAGAGCCGCGCCGATCATCAGCGCCAGGAAATTCGTGCCCATGTAGAGGCCGGCTTTCTCCTTGGGCGCGATCCAGGTGATGTACTCCTGAATCCTCGGCGAGGAGATCATCTCGCCCAGAGCAAAAAGGAAAATGCCCAGGAAGATGAACGACGAGGCGGAGATTCTGGCATAACCCAGGAAAAAGAAACCCGCCGCGGCGATCAGAATCCCGGTGATGAAGGTGGGAATGGCTTTGAATCTCTCGATGACCCTGGAGACCAGGACCTGGCAAATCATGATGATGTAGCCGGTATGGGAAATCGTCTCGCCCAGGATTCGTCTTGTGCCCTCCACTTCATGGGAGAGAAAATCGGCAAGCCCTCTTCCGAAAACGCTTCTGATGTTGAGATAGAGGCGAGCCGTATCGATGTTGCTGTCCACATAGAGGGCGCAGAGGTTGAAAAAGGCCCAGAACGGAAGCCAGAAAAAAACGCCCAGCAGAACCAGGAAAACCGCAAATTTGACGTCGGAGAGGGCGATGGCGATATCCTTGAATTTCTGGCCGAGGGTCACCCCTTCGATTTCTCTTTTGGGCTCCTTGTAGAAGAAAATCGTGACGAGGAGCATGACGGCGATGCAGATGGCTGCGGCCAGAAAAGCATAATTCCAGGAGATGACCCTGAGTTTTCCGGCGACAATGGGGCCGAAGGAGCCGCCGACATTGACCATGGCATAAAAAATGCCGAAGCCGAGTGTTTTGTTCGTCCTGTCTGTGACAGCCCGGACAGTGCCGGCGATCAGGGGCTTGAAAATCCCGGCCGCAAGGCCGATGCTGAGCATGGTCAGGGCGATTCCGGAGAATGACCTGGTGACGATGAGAAGCAGAATGGAAGGCAGGTAGGCCAAATAAGAGATGATCAGAACCTTCTTGAAGCCGAACCGGTCGGCGAACGTTCCGGATATCAATGGGATTCCGTAAGAGAGCAAGAGGAAAATGCTCTGAACGACTCCCAGCTGGGCTCTTGTGTAGCCGAGATGGGTCATGTAAATCCCGAACCCGAAATAGATGCCGTAGTAGGCAAAGCGTTCCAGAACCTCGATGCCGTTGGCCACCCAGAAAACTTTAGGAAAGCCTGTGCGCTTGCTCATTTCTCCCTCTTCAATCTGGATTTGGATCCCACCTTCTTCTTAGATATATCGACTCTTTTTATCCTTGACTTCAAGAACCATGTCAAAAAGATGACGGCGATAATCAGGGCCAGGATAACGAGGACGAAAAGCAGAAGGTTCTCCTGGAGCGGCGAGACTTCAATCCCGGGCTGCACAACAGGAATCAAAATATGAGAGGCATGGGTTTTGTTGCGGTGAACGGTGATGGTCGGCGGGGGCGAGAGCTCGGGAGTGTGAAAGCTCGTCTGGTCAGCGCAGGCCAGCGTGACCCGGATGCGGTGGCCGGCATCAAAGATGTTGGATGTCGGATGAAGGTCGAACATAAGCTTCACCGGTTCGCTTCCGTGCATGAGCTCGATGTCCTCCTCAAAACTCCGGTGATACGGAAGACCCATGTATTGATAAGACGGGTCGGAGAGCCTGCGGTGGGAAGCCCTCAGCACGCCCTCCGTGATGTAGTGGGAGTAGCCGCTCGAGTCCACTTCCTCGAGGTAGATAAAAAAGTCGCCGTCTCGGGCGGTGGAGCTGACCCAGAGAATGACCACCGGATGACCGGTGACTTCCACATCCTCATCGAGCGGCTCTGTGGTATAGGTCAATCCTTTGGCGTCGTTTTCGGACATGTCGCCGTAGCCGAAGCCCATGCCGCGGCCGTCATGCCAGCGGGTGGTTTTTCCGCTCGTTGTCGTGTAATCCACCCTGTAGGAGTCCTCTCCTGAAGAACCTGCGGGCGGGCCATTCCTCAAAAGCCCGTCATTGGCAGACGCGATGCTTCCTGAAGGACCCTCGTGGAAATAGAAAGCCACCAACTCTGACTCGGGGAGAGGCCAGACTCTGGCTGTCCTCCAGGCCTCTTTTTCAGGCGCACCCATGGTGAAATAGGTAATCGGCGGCTCGCTCATGATGCCGTTCTGGATGCCCTTGAGCCAGTAATCATACCAGCGCAGGTGCTCAACAGTGATCTTAAAATCCAGGTCGAACCCGATGAGGGGCCTGGTTGTCTTCTTCCATCCTTCAGAGAATCCGCTGTGCGACATGGGAAGGACGATGAGCTTCTGGGGGTTTGGCAGGTTGTTGACCCAGGCCAGCGCATCCCTTGGCCACATATCATACCAGCCGGCGATGGTGTACACCGCCACCTGAGTTCCTTTCTCCTGGATTCCCTTGAGATAGGCGTGGGGGCTCCATTCCAGGCTGGGCCTTATTCGGGTGCCGGTAATCAGGCTGTCCCGGAAGGCATCCGCAGAGGTATAATCCATGGGATAAATGTTTCCTTTGTGCATCTCCAGAGCCTGTCTGGCCAGTTCCCCCTGGGGGTCTTCATCCACGGGCGGAGCGGGCGTTTCGATATCCAGCCTTCTGACCATATCACCCCAGTCCCGGATGAAATCATCCTGGAACACGCCGCCGGGATGAGAGAAAGAATACAGGTCGAACATGGCTACGGCGGGGATGATGGCCTTGAGATGAGGCGGAGCCATTCCGGCAGCGATGTACTGAGTGATGCCCAGATAGGAGCCGCCGAACATCCCGATATTTCCGTCGCACCAGGGCTGGCCGGCGAACCATTCAATAATGTCATAGCTGTCCCTGGCCTCTTCGGGAGTAAATTCTCCTCTTCTGGTCCCGAAAGAGGCGCCGCTCCCGCGCACATCCACCGAAGCGATAATATAGCCGTGCCTGAGGATGTGCTGGAGCCAGGACTGGTTGATCATCGAGCGGATGTTGCCGTCCCGGGTGTAGCTGGCCCGGTGGTAGCGGGTGTGGGTCCAGATGAGAGGCAGGGGCTCGCTGACCGGGCCGCCGTTGCGGGCCGGACGGAAGATATCCACTGCCAGCTTTGTGCCGTCTCTCACGCTCACATACCAGGACATCCGGACCCATTCGTCATAGACGGGCGTGGAGTATCCTTTGTATTCTCCCGGCCCGGAGACCCTTTCCTCCTGATTGAAAGCCTGCGGAGGGAGGATGAACAGAGAAAAGCAAAAACAAATGGATAAAAGGAAACAGATGGGCCTGCTTTTCTTATTGGTTTGTCCCATGGTCATAACTCCTTTCCATGTTTGTCCCGGTTTATCCCATCTTTCGTCTTCAATTGACTTTGCGAAATACGTGCCTCAGAGCTTTGTCAAGTTGAGAAAATTTTTTTCGTTTTTCATTATTCCCTAACCCGAAGAACAAGTCACGCAAATTTATTCTGAAAATATCATTGCGAGGAGAGGCGGAACTCCTCGTCGCTCGGATAAGGCTTCGCATTCCTGTGCAGGAAATGCAGGGCCTCCGATCTCAAATCAGGAGGATTTTTTAATCTGGAACGGTTGTCTTTTCTTCCGATAAATGCGAACAAGGGAAACGGGAGCCCAGGCAATCAGCAGAAATAACACTGCTGCGGCCAGAGGCCCGAGCCTGAGAGCCACAAAGCTGAAGGCCACCAGGGGAAAAAGATGGACGCGCGCCGCAAACCTCAAAACCCTGCGCCCGGCAATGAAATCCGCCGCTAAGGGCGAAATCGTGTAATAGAAATCGACCATGGAGCGGCCCGGGCCGTTCGACATGAGGTAACCATCCCTGAAACGGCGGAGAACCTCCACAAAGGGATGCTCCTCACCGTAGGCCGCTGAGGCCAAAAAACAGAGCCGTTCCCTCTCAAAGACCGCCGTGACGGCGAGGTCGGAAGTGACGGTGACCAGAAGAGGGTTATCGAACTCTTTGCCCTCCGCCACGTCTCCTGTCCACCGGGAGAACTTGTACTTGGACTCCGGACGGGGGGTAATGGTGACCTGGTCTCCGTAGTAATGCGTGTAGCTTCCGGGCGGAGGCTCGGTCGTCCCGCCGGTCTCGGCGCTGATGGTCAGCGTGTACGGGATGCGCACTCCGGTGTAATCCTGGCCTGTCCAGTCTGAGGTGACATCCGTGTAATTGCGGCTCGGAGGAGAGAAAGTGTAGCCGGGCCTGGACGGAGTCGCCGTCCCTGACCAACCCGCAAGGACGAGGCGGGAATAGGTGCCGTCAGCACCCGTGGTGGCTGTCCAGCCGTTGTCGGAGAATGAGATGGTGCCCCCCGCTATCCCCTCCCCATCTTCGGTCCTCACCGTGCCTGATACTATCCAGGCCGGATAGGCCGTGTAGTTCTGGTTTGCCCTGTCGGACATCACGTTGCTGTAGGACCGCCTCACCGGGGAGAATATGTATCTCTCCTTCGCCGGAGTCACGGTGCCCGACCAGCCGCAGCCGACCGTGGCCTCATAATAGCCGGAGGCATCGGTCCCGACGATCGCCGGAAACCCTCCTATCGCCACCCCGCTCAGCGGCGCCAGGGTCGAGACTTCAAAGACAGTTCCGGATATTTTGTAGGTCAAAAGAATTCCGGTATAGTTCTGCCCTGTCTGGTCTTCCGTCACATTGGTGTAGCTCCGGCTGGGCGGAGTGAAGGCATAGCACGTTCTGGAGGGTGTGGCCGTCCCTGACCAGCCCTTCCGCACCATATGGGAGTAAGCTCCATCGGAGTCAGTGGCCGCCTCGCCGCCCTCGTTGGAGAAAGTGATGGTGACATCCGCCATTCCCTGGCCTCCGTCATCCTGAACCATGCCAGAAATGAGGCAGGCTTCAAAAGCAGTGTAGTTCTGGCCTGTCTGGTCAGAAGTCACGGTGGTGTAACTCCGGCTGGGCGGAGTGAAGGCATATCCCGTCTTCGACGGCGTCGCAGTCCCCGACCAGCCGTAGCTGACGTTTCGGGAATAATACCCGGCCTGGTCAGTGGTCGCCGTCCCTTCCCCTTCTGAAAAAGTGACGGTCACCCCTCCGACGCCGCCTCCGGTCTCAGTCCTGACATACCCGGAGATGGCCGGTCTGGCCTCGCAGAGGCGGTTGACCACAGCCGATGAGGCCCGGGGCAAAATGTTGGTCGCAACAGGGGCAACGCTCGTTCCCGCGGCAACTATATCGAACATGGAAAACGTGGCGAACGTGTTCAGGACCGTGGCATTCGAGCTGGCCGGGAGGTTGCATAAAGGGTCAATCTCTCCGCCTGCGCTGATTTTGAGTATGAAGAAATCGACTTCTCCAGCGCCGAAGGACTGGCTGAAGCCGGAGACGATGTAGCCGCCGTCGTCTGTCTGCTGAATGGAACTGGAAAAGTCATTGTAGAGGCCGCCGTAAACTTTCTGCCACTCCACAACACCGCTTGAATCCAGCTTCAATACCCAGGCATCTGTCCGCCGTGTGCCGAAAGAAGCGCTGGACCCGGTGACAACGTATCCGTCATCAGCGGTCTGCCGGACAGAGCCGAGGTAGTCATTGTCGCCCCCTCCGTATGTGCGTTCCCATTCGATGGCTCCGGCGGAGTCGAGCTTCAGGAGCCAGAAATCGGCTTGTCCCGCGCCAAAAGAAGTGGTGCTGCCGGCCACGAGATACCCGCCATCGCTTGCAGCCAGGATGGAAGCCGCCTCATCGTCGCCTGTCCCGCCGTATATGCGCTGCCACTCGGACTCTCCGCTGGCTGAAAGCTTCAGGACCCAGAATTTGGAGGCTCCGATACCGAAGGCATCGGTGGTCGCCGCCACAATATATCCGCCGGCACTCACCTCATCGACGGACCAGCCCACATCATCAACCTGGGTCCCGAAGCTGGACTGCCATTCCACCTGGCCGTCCGGGGAAAGCTTCAACACCCAGATATCCCGCATTCCCATGGTGAAGGAGCTCGTAGCGCCGACGACGATGTAACCGCCGTCGCTTGTCTCGAGGATGGAATTCGCCTCTTCATCCCATGTTCCACCGTATGTTTTCTGCCACTCAACCTGCCCATCCGGAGATAGCTTGAGAATCCACACGTCTTTTCCGCCTGCTCCGAATGAGCGTGTGTGGCCGGCGACGATGAACCCGCCGTCGCCTGTCTCCTGGACAGAGCTGGCTCCGTCATCATCACTGTCGCCGTAGGTGAACTGCCACTCGATGTCGCCCCGGAGAGAAAGCTTCAAAACCCAGGCATCCGCCCTCCCGGCACCGAATGAATACGTGGTCCCGGCAACGATGTATCCGCCGTCACTCGTCGGCTGGATGGAGCTGGCCACATCCTCTCCGCTTCCCCCGTAGGTTGCCGCCCACTGGCCGTGGAGGAACATCAAAGTATTGAGGCCGAGGAAAAGCAGTGCGACGCATGCGAATTTTCTCATTTAACTTCCTGTTAACTTTATCATATCCAACAGAAAAATGAATTGTCAATCTGAAGCGCGTATGTAAGGGTGAGGACTGAGAACCCATGCCCGCTCATGCCTCACAGGGCAATCCTCACCTTTGCTCAAATCCAGGATTTGTTTCTCCGCTGAGTTCCGGGTCATGTTTTGGTTCGAGGCATCACTTCAGGACAAAGCCTGACCACAACTCCTCCCGATTCGGGCGATTTGACTTTAAGGAGAGGGTATGGGTAAAATTCTCTGAACCGCTGGATACGGAATATGTGCATGGAATTGAAGGGATGTAACGGATTCCCGGCCGGGAGACGTTTCATGTTAAGAAGAGAACATTTTCCTGAAAGGATATGATATGAAGCCAAAGACAGCTTGTGTCTTCATTTTCGTTGTCATCATCATTCTTTCATCATCTTCAACATCTTCAACCGGCCAGAAACAGGCGAACCTTCTCAGCGGTGCCCATTCTCCCGAGATGCTCAAAAAATGGATCATCCCGCAGGACAA
>CAYZDV010000043.1:0-14622 GCA_964477275.1 uncultured Eubacteriales bacterium
TCCATAAAATAACATACCGCCTTAGTCGGTATCTTTCCTGTCATTCCCACGCATTTAGTAAATTGACATAACCATATAGTGTTGTCATTCCCGCGCAGGCGGGAATCCAGGGTTTCCTGTGTAAACAGGAATCCACTTCCTTTTTATAGTTCCCTGCTTTCGCAGGGACAACGTCTGGATTCCTGCACCCGCCTTCACGGGCACAAGCTTTCGCAGGAATGACGATTCTTGTCCATGCCTGCACAGACACCGGGCCCAGCCTTCCTGGGCACAAGCCCGCGCAGGAATGACAAAAAGGGGACTTTGACGTTACCCTCCGTCAACCTCTTGACATACCATAGTAGGGTAGGGTATAATGATAAAGCTCAAGCAAAGCTCCGAAAGAAAGGAGGTTTTGAAAATGTTTGAAAGTCATGGGGTTAAAAGGACCTTCTTTCCTGAAGAGAAACGCAGATTTTCTTTAGGGAGGCGAGAATGAACGAACAGCCAACAACCCATTTTGAAGAGATCGTCTCCCTGAAAAGGATCGAGGGGCAGATAAGGGGCATTCAGAAGATGATCGAGGAGAAGCGCTACTGCATCGATATCCTGACCCAGCTTTCCTCCATCACCGGCGCCATCAGGCGCGTCGAAGAGAATATCCTCAACCGTCATCTCCGGGGCTGTGTCCGCGAGTCGTTCAACGAGGGAAGTAAGGAAGACCGAGAGAAGAAGATCGATGAGGTCATCGAAGTCCTCCAGAAATTCAGAAAATATTGAGGGAGTTTGCATGGCGAAAGATCCGGTGTGCAGAATGGAACTCAGGGAAGAGCAGGCAGCCGCCACATCATTCCATGAAGGAAAGACATATTATTTTTGCGGCCGATCCTGCAAGATGAAATTCGACGAGAACCCGGAGAAATACATGAAACATGAAGAAGCAGAAGACGAGAAACAGGATGCGAAAGAAGCTCAGGCCATTGAGGAAGAAGAGCCCGGGCTCGATGAAGCACCCGGAAAAGCAGAAAGGATCGACCTGCCCATCGTGGGCATGAGCTGCGCCACTTGCGCCTCCTCCATTCAGAAAAGCCTGGCCAGTATCAAAGGAGTCGATAAGGCCAATGTCAATTTCGCCACATCCAGGGCCACGGTGCTCTATCAGCCGCGGCTGGTCAAGCCCCGGGACCTGATCAGAACGGTGAGAAAAAGCGGCTACGATGTGGGCACCGCTTCGGTGGAGATCCCCATCCAGGGCATGCAGTGCGCCTCCTGCGTCAGGAATATCGAGCGCGAGCTTCTGCGGATGAGGGGAGTGATGAGAGCTTCGGTCAACCTGGCCACAGAGAGGGCCAGTGTGGAGTATATCCCGGCGGAGACGAGCTTCTCGGAAATCAAAAGGGCCATCGAAAAGGCCGGCTACCGCGTCCTCCATGTTCCAGCCGAGGAGGAAGCGGAAGATGTGGAACGGACCGTCCGGGAGAAAGAATACAGGAAGCTCAGAGTGAAGTTCTTCGCTGGCCTGGCCCTCGGAATTGTCATCCTCCTCGGAAGTGCCCCTCGTCTTTTTCCCTGGGTTCCGGACATGCTGAACAACTTCTTTGTCCTCTGGCTGCTGGCCACGCCCGTCCAGTTCTGGATCGGCTGGCAGTTCTACAGGGGCGCCTGGAGCGCCTTCCGGCACAGGAATGCCGACATGAACACCCTGATCGCGGTCGGCACCTCGGCGGCTTACCTTTACAGTGCGGTGGCCGCACTTTTTCCGGGTATCTTTGAGAGAGGAGGCCTGAGGCCGGAAGTCTATTTTGATACTTCAGCCATCATCATCGTTCTGATTCTCCTCGGCCGGCTGCTCGAAGCCAGGGCCAAAGGCCGGACTTCAGAAGCGATCCGCAAGCTGGCCGGGCTGCGGCCGAAAACAGCCCGGGTGATCAGAGACGGCAGAGAAGTCGATATTCTGGTCGAGGAAGTCGTGGTGGGCGACGAGGTTGTGGTCAGGCCCGGAGAGAGAATTCCGGTCGACGGTGTGGTGACAAAAGGAAGGTCGACCGTGGATGAATCCATGATCACCGGCGAGAGCATGCCTGTCGAAAAGGATGTCGGGGATGACACCATCGGCGCCACCATCAACAGGACCGGAAGCTTCCAGTTTCGGGCAACCAAGGTCGGAAAGGACACCGCTCTGGCCCAGATCATCAAGCTGGTCGAGGAAGCCCAGGGTTCCAAAGCGCCCATCCAGAGGCTGGCCGATGTCATCGCCGGCTATTTCGTTCCGGTGGTGATTTCGGTGGCCATCGCCACTTTCATCGTCTGGTTCAATTTCGGGCCGCGGCCCTCGCTGACCTTCGCGCTCCTGAATTTCGTGGCGGTGATGATCATCGCCTGCCCCTGTGCCCTCGGTCTGGCCACGCCGACAGCGGTCATGGTGGGCACGGGCAGGGGAGCGGAGAACGGTATCCTGATCAAGGGAGGAGAAAGCCTGGAAACGGTTCACAAGCTCAACACCATTGTTTTCGATAAAACGGGCACCCTGACCGAGGGAGAGCCCGAGGTGACCGATATCATCTTCCTCAACCCTTACACTGAACAGGATATCCTGAGGTATGCGGCCAGTGCCGAGAGAGGCTCGGAGCATCCTCTGGGTGAAGCCATCGTCCGCACGGCCAGAGAGAGACAGGTTGAACTCGAGGACCCAAAGAGCTTCAATGCGCTCGAGGGTCACGGCATCGAGGCCGAGGTGGACGGTGTTCCGGTCCTTCTCGGCAATTCCCGGTTGATGAGAGAGAAGAAAATCGGAATCAAAGAACTTGAGCCCCGGGCAGAATCCCTGGCCCTGGATGGAAAAACGCCCGTCTATGTGGCCTTGGGAGGGCGGGCAGCCGGACTCATCGCAGTGGCCGACACGCTGAAGGAAAATTCCGTTCAGGCTGTTGAGAGGCTGAAGAGAATGGGCTTTGAGGTGGTCATGCTCACCGGAGACGACCGCCGCACCGCTCAGGCCATCGCCCGCAAAGCGGGAATCGAGAGGATCCTCTCTGAAGTCCTTCCCGAAGACAAGGTCCATGAGATCAAAAGGCTCCAGTCCGGGGGAAAAAAGGTGGCCATGGTCGGCGATGGCATCAACGATGCACCGGCCCTGGCCCAGGCCGACGTGGGCATCGCCATCGGCTCCGGCACCGATGTGGCCATGGAAGCCTCGGATATCACTCTGATCAAGGACGACCTTCAGGGTGTGGTTTCGGCCATCGAGCTCAGCCGGAAGACCATCCGGGTCATCAAGCAGAACCTCTTCTGGGCCTTCTTCTACAACACGGCCGGCATTCCGATTGCTGCCGGCGTCCTCTATCCCTTTTTCGGGATTCTCCTCAACCCGATTTTTGCTTCAGCAGCCATGGCCTTGAGCTCGATCTCTGTGGTCTCCAATTCTTTGAGGCTGAGAAAAGTCAAGCTGATTTCCTGAAAGGAGAACTGGGATGACAGCAAATGTTATCGTCACTGCGGCTGGAGTATTGCTCATCATCCTCGTCAACTGGTATTTCTTTTTCTCGAAAACGAAAGAGACCCATGCCTCTTCGGAGGGAAGCAGTCTCCAGGAAGTCAGGATCAGGGTCAAAGGAGGATACGACCCTGATGTGATCGTGGTGAAGAAAGGGGTACCCGTGCGTTTGAATTTTTATCGGGAGGAGACCGCCGACTGTTCGGATACTATCGTCTTCGGCGATTTCAACATACGCAAGCCACTTCCCGCGTTCAGGACAACACCGGTTGAGTTCACTCCGGAGAAGGAAGGGGAGTATGTCTTTACCTGCGGGATGGGAATGCTCAGAGGGAAGCTGATCGTCCGATGAATCCTTCATCGCCAGTTAAAGGAGGGAGGCTGTTTTTTACCCGGTGTATAAGGTCTTGCAATAAGGAAAAAAACAGCGCAGGGGCAAAATTATTGACCCTAAATACTATTATTATGATAGATTTTAGTGATAATATATAATTTCATTTAAGTTATGTTTTTTCGCAACAAAGTCCATACAACAAGGAAGGCGCATAAGTACTCATGCTGAATTCCATCATAAAATTCTTTCTTGAAAACAAGTTAATAACCTTCCTGATGCTCCTGTTGCTTGCAGGATGGGGCATTGCCACTGCTCCTTTCAACTGGAATATAACATTCCTGCCACGTGACCCGGTGCCAGTTGATGCCATCCCTGATATTGGCGAAAACCAGCAGATTGTGTTCACTGAGTGGATGGGACGCAGTCCCCAGGACATAGAAGACCAGATAACCTATCCCCTCACCACATCTTTGATCGGGATGCCCGGAGTGAAAAGCATCCGCAGCACTTCCATGTTTGGATTCTCCAGCATCTACATCATTTTTGACGAAAGCGTGGAATATTACTGGAGCCGCTCGCGAGTTCTGGAAAAGCTGAACTCCCTTCCCTCTGATTTACTGCCGCCGGGTGTGACTCCCGTGCTCGGCCCGGATGCCACCGCCCTGGGACAGATTTTCTGGTACACTCTCGAAGGCCGCGACCAAAACGGTGAACCTGCCGGCGGCTGGGACTTGCATGAACTGCGCGCCATTCAGGATTTCTATGTACGTTACGCCCTGATGTCAGCAGAAGGCGTCTCAGAAGTGGCGTCAGTCGGCGGCTTTGTCAAGGAGTACCAGGTTGACCTCGACCCGGCAGCGATGAGAGCGCACAGGGTGAGTATGATGGAAGCGGTGGAGGCTCTGCGGAAAAGCAATCAGGATGTCGGAGCCAATACCGTGGAATTCAACCTGGTGGAATATTATGTGCGGGGATTGGGCTATGTGAAGTCTCTGGATGACATTGAACAGGCTGTGGTAAAGGTCAACGACAACATCCCCATCCGCATCATGGATATCGCGAGGGTCAACATCGGCCCTTCCCCGCGAAGCCACAGCGGCATTCTGGACAAAGGAGGCGCAGAAGCCGTGGGGGGCGTTGTGGTGGCGCGCTATGGAGAAAATCCTCTCAAGGTTATTCAAAACGTCAAAATGAAAATAGAGGAAATCTCTTCCGGTCTTCCCTCCAGAAGCCTGGAGGACGGACGTATCAGCCGGGTTACCATCGTTCCCTTTTACGACCGCACCCAACTCATCTATGAAACCCTGGGCACGCTCTATGAAGCCATCAGCCTGCAGATACTCATCACCATCATTGTCATTATTGTCATGGTGTTTCACCTGCGCACGTCCTTAATGATATCCGGCCTCCTGCCGCTGGCCGTACTGATGTGCTTTATCATGATGAAATACCTGAGGGTGGACGCCAATATCGTGGCGCTTTCCGGAATCGCAATTGCCATCGGCACCATGGTTGATTTAGGGATCATATTGAGCGAAAACATCCTCCGCCATCAAAAGGAAGCTCCCCGGGACCAGCCCCTGCTCACCACGGTGTACAATGCTTCTACCGAAGTTTCTTCGGCTATCCTGACAGCAGTCTCCACCACCATCGTCAGTTTCCTGCCCGTATTCACCCTGCAGGCTGCCGAAGGAAAGCTTTTCAGGCCACTGGCTTTTACCAAAACCTTTGCGCTCGCGGCAGCCCTCATCATCACCCTTCTGATGATACCAGCTTTTGCCCACTGGCTCCTTTCGCTCCGGATCAGTAAAAAGCGACAGCTTGTCTTCTGGAATGCGCTCCTTGTTGCCTGCGGTTTTCTGTCATTGTTCTTTCTGCCCTGGGCCGGCCTGGTGCTGATGGCCCTGGGAGCAAATAACCTTCTTGCTTCTTCAGTGAGATTGCCGGCCAGGGCCAAGTGGTATCAAGTTCATTACAAAACCATCAATATCATCATCATTGCGCTGGCTGTCTCCTGGCTGCTCGCATCAGAATGGGTTCCCTTAGGTGTGGATCATAGTCCGGTTATTAATCTCCTGTTTATCCTTCTTATTATCGGTCTGGTTCTGGGCAGCTTCAGGGTGTTCATCCATAATTATCCCCGTCTTCTCGGCTGGTGCCTGAAAAACAAGGTAAAGTTCCTGCTTCTTCCGGCATTCATCATTTTATTAGGAATAAATATCTGGCTCGGTTCTGATAAAATTTTCGCTTTTGCCGCCAAGAGTTTCGACAGGCTGGGATGGAACATCCGCACCGCTTCCATCTGGAGGGCGCTGGTGCATACTTTCCCTGGAATGGGGAGAGAATTCATGCCGGCGCTGGACGAGGGAGCCTTTCTCTTGATGCCCACCTCGATGCCTCATTCAGGAGTGGAAGCCAACCTGGAATACCTCAAGCAGCTCGACAGGCGGGTCCAGGCCATTCCGGAAGTGGAAACAGTTGTCGGCAAAGCAGGCCGGGTGGAAAGCGCCCTCGACCCCGCTCCAATCTCGATGTTCGAGAATATCATACTCTACAAAAGCGAATACAAGACCGACGAGAACGGTTACCCGGTGCGATTTAAAGTAAATAAGAACGGAGAGTTTATCAGGGATGAAAACGGCAACCTCATTCCTGACAGAAGGGGCAGCTATTACCGTCAATGGCGGGAACACATCAAATCTCCAGATGACATATGGAACGAAATCACGAAAGCCACCAGCAGTATTCCGGGAGTTACCTCAGCCCCAAAACTGCAACCTATTGAAACACGCCTGGTCATGCTGCAAACCGGCATGCGCGCTCCGATTGGTCTGAAGGTTTACGGGCCTGATTTGAAAACGATCGAGGAATTCAGCCTGAATCTGGAACAAATTCTTCCGGAAGTGCCTTCTGTAAAACCGGAATCCGTGTTTGCCGACCGCAGCCTGGGTAAGCCTTACCTTGAAATAAACCTTGACCGGAGAGCCATGGCGCGGCACGGTCTGAACGTGGGCGATGTGCAGCACTACATAGAATTTGCCCTGGGCGGCATGGCGCTCACTACCACCGTGGAAGGCCGGGAGCGTTTCAACATCCGCGGCCGCTACGCCCGGGAATGGCGGGATAACCCGGAAATGATGAAACGCATTCTCATCCCTACACCAACAGGAGCCCAGATTCCACTCGGAGAGATGGCAAAAATTCAATACAGACCGGGCCCGATGATGATCCGCGGTGAAAACACTTTTCTGGTCGGTTATGTCATTCTGGATAAAAAAGCCGGGTTTGCCGAAGTAACAGTAGTCGAGGATGCCCAGCGCTTCCTCGAGTATAAAATTGCCTCCGGCGAGTTACAGGTTCCTCCCGGAGTAAGTTTCCATTTCTCCGGAAGCTACGAGAATCAGGTCAGGGCCTCAAGGCGTTTAGCCATAGTCATGCCCCTGGTTCTGTTCATTATCTTTCTTATTCTGTATTTCCAGTTCCGCTCAGTTACCACCTCAACGATGATTTTTTCAGCCATCGCCATTGCTTTTGCCGGAGGTTTCATCATGCTCTGGCTTTACAGCCAGGGCTGGTTTATGGACTTTTCCCTCTTCGGAACCAGCATGAGGGAGCTCTTCAACATGAAAACCTTCAACCTCAGCGTGGCTGTTTGGGTAGGGTTCATCGCTTTATTCGGTATAGCCAGTGATAACGGAGTGGTTCTCGCCACTTACATGATGCAGAGCTTCCGGAAACACCGGCCTGAAAGTGTAGCTGAAACGAGAAAAGCAGTGCTGGAAGCCGGCCAGAGAAGAGTTCGGCCCTGCCTGATGACCACCGCAACCACACTCCTGGCATTGCTCCCGGTGCTGACTTCGAGCGGAAGAGGCGCGGATATCATGATACCGATGGCCATACCGGCTTTCGGCGGGATGACTGTGGCCCTCATCACGCTTTTTATGGTGCCGGTGCTCTATTCGGCCAGAGAAGAATTTCTCCTGAAAAGAAAACAAAAACTCTCGCAACAAGAAAAATGACCATGAAAAAAAGAAAAATATTGTCCAGCTTATGTTTGTCAGTATTCACACTGATTTCACTCCAGAATGTGAACAGCCAGACTCTGGATGATTATCTGCGGATGGCATCCGAAAACAATCCCGGCCTGCAATCAAAATACAGGGAATATCTCGCTGCCCTGGAGAAGCTTCCCCAGGCGAGCGCTTTGCCCGACCCCCAGCTCTCATCCGGACTTTTCATCAAGCCGATGGAGCGCTACATGGGCAACCAGGTAGCCGGGATGCAGTTGATGCAGATGTTCCCCTGGTTCGGGACACTCCGCGCCGCCAGAAATGAAGCTGCGCTTATGGCCAGGTCAAAATATGAGGCATACCGGGAAGCCCGGAGTGCGCTGTTTTTTGAAGTGAAAACAAGCTGGTATGAGCTGTATTTGCTTGAACAGGAGATCTCCGTTACCAGAGAAAACATCGAAATTCTTCACAGCCTCGAAAAGATTGCCCTGACAAAATTTAAAAGCGGCGATACGGGCCAGATGAAGAGCGAAAAGAGAATGCAAGAAAGCTCCGGAAAACCTGCGGGAAAACCGGAAATGAGCGGAATGGGTTCAATGACAGGTGCCACAGCCGCCGCAGCCAAAAGCTCATCCTCCCCAATGGAGGAAGTGATGAATATGACAACCGGAGCAGGGATGGTGGACATACTGCGGATCCATATGGAATTAAAAGAACTTGAAAGCCGCCTCGCTCTTCTCACTGACAGTCGCAAACCTCTGACAGCAAAATTCAATCAATTACTCAACGCCGGGCTCCATCAGGCGGTCGCGCTTCCAGAAAAACTTGACCGCGCCGAGCTTCCCCTGCCCCTTTCCCGGATCCCCGAAACTATTGACCAGGACAATCCCATGCTGAAAATGCTGGAGCAGGAAGAACAGGCATTCGAGGCACGGGAAGAAATGAACCGCAAGATGGGACTGCCGATGATAGGCCTGGGCCTGCAATATGAAATCTTCAAGGCCCGGCCGGGCGAAGAAGGCCTGATGCAGAGCAAGAATATGCTGATGCCGATGATTTCGGTGAGCATTCCTCTATGGAGAAAAAAATACACTTCTGCTGTCAATGAGGCCCGAATTCTGAGAAGCGGCCTGGTGGAACAGCAGAAGGATTGGCGCAACGAGCTTTTTGTCAGCTATGAAGATGCGCATAAAGATTTAAGGGATGCCGAAAGAAGAATTGCGCTTTACTCTGAATTGTCAGAACTGGCGCAGCAGGCGCTCAATATTCTGACTGCGGCTTACCTCGCAGTGGGCAGGGACTTTGAAGAACTGCTCCGCATGCAGCAAAAATTGCTGGATTTCAGGCTGAAATTGCTCGAGGCCACGGTGGACCAGAATATTGCCGCAGCCGTGATGGAGAGATTAATGGGATGGTAAGTATTAAATCATCCTGGAAAAGGATATGGAAATGCATACGGCAAAGGAAGTTGGTTCTCTTCCATTTTGTGTGAGCAATCTCATGGGTAAAATACACGGAAATGGCATCGCTCCCTTCAGATTTTTAACGCCATTCCCTCACCGTCCCCCTCGGCGCCTGCGGTACTCCGCACTCAAGGCATGTCACTTCCAATCGCATATCCGTCCTCAATCATTTTTCATCAGATTGATCCTCACGTGCTCAAACATACTCGGCGGCCGATTTCATCGGCTTCCCTCGGGGGATGGTTCGGGAAGGCGAAATCTTCAAGGTCGCTTCTTCCATTCCCGTGTATTTTACCCACACTAAGCTGGAAGAGAACCAGGGAGGTTAACAATGAGAAAACATTTCGAGACAAAATGGGTCATGATAACGGTCGCTTTATTAATCGGGCTGGCTGCAGGCTATTTTATTTCAAGAGCCGGCTCTGCGACAGGACCAGCAGATCGATTCACCCCGGAATCTTCCTCTCAAATCTGGACCTGCTCCATGCATCCGCAAATACGGCAGACTGAACCGGGCAGATGCCCCATCTGCGGAATGGATTTGATACCAGTTGGTATCCACGAGGAGCACCCTGAGAGGACCGGGCCATTTGTTCTCACCATGTCGGCCGAAGCGGCAGCGCTTGCTGATGTTCATACCACTAAAGTCGATTATGCCCAGCCGGAGCAGGAAATTCACATGAGCGGGAAAATTGCGGTCGATGAGCAAAGACTGGCTGCTATCACTGCCCATTTCTCCGGCAGGATTGAAAAGCTATTCGTTGACTTTACCGGACAGCCTGTTGGTAAAGGTCAGAAGCTGGCCACGGTTTACTCACCTGAATTGATTACCGCACAGCAGGAACTGCTGGAAGCTGCCAGAACCAAACACATCAACCCGGCACTCTATCATGCGGCGAGGGAAAAACTGCGATTGTGGAAAATCACCGAAAATCAAATTGAAGCCATTGAAACCAGCAGTCAGGTATTAACTGAGTTTGACATCTATACAGACATGGAAGGAATTGTTCTCAGCAGGAAAATAGCCCGGGGCGATTACATAAGCCGCGGGGCCGTCCTCTTTGAAATCGCAGATTTAAGCTCTGTGTGGGTGCTCTTGGATGCCTATGAAAGTGATCTGGCGTGGATAACATCAGGAGACAGGGTCACTTTCACCGTTGCCTCATTCCCAGGCAGAGAATTCAGCTCAACCATTCATTTTATCGACCCGCAGGTGGATCCCCAGAGCCGGACAGCCGCAGTCAGAGCCCATGCCGCGAATAAAAATATGATGCTGAAGCCGGAAATGTTTGTCAGGGCGAGCCTGAGTGCCAGACTGCCCACAAAAGAAAAATCGGTGGTTATTCCCCGGACTGCCCTGCTCTGGACAGGCCTCCGCTCCGTCGTCTATGTGAGAGCGCCGGATAGCGAAACGCCTGCCTTTGAAATGCGTGAAATTGTCCTGGGCCCGAGAGCCGGTGATTATTATTTAGTGGAGGAAGGGCTGGAACCTGGTGAAGAAGTCGTGGTTAATGGCGTATTTGCGGTTGATGCTGCCGCCCAGCTGAGCGGCAGGTTCAGCATGATGAACCGGCCTGAAAAAAGACCTGACGAAATTCCCGCACGGTTTATAGAGCAGCTTGACGCTGTGACTTCCGCCTACCTCCAGCTCTCCGAGGCACTTATCTCCTCTGACTTTGAAAAAAGCAAATCCTCCTTGAACAGGATTATCGATGCTCTAACTGAAGTGGACATGAGGCTGCTGAAAGGCCGGTTTCACGATGACTGGATGATGCTCCAGTCTGAATTGAGCAAGGCTCTCACCAGGGCCCGTCAAGCGAAAGACCTGGAATCGTTGAGAGTCGATTTCAGCG
This sequence comes from uncultured Eubacteriales bacterium, assembly GCA_964477275.1. GTDB lineage: Bacteria > Acidobacteriota > Aminicenantia > Aminicenantales > Aminicenantaceae > CAYZDV01. The sequence continues at coordinate 11,133 of CAYZDV010000043.1, forward strand.
CCATCAGCAATCTGCTCATTGAAATCAACGAGAAGCTCGGACCCTCACGCGAACCACTTTACAGGGCATATTGCCCGATGGCCCTAAGCAATCAAGGAGCCTACTGGATCACAACTGAGCAGAAAATTGAAAACCCCTATTATGGGGATTCCATGCTCACCTGCGGGGAAATAAAAGGCAGGATCACTTTTGTCCCGGCCGATAAAAAACCCCGGCAAAGCCCGGCTCCGGTTCATAAACATTAATCTTGCCGGCCGACCGGATGAAATCTGAGGAATTTTTCGATGGCCATGACCGCCTCATCCTTGAATTCCGGCGGGCTCTCCGCAATCCAGACCGTGAAGTTGTATAGCTCCTGGGCCGGTCTGAAGGCCAGAAAGTGGCGGAGGCCCCCAATTTCGCCTTTGAGCTGCTCAGGACGCAGCACCGGCATCATGACAAATCCAGACGCAAGCTTTTGGTGAATCCAGCCTTGACTTCAGGCAAGTATTAAGGTAATCATGTCTTCTTGTGATTCCATGAAAGAACACCGGGTCGTCGTCACTGGGCTGGGAGCTGTCACTCCTGTCGGAATCGGAAAAGACAAGTTCTGGGAAGGTTTGAAGGCCGGAAGAAGCGGCATATCAAGGGTCACCCATTTTAATGCTTCTGATTTTACATCCGAGATGGCGGCAGAGGTCAAGAATTTTAACCCGGAGGATTGGATCGACAAGAAAACTGCAGAGCGCACGGACAGATTCGCCCAATTCAGCATGGCCGCTTCAGCGATGGCCGTAAAAGATGCGGCTTTGGATGAATTTGCCTTCGATAAAAGCAGGGCCGGAGTGATTATCGGATCTGGAATTGGAGGATCAGATACCATAGAAAAAGGCTATTCTCAACTGCACAGGAAAGGGAAACACCCTTTAAGCCCGTTCTTTGTTTCCAGACTGCTCATCAATATGGCCGCATGCATGGTCTCTATCAGATACGGTTTAAAAGGACCTCTTTCAGCCCCCTCAGTTGCGTGTTCAACCGGAAATAACGCTATTGGCGACGCGTTCCGGATAATCCAGAGAGGAGATGCCGACCTCATGCTGGCGGGATCTTCCGAGGCTTGCATCACTCCACTCTCATACGCAGGTTTCTGCGCGACCCGGTCAATGTCAAGAAGGAATGACTGCATGGAAAAAGCAAGCAGGCCTTTTGACAGAAACCGGGATGGCTTCGTGATGGGCGAAGGGGCTGGTATCGTTGTCCTTGAAGAGCTCGGCCATGCGCTTGCCCGCAATATTCGCATCTACGCTGAGCTTATCGGCTACGGCAATACCTCGGATGCATTTCACATCACAGCACCCGAACCCGATGGCAGCGGAATGGTCAGGGCAATGAGAAGAGCTCTCGAGGACGCAGACATGAAACCCTCAGAACTGGGATATATCAATGCGCACGGCACTTCCACTGTTTTGAACGATAAAATAGAAAGTGCGGCCATCATGACGGTTTTTGGAGAGCACGCAAAAGAGCTGAAGGTGAGTTCGATAAAATCGATGATTGGACATCTTATGTCTGCCGCAGGAGCCGTTGAGTTTGTCGCTACTGTAATGAGCGTCTACACAGGTATCATCCCGCCGACAATCAACTATGAAGAGCCAGACCCCGAGTGCCCGCTCGATTACGTGACAAATGGAGCTGAAGAGTTCGACTTCAACGCGGCACTCAGCAATTCCTTTGGCTTTGGGGGAGGAAACGCCTGTCTTCTGGTGAAGAAATTTCTTGGTGAAAAGTGAAGGTTCCGAAGCTTCAGATTGGCAACATCACCTCTGAAATACCGATTATTCAGGGCGGTATGGGAGTGAGAGTTTCTCTCTCTTCTCTTGCTTCCGCTGTCGCTAATGAAGGAGGAATAGGGACCATTGCAAGCGTCGGTCTGGGGGATATCCAGGCTTCCAAGTATGAGTTTGAAAGAATGTGTCGAGAAGCGCTGGAGTTCGAGATTCGCAAAGCAAAATCTCAGACAGATGGGCATATTGCAGTCAATGTCATGTGCGTGTTGAGCAATGCCGATGATTTGGTCAAGACGGCTGTTCGAGAAGGAATTAAGATAATTGTTTCTGGAGCAGGCCTTCCTCTTAAGCTTCCAGGATTGGTTGGCGATAATCCTGTGAGCCTCCTGCCGATCGTCAGTTCCGCACGGGCTGCTGAATTGATCCTCCGCACATGGGACAAACGCTACGGCAGGACTGCTGAAGGAATAGTGCTTGAAGGGCCGCTTGCGGGCGGACACCTCGGCTTTTCATTCAAACAGCTCGATCAGCCCGAATTATATTCTCTCGAGAATCTTCTTCCCGGTCTTCTTGAAGCAGTAAAGCCGTATGAAGATAAATATGACAGGAGAATTCCCGTCATTGCCGCAGGAGGCATTTATGACGGCAAGGATATCGCCCGGATGCTTTCTCTCGGAGCATCAGGAGTCCAGTTGGCGACTCGATTTGTCTGCACTGTCGAATGTGATGTTGCTCAGGCATTTAAACAGGCGTATATTGATGCCAAAAAAGACGACATAATTATCATCAAATCTCCTGTCGGAATGGCGGCGAGAGCCATCCGCAATCAATTTCTGGATGATGTAGAATCCAAGGGAAAACTCAAGATTGAGTGCTCATATCGTTGCCTTTCAGCTTGCAAAGTTAGCGAGGCGAGATATTGCATTGCCAAGGCACTCATTAATTCATTTCTTGGCGATGTGGACGACGGGCTCATATTTTGCGGGCAGACCGCCTATCGTATTCACAAAATTGTCACAGTTAAGGAGCTTATTGCAGATCTCCTTGCCGAGATAGAGGCGTTTGAATCACCTTAAATAGAATTTCCCGGACACGTGCCGGAATTGATTCTTGAGAAGGGCACCCGAACATGAGTCCGTCTCACCGATCAGGCGGGGGGCGACACCGAAAAGAAACCCTGGCGGGCTATGCTTCACAGCGATCATGGGCCGGACCGGCAGTTCGGGATAGCATGCAATCAGGTCACGGATATATTCCATTATTATAATATGAAGGCAACCTTATTCCTGTTCATTTCGTCTTAATAAACGGACCGAAGAGTCCGTCTGCATGATATTGAGAGGCGAAAAATGAAGCGAGCAATTATCCGGTTATTCTTGATTGCCATTTTTTCTTGCGTTGCCATTTCATCCTGCACCCGCGGGGAACTGGGGGAGCCGCCCGTTTTCGGTAAGACAGAGTCCATACTCGACAAGAAGGTCCATGTCGAGTCAGAACTCATCACCGCCATTCCCTCTGTTCCGCGCTGGTGCGACCGTCTTAATGTAAAAAAACAGCGGATAGACATCGGGGATGCCGGGCTTTACGTCGAAGAGGAGGGAAAAGGAATACCTCTTGTCCTGATCAACGGAGGGCCGGGCGGGACCCATCACTATTTCCATCCCTGGTTTTCGAGGGCCAAAAAGTATGCCCGGGTCATCTACTACGACCAGCGCGGCTGCGGC
>CAYZDV010000044.1:0-14600 GCA_964477275.1 uncultured Eubacteriales bacterium
CCCGGAATCCAGAATAATAAATCATGGATTCCTGTACCTGCTTCCGCAGGCACAGGCCCCCGCAGGAATGACAAAAATGTTACTTTGACGTTACCATGTATATCCTTGCGAGTGACGTTTAATTTTGCTATCAATTTTTATAGAATGCCTGGACTGGCGAAAATCTTCTCTGAACTTAGAAATGAGGCAAGGCGTTAAATGCAAGGAGAAGGAGCCAGCGTTTTGAATCGAAAAGACAAGGAGGAACAGTGAAAAGAAGTCTTTTGCTTCCGCTCCTGGGTTTGGCCATAGCACTGGCAGCCATCGCTCTGCCTGTGCATGGACAGAGTGCGGACAGGGTCGGAGACCTGTTCGAGAAGCTCAGCTGGAGATCGATCGGCCCTGCGGTCATGGGTGGCCGCACCGTGGACATCGATGTGGTCGAGAAACAGCCCTGGATTATTTATGCGGCCATCGGCCCCAGCGGTGTCTGGAAATCAGAGAATAACGGCACCACCTGGATTCCGGTCTTTGAGAACGAAAACACGGTCTCTGTGGGGGATATAGCCATTGCCCAGTCCCATACCGACATCATCTGGGTGGGCACAGGCGAGGCCACCTGCAGGAACAGCGTCACCATTGGCGACGGGGTTTACAAATCCACAGACGCAGGAAAGACATGGAAGAATATGGGCCTTGAGGAGACCCGCCACATCAGCCGCATCGTCATCAATCCCGGAGACCCGAACATCGTTTTTGTCGCTGCCATGGGCCACCTCTGGGGTCCCAACCGAGAACGCGGGGTTTACAAGACGACCGACGGCGGAACGACATGGAAAAAAGTCCTCTACGTGGACCAGAACACCGGTTTTGCTGACCTGGCCATGGACCCATCAGACAGTTTGATTCTTTACGCCGCAGCCTATGAGCACCGACGGCTGCCGTATTATTTCTCGAGCGGCGGCCCGGGGGGCGGCCTCTACAAGACGGTCGACGGAGGGGAGACGTGGACCAAGCTGACCAGCGACCTCCCGGAAGGAGTCATGGGCCGGATCGGCATCGATGTCTCCCGCAGCAACCCGAACGTTGTTTATGTCCTTATCGAGCATGAGGACGGAGGAATCTGGCGTTCGGAGGACAAGGGCAAAACCTGGAAACGGACCTGCGACAATGAGACTTATAAAAGAGTCAACTCCAGGCCGTTCTATTACAGCCAGATCCGGGTTGACCCCACCGACGACAAGGTTATCTATGTATTCTCGGTGGCAAACTTCGTCTCCAGAAACATGGGAAAAACATTCAGGCCCATCTCCCGAAACACTCACCCTGACCATCATGCCCTGTGGATTAACCCGAATAACCCTCTTCATCTCATCGACGGAAACGACGGCGGAATCGACATCTCTTATGACGGCGGCAAAAACTGGCATTCCATCCAGCACATGGCCCTGGCCGAGGTTTACCAGATAGGATTTGACATGAGAAATCCCTATTATGTCTACTGCGGCCTCCAGGACAACGGGAGCTGGGGAGGGCCGAGTGCCAGCCTGGACCCGGTAGGCATCACCAACGATGACTGGTCCATGATCGGCGGAGGAGACGGGTTCTATGCTCAGGTCGACCCATCTGACCCCAACATCATCTACAGAAACTATCAGATGAACGGCTTATCCCGCTACGACCTCCGGATAAAAAGAGGAAAGAACATCAAGCCCGTGGCTTCGCTTAAGGAACCGCCTTACCGCTTCAACTGGAATGCGCCGATCCATATTTCTCCCCACGACCCAAAGACCGTCTACACCGGAGGAAACTATCTGTTCAAAACCACGGACATGGGGAACTCCTGGGAAATCATCAGCCCTGACCTCTCCACCAATGACCCGTCCAAACAAAAAGATTCTGGAGGTCCCATCACGCCCGAGAATACAGGAGCTGAAATCCACTGCACCATCGTCACCATTTCCGAATCCCCGGTGGAGAAAGGAGTTATCTGGTGCGGAACAGATGACGGCAACGTTCAGGTCACAAGAGACGGCGGAAAAACCTGGAAAAATGTCGTCCAGAACATCCGCGGCCTGCCCGGAAACACCTGGTGCTCGCGCATCGAAGCCTCGCATTTTGAGCCAGGAACCGCCTATGCCGCCTTCGACGGCCACCGTCACGATGATTATGAAACCTATGTCTACAAGACCACGGATAACGGGAGAACGTGGAAATCAATCAGAGGCAATCTGCCGTTCGGTTGGGTGCATGTCATTCGTGAAGATTTGAAAAATAAAAATCTGCTCTTCGTGGGCACGGAATTTGGAGTCTATGCCTCGCTTGACGGAGGCAAAAGCTGGTTTTCCCTCAAGAACAATCTGCCCACAGTGGCTGTCCGCGACATCGCTGTCCACCCCAGGGAGAATGACCTGATCATCGGAACTCACGGAAGGGGCATCTGGATCATGGATGATATCTCCCCGCTCCAGGAGATGTCAGAAGCTGTTTTGAATTCTGATGTTCATCTGTTCACCATCCGGCCAGTCACCCAGTTCCTGCGTGCGTCAACTCGGGAACCTTATACGGCGCCAGTGTATGCTGCTTCCAACCCGGAATACGGAATGCCGATAACCGCCTATTTTAAAACACCCCCAGAGGAAAAGCCCCAGGTTTTCGTCAAGGATAAAAATGGCGAGACGCTCTTCAAGCTCGAGCTGTTGAAGAAGGAGGGGATTCAGAGAAAGACATGGAATCTGCAGTATGTCCCCAGAACCGAAGAAGGGGAGAAGATTGCCTCGATCGGGATGGGATTTGTCGCCGCTCCGTATGCGCCGCCCGGGCATTACACGGTGGAGATAGTGGTCAGCGAACAGAAAGTGGAAAGGTCAGGATATGTGGAACCAGATCCCAGGTTCCGGATGACAGATGAAGACAGGATCACCCAGACCGAAAGCATGGTCAAAGTCATGACTCTTTCCCGGAAGATGAACCTGTCCGTGACCGCAGTCAGGAAACTGAGAGAGGAGCTGACCAGGCTGGGCAAAGAGCTCAAGGAAAAAGAGGAAGCTGCGGCCAAAGTCCAGAAGAATATCAGGGACTTCGAGTTGAAGTTTGCGGCGCTGGAAGAAGAGATCATGCCCAGGGGATTTGGCTACCGGGGCTCGATGGAGACGGCTCTCCGAGAAGGGCCGCTGGCCCAGCAGGTGATGATGCTCGGAGCATCTATTTCGAGCTTCCCCTCAGCTCCCACGCAGACAGATTTATTCCAGCTTGACGAGCTGACCGAATCCGTGGATGCGATGGCGGGGAGGCTGAATGCGTTTATCCGGTCCGAGGCGCCGATACTGAACGGAATTCTTGAGGCCAATGGTCTCAGACCCCTCAAGGCGCCCGAGGAAGTGAAGCTCGATTGATGGACAATAAAACTCTCAAAACTTCATCTCAGGGAGGCCTGGAATACCGTTCCTCTTCGCATCCTGGAGCATGATTTTCCGGAGCTCCTGGCGCCGATCTTTATCCAGGAGCGCGGCCGGTGTGTCCCTCAACAGCCGGTCCGCTTCATCCAAAGCGCGGTCAGCGATTGTTTTTTTGCCCAGGGCCGCCCAGGCATCACGGGTATCTCTGTCGATGATGCGGGGAAAGGTGTGTTCTGCCCTGTACCATTTCCGGGTATGAGGGAGGGATAGGAACTCCATTTCTGCTTGAAAGTCCTCAAAAAGAGCCGTGGCTATGGGTTCGTCCCGCTGGCAAACGCCCTCGATGAGCCTGTAGGCCATGCCGCAGATTTCATTGTCCACGACCAGCTTTTCCAGGCTCTGACAGCTTTCAAAATTCAGCATTCCTGGACCTGAAACAATGTTCACCCCGCAGAGGGCGGCCAGAATGGCACCGATGCCGGATTCGAAACCGGCCTGGCCGTCGTTGATTTTGGAATCACTGAGAGCCATGTAAGCGTGAGTGGGGAGGTGGAGATACTTCCCGATTTGAGTATATGCGGCGTCGATCATCATCGTCTCCACGGCTCCCATCGGTGTTGTCCCCCTTCTCATGTTAAAGCTGGAAGGTGAACCGCCAAAGATGACCGGTGCGCCCTTGCGCGCCAGCTGACAGATGACCAGTCCGGAGAGGTTCTCGGCCACGTGCTGGACCAGAGTCCCGGCAATGGTCACCGGCGAGGTGGCGCCGGTCATTCCCATGGAAATGAGCTCGGAAGGGATGCCGGCCCGGGCACAATCGATGAGGCTCTGGGCGGTCAGGTTGCTCCACTTCAGGGGAGGGGAGGGGCAGGCATCAAAGATGGCCAGGGGGTTTTCCCTCAGGTTTTTCTCGCTTCCCCTGATGGCGACGAGCATATCATGCATGGGCTGGAATCCCTCCACCCGGAACGTCCCGGTGACCACGGGCTTGGTGGAAAGCTGAAGCCCGAGAAAAAGACGGTAGCTGTCGGAGATAACCTCAGAAACATCGCTGCTGACGATTCCCGTGCTCTGGAAGTGGATGTGATCCATGCATTCGGTGAGACGGTAGAACTTGACCAGGTCTTCGCTCACCGCCTTGCGGACTTCAGATGTTTGATGGTCGAGGATGGTGATGGCCGCCGAGCCGGGATTGAAATGGACAATGTCTTCTCCGATCATGAATTCATTCCCACCGGCTCTATCATACAGCTTGATGACCGGCGGTGATGACGAGAGCGAATCCTCGATGAGCGCGGGTGTGATGCAAACCCTCCGGGCAGCGGTCTCAACCTTCATTCCTGCTTCCTGGAAGAGTTCCACAGCTTCCCTGTTTTCGACGAATACGCCCTGTTTCTCGAGGATATCGAGGGCTTCACGGACAATTTTCTGGATGAACGCCTTGCTTAATAACTCCAGTTTCGGCCTGATGGCTGTGATCATGGCTTTTTCCTTAAATTATTTTTCTTTTGGTCAGCTTTTTTTCCCGGTAGAAATTGATCCGGAAAGAAATGGACTTGCGGGGAATCATCATGCACGATTCTGTGAGCCGGACTCCGATTTCCTCTCCGGGAAGGACGCTGAAGATGAACCGTTGCTCCCGGATGTCCCATTTTCCGTATCCCGGGCTGAACCTCTTGCTCGGCCAGAGGTATATTTCTCTTGCTTTCCGGGCAATGATTTGATCGGATTGAACGGCCACTTCTTCCACCGCTTCAGACCCCAGAGCATCCAGAACCAGGGCCCTGAGCATTTCATTGTCGGCCATCAGACGATTGACTTCCGCTTCGAGCTCAGGCCCGATGGTGCAAAGGCAGATGGCGACTTTCACGGCACTGTTGAAGATGGGATGCCTGTTGGTTTTTTCGTAGTCGAGGATGGTGTAGATAGAGGCCGGTTGGAGGAGGACCGACATCTTCTCTTTTTCTTCGGCAATAAGATTCCTGAGCGGAGCCCCGGGTTCCTTCAGGCTTTGACTGTGTTTCCGGTAGCCGATGAGCTTGAGGATTCTTTTCTCGTCGAACTCGACTCTAATATCGCCGATTTTGACCGGGTGGGAAGTGTTCGTCTCTTTGTTCATCCGGAGCTCAGTTTTTTGGCGAGCTTGACCGCTGCCATGGCGTTTTCCGCATAGCCGTTGGCCCCGATATCATCGGCCCATCTCTGGCTGACCGGTGCTCCTCCGACCAGGACTTTAAACTTTCCGTAAAGATTTCTTTCCTTCAGGAGTTCGATGAATCTTTTCTGGCCGAGCATGGTGGTTGTCAGAAGGGCGGAAAGGCAGATGAAGTCGGCCTTCACCGCGGCTGCCTTCTCGATGAACGTTTCCAGCCTGACATCGGCACCGAGGTCGATGACCTCAAAACCATTAGCTGACAGCATCGAGGCGACCAGGTTTTTCCCGATGTCGTGGATGTCTCCCTCCACCGTGCCAATCACCACCTTGCCCAGCGAGCGGGTCTGAACATGCGCCTTTTCCAGTTCAGGCCGCAGAACTTCCATGGCTGCTTTCATGCATTCAGCGCCGGTGATGAGCTCGGGCAGGAAGTATTCTCCTTTTTCCCAGAGCGCGCCCACTTGTTGAATCCCGGGAACATAGCCTTTTTCCACAACCTGATTGAGGTCCATTCCCCTGGCCACCGCCTCCCTGGCCAGGAGCTGAGATTCTTCCCGGTTGCCGTCGATGACAGCTTTTTTCATTCTTTCCAGCAATTGTTCCTGACTCATGCTTTCTCCTGATTTCTGGAATGGGAACAGCCTGTTGGAAATACTGTCCGCTTTGTTAACCAGTCATCAAAGGAATTCCATGATAATATTTATTGGCCGGCGTGGCAAGGTCAGAATCGAGTCCAGCGCCTTCATCCCAGAGCGGATGAGGGCCTGGAGCTCAACAACCTGGTGAGTTGTATTATATAATAGCTTTTTTCATCACCTGGGAAACAACCCTTGCATAAAAAAGGAGGTCACGATGAAAATCCAGAATGTCCCTTTCAATGTGACGGCATGGAAGGATTGCCCTCCGGTTGAGCACAAGGGCGAAGACGGATCATCTTTGTGGCGGACTTTTGAAGCGGGCAACATCCGGGTGCGCATGGTCGAATACTCACCCGGGTTCTCCTCCGACCACTGGTGCGGTCGCGGCCACGTTCTCCTCGTCCTCGAGGGAGAGCTGGCGATCAGGCTCAAGGACGGGCGGGAATTCCTGTTGACCCCAGGGATGAGTTTTCAGGCCGGCGACGATGAGATAAACCCTCATCTGGCGTTTACGGAAAAAGGTGCAAGAGTTTTCATCGTCGATTAGGTCTTCAGCGGAGAGCCGAGTGTTTGGCAGGGGAGGTTGACACTCTTTCGTTTAATCTATAGAATGAAAAAAGCATGTCCATAGGAGGAGGGCAGAATGAGAAGGCCTGACTTGCTCATACTTGTGGCGGTGTGGGAATTTTTGACCGCCGCAGGCGCCCTGATCGGGATCAGCGCCATTTCCATCTTTGCCTTTCCGGAGATCCTCAAAAGCCAGGGAATTTCCCGCATCGGCGGAATTGTTGGGTTGAGCATCGTCCTTCTCTTGCTCATTGCCTACGTTTCAATAGCTATCGCCGGGGGTATGGGGCTGGTGAATGGAAAAGAATGGGGGAGGGTGTTGAGCATCGCCCATGCCGCGGTGAGCCTTTTCTGGATTCCTTTCGGGACTGTCATCGGGACCCTGACTATCATCTACCTGGTCAGACCGGAAATCAAAGAATTTTTTAAATCCATTGAGAAGCCGGCTGGTTAGCCGTTTATTCACGATATTCACAGAAACGGAACCATCAGCCTTGCAGGTTAAGGATTCATGATGTCTTGGTTCAAAAAAACGGTCTGTACCGCCATCATATTTTTTTCGCTCTGTTCGCTTCTGCACTCAACGAATGTCATCATCATCGCGGTGGACACCTTGAGGGCTGACCATCTCGGCTGTTACGGCTACCCGAGAAACACCAGCCCCAACATCGACCGATTCGCCCGGGACGGCATCAAGTTCACCAGCTGCTACACGCCTTCACCGCTGACCACCCCTGCTTTTGCGTCCATGCTCTCCTCCCTTCCTCCTTTTAAACACGGGGCCAAGAGAAACGGGATGTCTGTGTTCGACCATATCAAGCTTCTCCCCCAGTTCCTGAAGAAACGCGGCTACCACTCCGGTGCTTTTGTCGCCAACTGGACTCTGAAGAAAAAATTGACCCATCTCGACAGAGGCTTCGACACTTACATGGAAGTCTTTACCAAGAGAAGATGGTTTGGTGCAATGAGTGCTGAGGGCGAAGCTCCGGATATCAACAAAGCCGCCTTCAAATGGCTTTACCAGAACAGGCAAAGGAAATTCTTCCTCTGGGTGCACTACACAGAGCCGCACGAGCCCTATCTCTATCATGCAGAATTTGACCATGGGTACGACAAAGTCATTCCCGAAATCTACCCGAAGGGAAGTGACTTCAACAGAATCCGGAAATACGACACCGAGGTGGGCTTCGACGACCATCACATCGGCGAACTGCTCCAGAGGATAAAAGACTACGGGCTTTACGAGGACTCCCTGATTATATTTCTTGCCGACCATGGGGAGAGCTTTGGAGAGCACGGCTACTACGGCCACGGCCGTCGGCTCTACAATTCCTGCCTTCATGTTCCTTTGATCGTCAAACTGCCGGGAAACACGGAAGCCGGCTCTGAAGTCCACCAGAATGTCTCCCTGCTGGACATCGCCCCGACCATCCTGAATCTCCTCGGAGACCCGGTTCCTGAGGAGATGGAAGGGAACAATTTGCTTGACCCGGAGGAGGGGAGAGTGCTCTACTTTGAAGCCTACCGGGGAGCGGTCCATGAAGACAGAGGGAAATTTTTTCAGCTCAAGGTGAAGCCCATCAGGTACGGCCTGCTCATGGACAATACCAAATTGATTTATGACGGCGGGTTTGAGGCCTATCGTCTCGAGGATGACAGGTTCGAGCTGAACAACATCTATGAGAATCCCGATCCAGAGAAGGCTCAGATGACCGGACTGCTGAAGAAGTTCATGAAGGACGTTCAGGATTTTATCAAATACAGTGAAAAATATCACAAGCAGAGGTCAAGGCTGACCAAAAAAGAACTGGAAAGGCTTAAAGCCCTCGGGTACATCAAGTGAGTTCATTTCCTGCCTTCTGTATGAGGAAGGATTCGTTTCAGGGCTTTGAAATCCCGCAGATTCCTGGAAAACATCAAGCCTGCCGTTTGAAGACCAGCACATAAACTTTCTTCGCGTCTCTTTCCGACACATATTTGTCATCAAGAATCACTCGATCCAGCAAGTAACCCTGACTGGAAAAAGCATTGAGCGTTACCGTGAACTCCCTGTCGTTGTGGCTGATATCTTCAAATTTCTGGCTTTGATGCAGTGTTCTGACCTGATACTCCATGTTCACACTCCCTATTTCATATCTGTGTTTTCGATTTTAGCACAGAGGAAGGAAGTTTTAAACGCTGTGTCCCGCGGCGTCAATCAAAACAGGGCTTCGAATTTCATGTTTTTTCTCTGAAGCTCTTCAACGAGCCGCTCCCTGCTTTTGCGAAAAAAGGATTCGGTCGCGGCCTGGTTCAGGCCAAGCCGGTTGTAAAACCCCCTTATTGCGCTCAGATAGTTCATCCGGTCGATATAGACCCGATCAGTTATGCCTTCCAGGGCTGCAACGAGCTTCTCAGGATTTCCTGGAAGGAGAGGGCCGATAAAAGCAAAGGTGTTGATGCCCATGGAGTGAATCTTCTCGAGGGCTTTGATCCTTTCTTTGACAGGAGAAGCTTTTGTCTCAAACAGCCTGGCGATTCTTTCATCATCCGTGGTGATGGTAAACCCCACTTCTATTGTCTTGAATTTTAGGAAGAGGTCCAGGTCGCGGAGGACGAGCCCGGACTTTGTTTGAATGTTTACAGGAAACTGCTTTTCGGCCAGTATCTCAAGACATTGTCTGGTCAGCCTGTATTTGGCCTCGAGGGGCTGGTAAGGGTCACAGACAGAGGAAATCCAGACTGTCCCTTTTCTTGCCCTTTCCACCTGGTTTCGCAGAAGCTGGGGAGCGTTCGTTTTGACATCGACAAACTGTCCCCATGGCTCCGGATGTCCGGAGTAGCGCCTCATGAACAGGCGGGCGTAACAGTAGGCACAGTTAATCTGGCAGCCCGTATAGGGATTCAAGCAGTAATCGAAGATTTTTGACCTGTTGAGAATGCTTTTGGCCTCGATTTCTTTGATGATCACTTCTGATGTCACCTTATCAGACCTAACCCGGGTCACTGCGGTCCATTGAAAGGAAAGCGGAAATGGCAGCGCTACATGTCGGGGATAAAAATCGGCCTGTTCGTCTTCCAGGCGCCGCGGGTGAAATCCGGGAAATCCACGGGTTTTCCCCTGGTGGCGACCGAGCGTTCACTCAACTCGGAGACCGCGCTCCAGGCTGCCGCGTCGTAGACATCCATATCCGGGAGCCGTCCTTTGAGCAGGGCATCGATAAGCCGGAAATCCTCCAGATAGTCCATTCCGCCATGGCCGGCGCCCCTGGCTTTCTCCTTGAGCATTGTCCACAGCGGATGTTCGTATTGACTCAGGTACCTGTCGAAAGATTCCCACTGATGGGCGGGGCTCATCCCTTCGATGTAAACTCTATCCGGATAGCCCTCGATGATCCCCCGGGTTCCCTGAATTCTGTCAATCCGGCTGTAAGGTCTGGGTGAGCTGGTATCATGAAAGACGGTTATCGTGCAGCCGTTTCTGGTGCGGATGAGGCTGGTGTTGAGGTCACCGAGGGCGTATATCTGCCTGGCCTGAACAGAGTCAGGGCCGAATTTCTCCGCACAATATAAATTCAAACCCCTCGATTTGCTGCTCATGGATACCAGGGACTCAAACTGGTCACCCCGGTTGATATTCATGGCTTCAGCGACAGGACCCAGTCCATGGGTAGGATAGAGGTTGCCGTTTCTGGTTATGGAGTGGGCTGTTCGCCATAGAGCTTCATCTTTTCCGTTGAATTTGACTTCCCGCAGATCGTGGAGGTATCCGCAGCAGCCGTTGATGAGCTCTCCCAGAAGTCCACGGCGAACCAGGTTTAAAGTCAGCAGCGCCCGGCTGCTGTAGCAGCAGTTCTCGAGCATCACGCAGTACCTCTTCGTTTTTTCCGATGTCTCCACCAGCTCCCAGCATTCGTCCAGGGTGACAGCAGCCGGAACCTCGGTGGCCACGTGTTTTCCGCTCTTCATGGCATAAACACATATCGGAACATGCCATTCCCAGGGTGTGGCAGTGATGATCAGGTCGATGTCGTCCCGGTCGCACATCCGCTTAAAGTCGGTTTCGCTGCGAAAATAAGGTTCAGGCACAGGATGGCCTTCGGCCTTAACCCATTCTTGAATGCGGCGGACTTTCCATTCCACAATGTCTCCCACGGCTTTTATCTCGAGGTTATCGATGCGAAGCAGGTTCAGAATATGGGATGTCCCCTGGAGGCCGACTCCGACAAAACCGATGCGCACTTTATCCAGCGGAGGCGCGAGGAAGGATTCTGGAGGCTCGACAGGTCTTTTCTTGAGATCAGAAGGCCTGAATCTGGCCAGGCTCAAGCCCAGCCCGGCAAAGACTCCCTTCTTCAGAAAATCCCTTCGACTGAACCAGGAATGGATGCTGGATTTTTTTTCTTTTGAATCTCCCATTTTATCACCTCTTTCCTATCCTTATTACAGATAACACAAATGGTCAATAGCTTTCCGGCGCTCGGAAAAAAATGCTGACCGGGGGCTCGCCATCGGTTTTTTCCATGTTTCATGAATGGTTACAGGAAAATTGATTCCGCCGGCAAGTTTTTCGTTGACCTTTGTTTTTTTCTGTGGTATTCACAGTTCCTGTTTTCCCGACAGTCATCATGATTTGCTGGAAGCCATGCTTTTCCTCACTTCATCTTTCTGCGGATTTGAGAGGAAAGAATCCATCTGTATTTTGAGTTTTTAAAAGGAGGTAAGGTTATGCGCATTTCGAAAAAGCGTTTTTCCATGACAGCCGCGCTGGGGCTGTGCTTCATTTTTATCTTTTTCCTTTCCGATGCCCTCAGCCAGCCGCTCAGCGAGGAGCTTCTCAGCAGTTTTCAGTACCGGTCGATCGGACCGACACGACAGAGCGGCAGGTTCGTGGATTTTGCCGTTCCGGAACAGCAGCCGTACACATTTTATGCGGCCACAGCCTCTGGAGGGTTGTGGAAAACGACGAACAACGGGATCACCTTTGAGTCCATCTTTGACCACGAGAATGTGTTTTCCATCGGCGCCATCGCGGTGGCTCCCTCTGACCCGAACATTGTCTGGGTCGGAACCGGCGAAGCCAACAACTCCCGGAGCTCTTACTGGGGAGACGGCGTTTATAAATCGACAGACAGCGGAAAAACCTGGAAAAACATGGGCCTCAAAGAATCTCACCACATTGGCCGGATTGTGATTCATCCCCGGAATCCGGAGATTATCTATGTCGCAGCCCTCGGCCATCTCTATTCAGAGAATGAAGAGCGGGGTTTATACAAAACCACAAACGGCGGAAAGACGTGGAAGAAAGTTCTGGATGTGATTTCTGACGGCAAGCATATCGGAGTGGCGGATGTGGCCGTGAACCCCCGGAATCCGGATATTCTCTATGCAGCCACCTACGATAAAGAACGCAAGCCTTGGACCTTCAATCTCGGTGGCCCGGGCAGCGGAATCCACAAGACGACAGACGGCGGGAAGACCTGGACAAAGCTCGGGGGCGGACTGCCGGCCGGCATGCTGGGCCGCATCGGCATCGACATCTACAGGAAAAACCCGGACATTCTGTATGCCACCATCGAGAATGCCAACAAGCCAGGCATGTCCGATGAGGAACGGCTCGAGGAGCTGCGCGGAGGAAAATCGAGCCAGGGCATGATCGGCGGGCAGGTCTACCGTTCCGACGATGCAGGCCTGAGCTGGAAGAAGGTCAGCCCGGACGACCAGAGCGTGGGAGGAGCGCCAGCCTATTATTACGGACAGATCAGAATCGACCCCAACGACGACCAGGTTGTCTACGTCCTGAGTGTCTCAACCTGGGGAACAAAGGATGGCGGGAAGACATGGCAGAGGGGAGTCTTCCGCTTTGGCGGTGACGACCACGGCCTGTGGATAAATCCCAGGGATTCCCGTCATATCCTTCTCGGCTACGACCACGGCATGGGCATTACCTACGACGGCGGCAAGAACTGGTACCATCCGGACTATCTGCCTCTGGCTCAGTTTTATACGGTCGGCGTCGACATGTCCTATCCTTACAACGTGGCTGGCGGCACCCAGGACAACGGTTCGCTGATGGGGCCGAGCACAAAACGGGGAGGCGGTCCGATCCGCCTTGAAGACTGGAAAAGAGTCGGCGGCGGCGACGGCATGTACAATGTCTTTGACCAGAAGACAAACCGTTATCTGTACAACGAGTCCCAGTTCGGTGTCATTCAAAGGGTGGACCTTGAGACCGGAGAGATGAAATATATCGGGTACGGAAGGACAAAACCCGAGTTGCGCTGGAACTGGAACTCGCCCATCCTGGTTTCTCCCCATGACAGCGATGTGATCTACCATGGTGCGAACATCCTCCTGATGTCGCCGTACAGGGGCGAATACTGGGACGAAATCAGCCCTGACCTGACCACGAACGACGCATCGAAGCTGACCACCGGCAAAGGCGGAGACGGCAATATTCAGTACTGCACCATCACCACCATCGATGAGTCGCCCCTGGTCAAGGGGCTGCTGTGGGTTGGCACCGATGACGGAAATGTCTGGGTCACAAAAGACGGCGGAAAAAACTGGACAAAACTCAACGAGCGCATCAGTGGAAACCCGAGCTACTGGGTGAGCAGGGTCGTTGCTTCCCACCATGACCCGGGAACCGCTTATGTCTCTTACACCGGATACCGAAGAGATGATTTTCGTTCCTTTCTGTATAAGACCACAGACGGCGGGGAAACCTGGGCTTCAATAGTCAGCAACTTGCCTCATGAGCCCATCAACGTCATCCGGGAACACCACAGCAATCCCAACCTTCTTTTTGTGGGAACAGAGTTTGGAGTCTATCTGTCCATAGACGGAGGGAAAGACTGGACGAAAATGAAAAACAACATGCCCACCCAGCCGGTCCATGACCTGGTCTGCCATCCGAGGGAGAATGACCTGGTGGCGGCCACTCATGGCCGCGGCTTTTTCATCGCCGACATCTCGCCGCTTGTGGAATTGACGCCGGATGTCCTCTCGAGGGATCACCACCTTTTCCGCATCAGACCGAAGATCAAGTGGGTCCGAAACCATCTCAACGTCAGTAGCTCCTTGAACTTCGACGGCGAGAGCGAGCCGAACGCCATTGTGGTTTACTATTATTTGAAAAACAAGGTCAACGATGAGGTGAAAGTTTCTGTCTACAGAGGAAACCTGTTGATCAACGAGATGAAGGGAACCACGGCCGCGGGCATCAACAAGGTCCTCTGGCCGATGACGGTGCGAAGAGAGCTGACCGAAGAAGAGAAGCAGCGAAGGCGGGAGATGATGGAACGCTACAGGGGTTATGGACTTCGGGCTCAGATGAGCCTCGAGTACGACTTCAGCCCGGCTCCTGAAGGCGATTACACCATTGTTCTCAGCGTGGGGGATAAAAAGCTCGCAGAAAAGGCCTCCATTCTTCAAGACATCTGGTACAACCGGTAACACGGACTGAAGAATAGAATTCCAATGCGAGAGCCGGGGAAATCCGGCCTCCCTGTCATGCCTGCGGGTTTGGCTGCTGTCAGTTCAGGAAAGGGAAGAGAACGGATTTGGAAATGCGTTCGCTCGTGAAGGGAAGCATCTTTTTTTCCGTGAAGACTAATATTTTTTTAGGATGGGTCCTGTCATGGGGTCTCCCCCGTCCGTCCTCGCTGATCTGTTTTCCCCCGGGAAACAGATCAGGGGAGCCGAGGGGATATGTCCCCTCGGTCGCAGGGCGTAGCCCGAGAAGGGGAGGCAGGGAGCCATGGCTTCACCATGGCGACCGTTGGAAGGGGGAAAGCGGAGCTGTTCCCCCTCCAAGGACCACTCATCCCCCGTGGGGAACCCCTTCCGCTGCGGGCGTTGCGGGGGACACCCCATGCCACC
>CAYZDV010000045.1:0-14396 GCA_964477275.1 uncultured Eubacteriales bacterium
AGATCCTTACACATCTTTTCTTTGCCTTGACATCAGGGCGATATTCGGTTATAAATCGGATGTTTAGCCTTAAGGAGGTGATTTTTTTGGCGTTTGTCGTCGTTGATGAAGGCGAATCGATCGAGAGCGCACTGAAACGGTTCAAGAGAAAAGTCCAGCAGGAAGCAATCATCAAGGAGATCAAAAAGCACTCTGTCTACTACAAGCCCGGAGAGAGAAAACGGATGAAAGAAGCCCTGGCCCGCAAGCGGATGCGGAGGCGGATGAAAAGGGAAAGAGATTTCGAATATTAGGATTCTTTCTTGACTTTTTCTGATAGACTCCTTTTAATTTAAAAGACAAACTTCAGACAAGCAGGAAGCGTATTGGACCTTGCGGAAAAAGAATCCATAAAAAAACCATCCTGGCTGAAAGTCAAATTCCCCTCAGAACCAGATTTCTTCTGGGTCTCCAGGATTCTGAAAAAAGAAGGGCTCCACACCGTCTGCCAGAGTGCAAAATGTCCCAACATCTCCGAATGCTGGTCAAAAAAGACAGCCGCTTTTCTGATCCTGGGAGACATCTGCACCCGAAGCTGCGCTTTCTGCGCGGTGAAAAAAGGCACACCTCAAGCTCCTTCTCCCGATGAGCCGGGCCGGGTAGCACAAGCTGCCTCGCTTCTGGGGCTCCGCTATGCGGTGGTCACCTCCGTGACCAGAGACGACCTCGCCGACGGGGGCGCTTCTTTCTTTGCCGGGACGATCAGAGCGCTGCGGGAAAAAATCCCCGGAGTCAGGACTGAAGTCCTGGTGCCCGATTTTAAAGGCGAAGAGGAGGCTCTCCGGGTGGTTGTCGATGCTCATCCCGACGTGCTGAATCACAACCTGGAGACCACGGAAACGAATTATCCCCGCATCAAAAGGACCGCCGCAAGCTACAGGCAGTCGCTCAAGGTTCTGGAAATAGCCGCGAAGTGGGGGATGGTCACCAAATCAGGGCTTATGGTCGGGCTGGGAGAAAACAAAAAGGACATCATCCGCGCCTTCTCTGACCTGAGAGGCGCTTCCTGCGACCTCCTGACCATCGGACAGTACCTGCAGCCCACCGGAGCCCATGTGCCTGTCCACAAATATTATCTCCCCGCCGAATTTGCGGAATTGAGGGATACCGCCCTCGATTTCGGCTTCAAAGGCGTAGTGTCCGGGCCGCTGGTCAGAAGCTCCTACATGTCCCACCGGATGTACAACGTTTTACAGGAAAAATCCAACTGAAATGCGCTATTTGATCTTCACCGACATCCACGGAAACCTGGAAGCGCTTCTGTCTCTCCTCAAGTTTATCCAGAACAGGAAAATCGACCATTACATCTTCCTGGGCGATCTGGTGGGCTACGGCGCCAATCCTGACGAAGTCATCAGAAGAGTCACCGCTCTCAAGCCTCTCTCCATCATCCGCGGCAACCACGATAAAGCTGTCTGCGACCATGAATCGATCGAGACCTTTAATCCGATTGCCGCTGCCGCCATTCACTGGACAAAACAGAATATCAAGAAGAAAAACCTGGATTATCTGATCAGCCTGAAGAAAGGACCGCAGATTATCAACGGCCATTTCATGATCTGTCACGGAGCTCCCTTCGATGAAGACCATTACATCTTCGGCGAGTTCGATGCGGCCGAGGCCTTTGTTCATATCAACTCACCCCTCTGCTTTTTCGGCCATACTCATTTTCCCTTTGTCTACACGGAAAAGGAACACGTGGTGGAGGGAACATTCCTCTCGGGCCACTCCAACGAGATCAAGCTCGAGGAGGGCACCAGATACCTCATCAACCCCGGCTCTGTCGGTCAGCCCAGGGACAGGGATAACCGGGCTGCCTGCGCCATCTTCGACGACAGCACGAGAAAAGTCAAACTCTACCGCTTCGACTACGACATCAAAGAAGCCCAGAGAAAAATCCTGGAGGCCGGACTCCCATCCGCCCTGGCCGAAAGGCTGGCTCTGGGCATCTGAGCCATCCATGGATTACATGCTGTTGAAATTCCAGAAAGGCAAGATTTTTCTGGCCAGAACAGAGAAAGGCCTGAGCTGTGCCTTGTTCATGAGAAGCCAGGATGAGTTCGGACGGATTTCCGAATATTTCCGGAAAAAAGACATCGCTCTTCGGAGAAATCCGGAGAAATTCCGGCTGGAGAAGAAGCTCTTTGCCCGCTATTTCAGGGGAGAAAAGGAAGGTTTCTCCTCTCTGGCTCTCGATCCTGTCTTCGGAACTCCTTATCAGAGGAAAGTCTGGCGCGCCGCACGAAAGGTTCCCTACGGAAGAACCGGGACCTATAAATCCCTGGCCCATCAATTGAAGCACAGAGGTTACAGAAGCGTCGGCCAGGCGCTTGCCCGCAACCCGCTTCTGGTGGTTATTCCCTGCCACAGGGTTCTCAACTCAGACGGAGGCCTGGGAGGATTCTCCGCCGGGCTCGATCTCAAGAAATTTCTTCTCCGGCTGGAAAAAGCAGAAGTCCCCGCCTAAATCGCGGGGTTGGCATAACAGTAGAGGCAGTTGTGGGCACAGAACTGCGTGTAGCTTCCGATGTCGACTGACTCCGTGCAACGGCACTGGGCTCTCTGGCTTCTGTCTTTCCGCGTCCTGGCCTGCTCGCGATGCGGATGAAGCTCTGTGAGGCGCTGGCCGTCGATGCAGGCAGAAGGTTGAATTCCCGCGACATCAACTAAAAAATCCTGGCTGCACGCAAACAGGCGCAGTTTCCACTGGCCGGCGATCCGGGCCAGGAGGGAGGAGGCCTCTTTCTTCTTTTCTTCGGCCGGATCGACATAGGGAAAATCACGTTTCTCGGCTCGCTTGACTGCCTTTCCGTACCACTGGGCAAAGCTGATGCGGACATCGCTGATTCCCCGCGCAGATAGCTCCGGAGCCACCTTCTCAAAATAATGAAGGTTGGTCTTGACCTTTCCGTTCTCTCTCCAGAAAACGACAGGATCAAAGCGGACCGAGATTCTCTCCGGCGTGCCGGCAATTTCGATCAAAGGGTCAAGCTGCCTGAGCACCGTCGAAGGATGAGGGACTCTCCGCTCGATAAAGCTTCCGCCCAGGCCGGTGATCGTGAAGTGAAAATAGAGTTGCTCGTAGCAGGAGAGAGCCGTGCGCAGTCCGTCCCGGTTCTCGATGAGGTTTGAGAAGTTTTTCGACCAGAGGACAACAGTGTGGACCGAAGCCGGAGTTAAGTCCGTTGCGTAGGTATGACCGGAAGGGCCGTAAACCTGCGCCCTGCCGTTCTGAATGGCAGAGGCAAGCCAGCCTGGAAAGAAAGCCACCAGGTCTGTCCTTCGCGATGCGCTGATGACCTTCTTCATTTCGCCTTGACAGCCGGCTTGATAGAACCTAATATTTTATCTGATAAATAGGGTTTCCGCAATGGCTGTTCTCAGGGCAGAAAGCCTGACCAAAAGCTTCAACCACCGCGTGGTGGTCAGTGATATCGACCTCACCATCCGTTCCGGAGAGATTACCGGCCTCCTGGGGAGAAACGGAGCGGGCAAGACGACAACCTTCCAGATGATGGTGGGCCTCCTCAGGCCAGACAGGGGGAGCATCTACCTGGATGAGAGAAATATCTCCCGCTATACAAGCCCGCAAAGAGCCTCCGAGGGCATCATCTATCTTCCCCAGGAGCATTCGGTCTTCCTCAAGGCCTCGGTGATGAACAACCTCCTGCTCATCCTCGAGCTCCAGCCGCTCGCAAAACCGGAGCGCAGGGAAACCGCCCGCAAGCTCCTGGAGGAGCTGGGCCTGACCGGGCTGGCCAGGCAGGCCGCCTACAGCCTCTCCGGAGGTGAGCGGAGGAAGCTTGAGATCTGCCGCTCCCTCATCCTCAAGCCGAAGTTCCTGCTGCTCGACGAGCCTTTCACCGGAATCGACCCCCTGACCATCGTCGATCTTCAGAAAATCATGCTGAGGCTGAAGAGCAGGGGAATCGGGATCGTCCTCTCCGACCACAACGTCCGGGACACGTTGAAAATCGCCGACAGGGCCTGTATCATCGACCAGGGAAGGCTGCTCGTCGAAGGAACACCTCGGGAAGCGGCTGCGGATGAAAGGGCGAGGGAGAGGTTTCTGGGAAAAAACTTCAAGCTCGGGGATGAGGTGGAATTTCCCTATTCCTGAGAAAAGATGTAATGGCCGAGCGTTTCTCCGAGGAAGAGAAGGAAAAAAATACAGTAGACAAAAAAGATGATGAGATAGAATGCGAGAACCTGCAGGCCGGAGACAGAAATGAGCTGAAAAAGGGAGACTCCGGCCAGGCGGGAAGCGATCCAGAGCGTGATCAGCCAGCAGGCTCCGGTCGTGAGAATGTCAAAGGCTCGGGATGCAAACCAGATGGAGAGCTTCGAAAGCGGCCTGTGCTCCCCCTCCCTTTCCCATTGAATTTCCCGCTCCTCTCTTTCCTTAAGGAGAGGTTCTTCCTCTTCAAATTTTTCGGGGAAGCTCGCCTCTTCCCCGGCGAGGGAGGGTTCC
Organism: uncultured Eubacteriales bacterium; assembly: GCA_964477275.1. Classification (GTDB taxonomy): domain Bacteria; phylum Acidobacteriota; class Aminicenantia; order Aminicenantales; family Aminicenantaceae; genus CAYZDV01. The sequence continues at coordinate 4,511 of CAYZDV010000045.1, forward strand.
TCAGGAATCGTCTCAAAAGGAGTCACTTCCTCAGGAGTTGTTTCCGCCTGCCATATCTTCTCCTCCGATTCTTCTTCTTCCTGAACGGCTTCTTCAAGGCCAGGAGCCTCTTTTAGCGCTTTTTCCGGTGTTTCCTCAAACTCAGCAGGAGGGGCTTCCTTAATCTTTTCCGCCCAGGGCGGGAGGTCACCTTCAAGCCCGGATGTCTCGACTTTTATTGCTTCTCTTTCTTTTTTGACTTCGCCGACGAACTTCTCAATATCCTCCTTCTCTCTCTCTTCGAGTTCGATGAGCTTATCGGGAGTAGGCTCTTTCTCCTGTCCAACCTCTTCCGGGGGCGTGGAGAGGATGCTCTTTTCAAAAGCCAGGGCCTGCTGCTGCCTTTCTTTTTTCACAGAGTCGAGGAAGCGACCGATATCCTCCTTCTCTTTCTCCTCATCTTCGGTTAACTCCTCATCCCGGGGCTCCGGCTCTCCAGCTTCTCCTCTGACCATCTTATCTTCTTCCTCTATGCCGAAATCCTGAGAGGGAGGCTTTTCCGGCGTTATTTCTTCGGGCTGCTCTTCAGGAAGCTCTTGCCGGGGGAGTTTCGGAATTTCTTCTTCTTTTTCCTCTTCGAGGGGAGGGGTTCGGTGCTCGGCCCCGGCTTTCTCCCGGAAAGATTTCAAGGTCCTTTGTATTTCCTCAAAATCTCTGGTTCGGGCGTCAGGGAGCTGGTCGAGGTCTGCGGTGTCGAATTTCAGGCTCCCGCTGGGCGGAACGTTCCTGGGCTCTTCCTCAGGGAGGGATGCGTCTTTACTTTCCGGCATCTCTTTTTCTTCCTCCGCTTTATCTTCCCGCCCTTCTTCCGGAGCCGCTTCTTTTTCCTCTAATTCTTCCTCAGCGATATCCGGAGGCTCCTCCATCTCTTCGTCTGTGGCACGGTCATAATCACCTGGCTCATACTTGGCTTCTTCTCTTTCTTCATCCTCTTCTTCCACGATTTTTTCGCCGGGGATTTCCTCTTCGACGTGTTCATCCTCGGGGAAAAGAAGCTGGGTTCCGCAGTTGGAGCAGTACTCGAGGGATTCGTCGATGATTGCCTTGCAGTAAGGACACTTCCTGAGGGCCATTAGCTTATTTATATTACGGAACAAACGTCGTGTCAATCGCCGTTACTGTCCGCTTCTCAAATCTCCATAACAGGCTGAATGGAAAAATTGACAACGAAGATAAAATCGATTAAAAATAGAGAGGCTGGGCGATTAACTCAGGGGTAGAGTGCTACCTTCACACGGTAGAAGTCAGAGGTTCAAATCCTCTATCGCCCACCATATATTCTAAAAACCTGAAATCTGCAATCTTTTCAATAAGTCTTTTAGTGAAATCCATAGAAGGGATGCCCTTGAGGCTTGCCGTTCAGGTCCTTTCTTCTTCCTTCCTCAGACGACTTTCAAAAAAAGAATAGACGACGGGAACAACAAGCAGGGTGATCAACGTCGAGCTCAACAGACCGCCGACCACGGCCCGGGCCATGGGCGCCTGAGCTTCGCTGCCTTCCCTGAGTCCCAGGGCAAGAGGCATCAAAGCCATGATGGTCGTCAGCGCCGTCATCAATATGGGACGCAGTCGACGCCGGCCGGCTTCTTCGATCGCCTCCCGAACTTTCATTTTATCGCGGCGGCGGAGAAGGTTGGTATGGTCCACAAGCAGAATGGCATTATTGACCACAATGCCTCCCAGCATGATGCAACCAATGTAAGACTGGACGTTGAAGGTTGTATGGGTGAGAAAGAGCATCCAGATAACGCCAATTGCAGCCATGGGAACTGAAAACATGACAATGAACGGATCACGAACCGATTCGTAAAGCATGGCCATGATCATATAGACCAGCATCAGAGCGAGAATGATGCTTACCAGAAGCTCCTGAAAAGCCTTCTGCTGCTCCTCATAGTCTCCGGTAAAGGTGACGCTGAAATCCCTGGGAATGGGAACAGAGCGCAGATCCTGTCGGATATCGCCCAGGATGGACCCGAGGTCTCTTCCCGCGATTTCGCCCGAAATGGTAACAACTCGTTCCCGGTCTCTCCTCTCGATGCGGACAGGGCCCTTCCGCGGCCGGACATCGACGACATTTCGAAGGCTTACCGGTTCACCATCCGCATTGGTCAGAGTCAGGTCGATAATATTGTCAACATCCATCAGCTCCGAATCTCTGACCTTGACCAGGATTCTGAATTCATGCCCTCCTTCCCGGTACATGCTGGCCTGGGTGCCCGTCAGAACGGTCTGGACGGTTCGCCCGATCTGGGCCACCGAAAGTTTCATGTCCGCGGCGGCCTGCCGGTCAATGATGAAAAGTTCCTCCGGGTTTCCTGTCTCCCGGCTGAGTCTGACGTCCGTGATTCCTTCGACATTTTCAACTATCTTTTTGACCTGCTGGGCCAGCACTTCAGCCTTTTCCAGGTCGTAACCGCGGACCTCAACCTGAATCCTCTCTTCCCCTCCGCCTCCTCTGAAAAAGAACATACCCCCGCTCGCCCGCGTTCGGATAACGACTCCTGGAATGTTCATCAGTTTCCTTCGGAGGCTGGAAGCGATTTCTTCGCTCGACCTCGAGCGGTCGGATTTGGGCTCGAGCTTGACGGTGATATTCCCGGTTTGGGCGCCTCTCCGCCAGCCTCCCCCTCCGATGCTTTCTTCAATGCTCTTTGTCTCCGGCACTTCCTCCCGGATGATTTCCGCAATCGTCCGGAACTTTTCATCGATGACATTCAGTCTGGTGCCGACTTCCATCTCGACCGTCACCCTCACTTCTCCTTCATCAGTGGACGGCATGAATTCACTTCCCACGAGCCTGACCAGAGCGATGCTTCCAACCAGAAGCAGGGCGGCTAATCCCAGAACCAGAAAACGGTGATCGAGGGCATAATGAAGAAGCCCTTTATAACCATTTTCCAACCGTCTGAAGAACCGGCGGTTGATGGCGACGAGCTTTTCACTCCATTTTTTCGGATGGGGGTTGGCCAGCCGCGTTACTCTGAGAACGCGACTGGAGAGCATGGGAATCAATGTCAGGGCGACAAACAGCGAACAGATGAGAGCGAAACTGACCACATAGGCCAGCTGTTTAAACATGATGCCCGCCATGCCGCGGATGAAAACCATTGGCATAAACACAGCCAGGGTCGTGAGAGTGCTGGCGACAATGGCCGAAGAGACTTCCCGGGTGCCGTTGACGGCGGCTTTCATCGGCGGCTCCCCTGACTCCTGCAAGCGATAGATGTTTTCCAGGACAACGATGGCATTGTCGAGAAGCATTCCGATGCCGAGAGCCAGCCCGCCCAGGGTCAGAATGTTCAAGGTGAACCCGCCAAAATAAATCAGAGAAAACGTGGCGATAATCGAAATGGGAATGGCAGTGGCGATGACAAAAGTGCTCCGGATATTGGTGAGAAACACGAGAAGAACCATAACCGCCAGGATCCCGCCAAAAACAGCCGCTGTGCTCACGTTGCTGATGGCATTTTTTATGTATTCGGAGCTGTCCCTCACCGGTATCAGCTGGATTTGAGGGATGTCCTGCTGAATTCTCTCTATTTCTTTCAGCACTCCCTCGGCCACCCTGACCGTATTCTTCCCCGATTGCTTATAGACCGCAATCCGCGTTCCGGGTATTCCGTTAATTCTCACGATTCGCGTGATTCTCCGGAATGTATCGTCAATACTGGCGATTTCTCTCAGTTGAATGGGAACCCCTTCCCGGACGGCCACAACCGTATCTCTGATTTCATCCAGGTTTGTATAGACACCGGGGATGCGGATGAGAATTTGATAATTTCCTCTTTCGATGATTCCTGCCGGCAGGTCGATGTTCTCCTGCCGGATTTTATTGATGATCAAATCCAGCGGAAGGCCGAGAGCTTTGACCTTGTCGGCGTGAAGGTTGACCTGGATTTCCCGCTCGAGCCCGCCCCAGATATCGACCGACGCTACTCCTGGAACCCGCTCGATCCGGTATGAAATCTGCTCGTCAATGATCTGGCGGGTCTGGATGGGGTCCAGATTACTCAATGCCCCGAGTATCAGAATGGGAGACATGGCGGGGTCGAACTTTCTCAGTGTCGGCCTGCTGACCTCATCAGGCAGGCGGGGAATCACACGGTCCAGGCGTTCCCGGACATCGTCGGCTGCCGCATCCAGGTCAACTCCCCAGGAAAACATGACCCTCACCGAGCTGCTTCCTTCAGAGGAGACGGAAAAAACTTCCTCGACACCCGGAACCGCACTCATGGCTTCCTCTATTGGCCGGGTTACCAACTGTTCAATCTCTTCGGGGCCGGTGTTTTCATAAGAAGTGAAGATGTTGAGAGTGGGAAAGGTTATTTCCGGCATCAGGTCAATGGGGAGCCGCGTGACTGAGACGATACCGACGGCAATGATGGCCAGGATTATCATCACGGTAAACACAGGACGCCTGATCGAGAAATCGGAGAGGTTCATTGTTTCCCGCCCGGAGAATTCTCTGTATTCTCGGCCGGTCTTCGGGGAATCTCATCCCTGCCTTCTGAAGACACAGGCACTTTCAGAGGAATAATTATGGTTGCCCCGTCCTCCAGAAGATGATGTCCCAGGGTAACAACATGTCCGGAAATTGAGGAAGGCTCAAGGATTTCCGCCCGTTCTCCCTCGATGATGCCGACTTTGACGGGTCTGAAATGGGCTTTTTTGCTCTCCACGTCCGCAAGAAAGACTCCTTGCTGGCCGTTTCTATTGACCAGGGAACTATACGGAACGATCGTTATCTCCTCGTGTCTGGCGAACTCAATCTGAGTGGTAATAAACATCCCCGGCTTGAGAAGTCCCTCAGGATTTTGAATTTCAATCTCCACTCTTGCCTGCCGGGATGTCTCTTTCAATAATGGAGCAATTCTGACGACCCGGCCGGTGAATGTTTTTTCCGCAAAGGCGCTGCTGGTGATTGTCGCCTTTTGTTCGGTTTTCAACCGGAAATAATCTCTATCGGTCACATGGATGACGGCTGTAATCGGCTGAAGTTCAATTATGGAAAGAATGGGCGTATTGGGAGACAGCATGGCGCCTTCATCGACGAATCTTTCGCCGACGTACCGGACATCGCTTCCTCTTTCCCATGAGGCCCTGATCCGGGTGTAGGAAAGGCGAACCCGGCTCGCCTCCAACGCCGCTTCTCTGTTGGCGAGCTGGGCAACCGCGACTTTGTATCTGGCTTCCTGAGCGTCATGCTGGGCCGACACCGCATCCAGCTGCGAATCCGACTGAATGCCTTTCTGATGGAGAGTTCTCGCCCGCTCCAGGTCACGCTTGGCCATCTCCAGAGAGCTTTTGGCCTCTTCCAGATTGGCCTTGGCCACACGGAGGTCTGCTTCCGCCTGAATAACCTGTTGCTGATATTCTTCATCCTCAAGAACGGCCACCAGTTGATCGCGTCTCACAGGGTCGCCGATATCGATGAGAAGCTGATTCAATTTCCCGGAAATTTTGGGGGCAACGGTGACGTGGGATTTGGGAATCAAAGTTCCGGAGAATTGACCCACATCCTTTATGGAACCTCTCTGAATCTCCGCGATTTCGACGGCCACAGAAATCTCTCTCTGGCCCGGCTGCTGGCTTTTGCCGGCCACAAATGCCCTTTCGTATATTTTCCATCCGAGGAAACCGACAATGAGGACGACGGCTGTTATGACCGGAGTTTTTCTTCTCTCAATGATGCTCGCCAATTTCTTTCTCATCATCTCTCTCTCAAAAATAAATCAGTTCTTTTCCTTTTTTTTCTCACTGGCTCTCTAAATCCCCTTCCTTCTCTTTCATGTAATGGCTGAGGCTGATTTTTTGCATTTCACGGCCTGTTCCTTGAACCCGGTTGGAATAAGCTAAAGATATATTATAATCCACTATGGCCTTGAGTTCCATGATCTGAGCATTGGCCAGGTCCCTTTGGTATTGAAGAATGAAGTAATTCGTGCTCAATCCGACCTTGAATTTTTCCTCTTCGGCTTCCAGCTTTTTTTGAGCCAGTTCCCGGGCAACCCGGTAGGCCTCGATCCGTTGATAGTTGGTCTGGACCGCCCGGACAGCGCTTTTTATTTCAAGAAATATCTGCTGTTCCTCGTCTTTCAGCCTCACTCTGGCCTGTTGGAGGTTAAGCTTCGCCTGGGAGTAGAATGCTCGCGAGAGCAAATTATTCAGTGGAAAAGAGAGGATGACCCCCACTGACCAGTTCTTGTATTCGAAATGGAAAGCATCCCTGAGGGCATCAGAGCTTCCTCCAGGAATGACCCCGACGACATTGCCTGTTAAAGGGTTGTCTCCCTCATACAGGATCTGGTCCCCCGAAATCCCCGGGCTCCAGTAAGACGCCTGAAGTCGAAGATCGGGAAAGAGCTGATTTCGGGCATGACTCAAATTGAGCTCTTTGTTTTTTAAGTCTATCCTTGTTGCCTGAAGGTCGGGTCTTTTCTCCATGGCCACCATCAGCGCTCTGTCGAGGCTCATTTCTTCTCTGGCGACCGAAGGGCTGTCCGTGGGAACGATCCTCACGGTTTCAGCATCTTCCATTTCCTCGGCCTGAAGGTTGATGATTGTTTTGAGGAGATCTTCGCTGTTCTTGACCATGGCCTCTGCCTCCAGTATGTCCGCTTCTCTTGTGGCCACATCTGCCTCCGCTGTCAGGATTTCTATGGGAGCAAGTGTGCCGGCTTCGATTTCGGCTCTATTTTTCTCCAGCAATTCCCGGGCCAATTTCAATGACTGACGCCGCACCCTCAGGTTTTCTATGCTGTAGACGAGATTCCAGTAAGCGCTTTTCGCGCCATATATTGTATCTTCCAGGACTCTGCTGAAATTCTTTTCAGAGATGTCTCTCGTGTTCCGGGCAAAAATGATCTCCCGGCGATTCATTTTAGGACCGAAATCTCTCAACAGAGGCTGGCTGAAGGAAAAGCGGAGAGTACTCCCGAAGCGGGGGTTGATATTCTGAAATCTTCGGTTTGTGTCGGTCATGTAGCTGTAGAGACTGACAGAGAAATTGCCTCCTGTCGGGATAAGCTGGGAGATCTGGACCGAATAATCGTTTTGAACTGTGGAGACAGTCTCAGCGGCATCAAGAAACGAATAAGAGGCTGAGTTCGTATCCTGCTTATTATAATTGAGAGACAGCGCAGGCATGAACTTTTCATTAGCCAGTGAAACCGAGACATCGGCAATCTCCGGGGTGAGCACCGCAACGGCCAGCCCGAGATTGTTCTTCACCGTTTTTAAAATGCATTCCTCAAGGGAAAGAGAGAGGGTGTTTTCTCCATCCTGTCCGAGCAGGGGGAGAGAAGCTGTTAAGAAGATAAACGCGATCAATCCTCCTCTGATTTTGTTGAGCATGGTTTTACCCTCCTTTAGGACTATTTTTGGACATTCTTAGCCCGGATTAATCATGGATAATACAGACTCGACGCCGGCAATTTTTTTATGAGGGAAAAATGAAATCCACTGGATGACATGAAGTATTTCCTCTCTCTGTCCACTCCATCTCTTCTCTCACATTCATTGTGTTAGACGGAGAAACCCTCATTTTCTTCCCTCTGATAGGATTCCGCCCTTTCTTCCTGAGCTTAGTGCTCCCTTTCATAAACGCTATCGCCTCGTTTTGAGGCGAAACGGGGCACTTTCCCGATTTTGACATACCATTTTTCCTGTGCTATAAAACTTAAGTTTCCGAGTTTTCTTCCCCTTTGACAAATGAAAGATTCTCGATAAAGGAGGTCGTGCCAAATGTTAGCCGGAGCTTACAGCTTGCTGATCACACCATTTGACGAGAAGATGAATCTCGATGAGGACGGGTTAAGGATTCTCGTTCGCCGTCAGGTGGAAAGCGGAATCCATGGAATTGCGCCTCTCGGCGTGACAGGAGAAAGCCCCCTTCTTTCTGAGAGGGAGATATCAAGAGTTGTGGAAATCGTCGTTGAGGAATCGAGGGGGAAATGCAGGGTGGCTCCCGATACATGCTCCAATAATCTCGACCAGACCATCCACCGGACCACCCTGTTTGCGGAGATGGGATGCGACTATGCAGTCGTATTTGCTCCTTTCCTTGTTAAGCCCACACAGGCGGGAATCATCGAGTTTTATGAACAGGTGGCCCGGAAGTCGAAAATTCCCATCATCATTCATAACTCTCCGGACAGAGTGGGCGTCAACATCGAGCCGCGGACGTATGCCCGCCTTCTCGAAAACGAGAATATCATAGCCACGAAGGATGGAAAAAAGGAGATGGATCATCTGGCGAAGATTCTGCATCTGGCCAGAGGAAAATCATTCGCTGTTTTCACCGGAAAGGACACAACAGCCTATCCTTTGATGTCCTTTGGCGGAAGCGGCGTTTTCACGGTCGCCGGAAATATCGTTCCCGGCGTCATGAAGGATCTGGTAAACTTCTGCCTCAATGGCGAGTTCGAAAAGGCGAGGGAAATTCATTACTCCTATTACGACCTGTTTGAAGCCCTGAGGCTGGAGACCAATCCCATGGCGGCAAAGGAAGCGCTCTTCCTGATGGGGTTGCCCGGAGGGCTATTAAGAGTGCCGCTCTCACGGTTGAGCGAATCGAACAGAGATACCCTGAAAAAAATCATGAAGGAAAAAGGTTTGATTTGAAGGAAATCGTCCTCAGAGCGCCGGCCACAATCGCTAACTTTGGCCCTGGTTTCGACATCTTTTCTCTGGCTCTGGAGAACCCCTGCGATACCATCAAGATAAGGCAGAATACCACAAATTCCATCGCTATCAAGGTTGCCGGAATGGCCGAAGGAATACCCGCTTCGGTGGAGAAAAACACAGCCGGTGTGGCCGCCATCCATTTTTTTGAAAAGATCGGCCTGCGAGCCGGCGCCGATATTGAGATCATCAAAAAAATGACATCCTGTGCCGGCCTGGGGTCGTCAGCAGCCTCCGCTGTTGCCAGTGTCTACGGGTTAAATAAGCTTTTCGGTTCAAATTTAGATTCCGATGAAATCATCGAGATCGCGGCCAAAGGGGAAACAGCTTCGGGAAGCGTCGCCCATGCGGATAATGTCGCCGGATGCCTTCTCGGCGGGTTTATTTTTCTCAGAAATCTCCATCCTCCGGAAGCAGTGAAGATAGAAGTGCCGAAGATACCGATTGTCATTCGCATCATGAAGAAGCCTCAACAAACGACCCGGGGATTGATTCCCGGTCACATGGCTCTATCGGACGTGAAGGAACAGATGGCCTCGTGCGCCGACTTAATCCATGCCATTTTGAGCGGAGATTTAAGGAGAATCGGCCGAGCTGTCAACAGGGATTATATTTCTGAGCCGGTCAGGTCAAGGTTTATCCCCGGATATGACGTCATCAAAACAGAGGTCCTGGAGGCAGGGGCTTATGGGTGCAATATATCCGGAGGAGGCTCATCCATGTTTGCCCTATGTCCGGAAGACAGGACAGAAGAGATTGCAGAGATCATGAATGCTTCCCAGTGTCAACAGGGAGACAGTGGCAATGCTCTCATTACTCATTCAAGCAACGCAGGGATTTCAGAAATAGAAATCAATGAACTATAAACAGATTGCGGCGCTCATCTCAAAAAGCAAAAAAAGGACCGACGCCAAGGTCTATATACAGGGAAGTTTCAGCGAGGAGAGCTTCAAGGACCTGGAGTTTCAAGCCTTCGGCCAGGGAAGCTTCTGGGTTCTTATCGGAGATTATCCCGAGATAGAGAAATGGGCGGAGAAAAACAGGAACAAGATCAGAAGTCTTCACGCTGAAATCACCGATCGATATTCCGCGCTTCCCCTTCTTGATCTGAGAAAGGTTGAAGCCAGAATCGAGCCTGGAGCCATCATAAGAGAGGGAGCTC
>CAYZDV010000046.1:0-14367 GCA_964477275.1 uncultured Eubacteriales bacterium
CTAACGATGAGGGAGTGTCCCCTCGGAAACATCCCCACGCACTTAAAGCCATTTGTTCTGGAGGTACCAGTCCATGGTCTCTTTGACCGCATCCTCCATGGAATACTGAGGGGAAAAGGAAATTTTCTCTGCGGCTTTTCTGGTGTCGGCTACCCAGCGTGCCTGCTTCATGTCCTTGAATTTTTCCCGGTCGAAGATGGTCGGCGTCCCGCTCATTTTGCTGTTAAGTTCAGAAGCCAGAGCGGCGAGAAAAACAACGGGGATGGGAATGCTGACTCTCTTCAGCTTCTTCCCGAGGGCCTTCCCTGCGGCTTCACCGAGCTCATCCCAGTTATAGGGCCGGGGATCGGCGATGTTGAGAACCTCTCCGCTTTCCAGGTCGCTTTGACAGCAAAGGTCCAGGGCTCTGACGAGGTCTTTCACGTAGCAGAGGCTGAGAAACCGCGGCCCGGCGGCAAGCGAAGGCAGGATTCCTTTTTTTATCCATCTGAAAAATTGAAGAAAGTCTCCGTCTCTCGGTCCGAAGACGGCAGTGACCCTGATGATCACAACGGGAATGGCATCTTTGTGTTTGAGGGCTTCGATTTCGCCCAGGAGTTTGCTCTTCCCATAGGGTGTGATGGGATGAGGAGGGGCGTTTTCCGGGGCCGGATTATCATCCCGGCAGGGACCCGCGGCGGCGAGGCTGCTGAGGCAGATGACCTTTCGAGGCGTGGCCTTTTGAGAGATGAGGGACCGGAAAAAGCTTGCTGTGCCCTGTTGGTTTACTGTATAATAATCAGACTTCCGGTTGGCTTTCGTGAGGCCCGCAAGGTGAAAGACGCAGTCGATATCCGAGGGAAGTGCAGGAACAGAGACGAGATCCCCTTCCAAGGGATGGATGTTGAGACCGTTGAGCCATTTTAAGTTGTTCAGGTCCCGGACAAGTGCGAAGATTTCAGCGCCTTTATCGAGCAGAAATTCCACCAGATGGCTGCCGATAAAGCCGGTTGCTCCGGTGATAAAGACTTTCACTGTTCAGATTGTATGAAAATAGCCTTCCATGGTCAAACCCGGTGAGTTGAGGATGGTTCAAAAAATTTTCGAGGAAACTTTTTTGAACGCGGGGATGTTCTAAAAAAGGAGGAGAGGGTGGATATTTTTGAGAAATGCTACAGCTTTACACGCGCTGAAGAAGCCCAGGCGATGGGCATCTACCCCTATTTCACGCCCATTCAGGAAGTGAAGGGAAATAGAGTCATCGTTGACGGCCGGGAGATGATCATGGTCGGATCCAACAACTACCTCGGCCTGCTCGACCACCCCAGAGCAATGAAGGCTGCCCGGGAAGCAGTGGAAAGGTATGGAGTGGCCACCTGCGGTTCGAGGTTTCTGAACGGTACGCTGGACATCCATGTCGAGCTGGAGAAACGGTTGGCCGGCTTCATGAGAAAAGAAGCCGCCCTCGCCTTCAGCACGGGTTTTCAGACAAACCAGGGAATTATCTCCACACTTATCAAGAAGGGGGATGCGGTCGTCACCGACCAGATGGTCCATGCCAGCATTATCGATGCTGCCCGTCTTTCTCAAGGGTCCTGTTACAGGTTCGGACACAATGACATGGGTGATCTGGAGAATGTTCTCTCCTCACTGGACAAGAGTCAGGGAAAGCTTGTCGTCGTCGATGGTGTCTTCAGCATGGAAGGAGACCTGGCCAACCTCCCCGAAATCGTCCGGATCGCCAGGAAACATGAAGCCAAGGTCATGGTCGATGATGCCCATGGAATCGGAGTCATGGGCCGGAACGGAAGAGGGACCTGCGAACATTTCGGTGTCGAGGACAATGTGGATTTGGTCATGGGCACCTTCAGCAAGTCCTTTGCCTCTCTGGGAGGATTTGTAGCGGGAAAAGCCAAGGTCATTTCCTACATCAAGCATTTTGCCCGTGCCCTGATTTTCAGCGCCAGCATCACTCCGGCCTCTGTAGCTACCGTTCTGGCGACCCTCGAGATCATCGAAAAAGAGCCGGAAAGACGCGAGAAGCTGTGGCAGATCACCAGAAAGATGAAATCCGGATTCCAGGCCATGGGCTACAACACCGGGCCGACGGAAAGCCCGATTATCCCCGTGATCATCGGTCAGGATGAGCTGACCTTCATGCTCTGGAAGCTTCTCCGGGAGAATGGGATCTTCGCCAATCCCGTCATCTACCCGGCCGTGCCAAAAGGTCAGTCGCTGATCCGGACAAGCTACTCGGCCACTCACACCGACGAGGAGCTGGATAAAGTGCTGGAGAGTTTTGAGATGTGCGGCAAGCAGCTCGGTATTATAAAATGAAAATCAGAGAAAGAAGAGTCAGAAAATGCGAGCCGGACGACTCCAGCAACGATTGAGAATCCGATGAGGAAAAAAATGAAGCCGACAATCTCCCTGTCCATCGCATTTCTCTGTCTTTTTTCCTGGGTTGAGGGGTTTGAACGATCCCTCCCTCTGGACCAGGTTAAGGCGGGCATGAAGGGTGTCGGGCGGAGTGTCTTTGCCGAAAACAGAGTCGAAGAGTTTGAGGTGGAGATCCTGGGTGTGCTCCGCAATGTCGGGCCGAAACGGAATATCATCCTGGCCAGGCTGAAGGGGGACATTCTGGATCGGGCCGGAGTTATCCAGGGAATGAGCGGGAGTCCGGTTTATATCGAAGGAAAGCTGATTGGCGCCGTGGCTTACAGCTTCGGCACATTTGTCAAAGAGCCGATCGCCGGGATCACGCCCATCGCGGAGATGCTGGCCATCCCGGAAGAGAAAGCGCCGAAATCCTCCTTCACACCCCGGGTTCCCTTCAAGAAGCAACTGAGCCTGGAGGAGCTTTTTGAAATCAACAGAGAGTTCTTCCTTTCCCGAACCACTTTCACATCAGACGGGAGGACATTGGCTCCTCTGGGCGTTCCTCTCGTCTTCAGCGGCTTTTCCTCCCGTGCCTTCGACCGGGTCAGGCCGCTTTTTGAGGAGATCGGCTTCTCTCCTGTCAGAGGTAGCCCTTCCGGGCAGGTGGCGGAAAAAATCTCTCCGCCAGACCTCACTCTCCAGGAAGGAAGCCCGGTGGCCATCCAGCTGGTGAGCGGGGACCTGGACCTCTCCGCCGTGGGCACCGTCACCCACATCGACGGCAGTAATGTCCTGGCCTTCGGCCATTCTGTCTACAACCTGGGGTCGGTGGATTATGCCATGACCAAGGCCAGGGTGATCACGGTTGTTCCCAGTCTTTCCACATCGTTCAAGGTGGCGGCCACGGAAGCTCTGGTCGGCAGATTCAGCCAGGACAGGGTCTCAGGCCTGTTCGGGGAGCTGGGAAAGATTCCCCGGCTTATCCCCCTGAATGTCCAGTTGATGAACGAAAGGGGCGGAGTCAAAGACTTCAAGGTGAGGGTCGTCGACGACCGGATTCTCACGCCTTTCCTGGTCAACATCTCGCTGGCCAGCATTCTGAGCAGCGAGGAGAGGCTTCTGGGAAATCTCTCCCTGGATTTCAGGGGAACCATCTACCTCGAGAGCGGCAAGAGAGTGTTGAGCGTCGAACTGGAAGACCTTTTTTCAGGAAATTTTGACAGGCCCATTTTCGACATCAGCAACCTGCTCACCGCTGTCGTCTATTTCCTGACCAACAACGAGTTCGAAGACCTGGGAATCCACCGCATCGACCTGGCCATCCGGACCACAGAAGAAGTGAGATACTCCTACCTGGAGAAGGTCTTGCTGGATAAGTACGAAGCCTCGCCCGGTGAGAGAATCCAGATCAAAGTCTACTGCCGGACCTACCGGGGTGAGAGCGTTCTCCAGGAAGTGGGGATTCAGGCCCCTCCTCTGCCTCCCGGCGCAGAGTTCCAGCTCATCGTTGCCGACGCCGAGTCGATGCACAAGGTCGAGATGGGCCAGTTCAGAGCTGCGGCTTTTGTGCCCCGGAGCCTGTCCCAGCTCATCCGGGTCTTGAGCAACCTCAGGAAAAACAATCGGATTTACTTCAAGATCGTGGCTTACAAACCCGGCCTTTTCCTGAAAGGAGAAGAGATGCCCAATCTGCCGCCCACCATGAAGTCCATGTTTTCCTCGCCCCGGGCAGCCGCTTCTTCCCCCACGGAAATCGATAAATCCACTTTGAGCGAATATCAGTTGCCCACTCCCTTTGTGTTCAAAGGGGAAGCGGTGATTCCGCTGAAAATCAAAAAGTAGGAGAAAGGGGATGAAACGAGCGTCGGTTCTGGCTTTAGCGATCCTGGTTCTCACGGCTCAAACTCTCATGGGGGTTGTTCCCAGAAAATGGGAAGTGAGGAGCAAAGAGGACTTTCTGAAGGGAAAGTTCGAAGGAGTGTCCTTATCCTATGAGGGAGTCCTTTCCCTTTCTCCCAGGGAAGAGAAGATCGAATCTCCTCCGGAAGAATTCTATCTCTCCCTCCTCGTCACCGACCAGGGGGATATCTATCTGGGCACGGGTCATGGGGGGAAGATCTACAGGATCAGCGAGAGCGGTGTCGCCGAGCTCTATTTCCAGGTTCCTGAGATGGATGTCTACTGTCTCGCTCGAGACAAAAAGGGAAACCTTTATGCGGGCACATCGCCAAACGGGAAAATTTACAAGATCACCGGCAAAAACGAGGGCGGCCCTTTTTTTGACCCGCGCGAGAAATACATCTGGGACCTTCTCTTTGTGGGTGATGAAATCCTGCTGGCCGCGGTGGGGGAGAGCGGCGGAATCTACGAAGTCAACGCAGAAGGAGAAGGAAAGCTCATCCTCAAGGCAGAAGAAAATCATGTCCTCTGCGTTGCCGTCGATGCCAACGGTGACATCATCGCCGGCACCGGAGGAGGAGGGCTTCTCTACCGGGTCCCCAGGACAGGCAAGCCCTCCGTTCTCTTCGAGTCCCCTTTCGAAGAGATCAAGAGCATCGCGCTGGACAGGGCAGGAAATGTTTATGCTGCGGCGGGGGGAAAGCTCATCAGCCCCAGAAAGGAAGAGGAGCCGCCGGTATCTCTGAGGACCGAAGTATCTTATATGGTGACAGTGACGCCGGCAGCGGCTCCCTCGGAGACAAAGCCCGCTGAAATTTCCGGCAGGGAACAGCCCGGCGTTCTGTTCAAGGTCAACACTCAGGGAATCGCCAAGAAGCTATGGGAATCGAGCGACGAGATGATTTATGACCTTCTCTGGGATGAAAACGAGAAGAAGATCCTTTTCGGCACCGGAAATAAAGGTCGCATCTTCGCCGTGGATAGAGAGGAGAAGGTTTCCCTCCTCCTCCAGAAAAAATCCGAGCAGGTCTACTCCTTCCTTCCTCATGGTTCCAGGATTTATCTTCTCTCCAACAACCCTGCGGACCTGAGCGTTCTTTATCCGGAGCAGGTCCTGAGCGGCGAGTTCCTGAGCCATGTCATGGACGCGAAAACCGTGTCCTCCTGGGGAAGGATCGAGTGGCAAGCGGATGTGCCTGCTAACTGCAATCTTCAGCTTCAGACAAGAAGCGGCAACTCCAGCCGCCCCAGCGCCACCTGGAGTGACTGGTCGCCGCCGTATCAGAAAAAAGACGGGGAGCGGATTCTCAGCCCCCAGGCCCGCTACATCCAGTTCAGGGTCATGTTCAAGACTCCCTCAGGGAGGCTGACTCCTCTTTTGCACAGGGCCAGCCTTTTTTACCTCCAGACAAACATCCCCCCCGAGATCGACGAGCTGACGCTGCTGCCGCCCAATGAGGTCTACCTGAAGCCGCCAATCCAGGAAGAGACGATCTGGGGTGTGGATTCCGTCCTGTCCGACCAGAAAAAGGACAGGGAAGAGGCGCAGGCCATCATGGTCCCCAGAAAAGTGGAAAGAAAGGGATTCCAGACCATCACCTGGAAAGCCAGGGACGAGAACGAGGATAACCTTTCCTATTCCATTTTGATCAAAAGGGAAGATGAGGCCAGATGGCGCCTCCTGAAGGAGAATTGGAGAGACACCATTTATGCCTTCGATACCCTTTCCTTTCCAGATGGCGTCTATTTTGTCAAAATTCAGGCTTCGGATTCCCCCTCCAACCCGCCCGGTATGGAGATGAAGGCGGAAAGGGTCAGCCGGCCTCTCGTCATCGATAATTCTCTTCCCGTCATCCGAAACTTCAAGGCGGTCCGGGATAAGAATAAGCTGGCGGTCACTTTTCTGGCCGAGGATGCCCTGTCCTACATCAAGGAGGTCGAGTACCTTATCCGGCCCGACGATTGGAAGATTGTTTTTCCAGAGGATGGCATTTGCGATTCCAGACAGGAAAGCTTTAACATCATCTTGACGTTGCCGGCCGGCTCCGACGACCTCATCGTCATCCGGGTGAAGGACAGCAGCGGGAATATCGGAGTCCACCGGGCAACTTTTTAGAGCGTCATTCTGCGGGATTTACCTTAATAGTTCAGGCGTTACCATCCTGATCCGGGCCGCGCTTCTCTCCTGAACAGCCTGAGAACGCGGGCCGGCCGCAGCAAGGATGTTATGCGCTTTTGACTCTCTCCAGGTATCTGTCTTCCCGGGTGTCGATGCGAATGATATCCCCTTCTTTGATAAACTGGGGGACGTTGATGGTGATGCCGGTCTCAAGCACGGCCGGTTTGCTGGTGGCGGATTGGGTGGCGCCCTTGAGAATGGGCTCGGTTTTGATGACTTTGAGGTCTATGGTCAGGGGCGGCTCGATGCCGACCGGCTTTCCCTCATGCATTTCGATGGAGAAGACGACATTGGGAATGAGGTAGCTGGCGGCGTCGCCGATGACCTCCGAAGAGAGCCTGATCTGTTCATAGTCTTCGAGGTTCATGAAGACATAGCCGTCTCCGCTCTCGTAGAGATATTCCATCTCGATTCTCTCCAGGTAGGCCTGCTCGACCCTGTCTTTGGAACGGAGCCTGTAGTCATAAAGACTCTGGTCCTTGAGGCTGCGAAGCTTTGTCTGCATCAGAGCCTGGCCTTTGCCGGGTGTGATGTGGGTGGCCTCGAGAACCTTGTAGAGCTTTCCTTCCACCTTGATGACCATGCCTTTCCGGATCTGGGTTGCGTTAATCATTTCTCCTCCTTATGGACGATAATGATGTGCGGATGTTCATTCGAGAGGTGCGGGTGTCTGATTTTTGGCGCCGGCCTTCAGGGAAACGGGTCTTTTCTCACGCCATCGTCGACGCGGACGATGCAGACCTTTGATTCGGTTCTGGCCAGGGCCTCGGCCACCTGTCCGGCTTTTCCGGCCGCGTAGGCAAACATGCATCCCCCTCCTCCTGATCCATTTGTCTTCGCGCCGAGGGCACCGGCTGCGAGTGAGACTTCGATCATGTGCTCGATTTTTGGCGTGGAGATGCGGATATAATCTCTGAGGACCTCATGCTGGCGAGAGAGAAGGCGTCCGAACCGCTGGTGATCAAAAGGCTCCTCCTCGAAAAGGCTTTTTCCTTCCGAAGTGAGGTCCCGGGTGAGAAGAGTTCCTTTGAGCAGCCTTTTGACGTCAGGGCTGAGTGTTCCCATCTCCTGCTCTGCTTCTTGAAGAGAAGAGTCTCTCAGGCTGAAGCCTTTTATCTTCTTGCGGATTCCGCCGACTCCTGCGGTGACATGAGTTTTGATGAACTCCAGCGTTCCGGTGGTGTCCTTTTTCTGGAGCGAATCGGCAAGGACGAATTCCCGGAGATGATTTTTGAGTTTCCTGAGCTTGAGCGTCTGATGAAAATCGATGGAGACAACCCCTCCCAGGGCGGAGGAGAAGTGGTCCATTTTTCCACCGGGCTCGTGGAATTCCGCCACCTCGGCTAAAAAGCTCAACTCTGCGATTTGCTCAGGGTCATGGGCGTGCTCACTGCCCGCGGCTTCGAGCAGGAATTTTATCCAGGCGGTGACGAGGGCAGAGGAGCTGGCCGTGCCGGAATTGATCGGGATTTGCCCCCTTACCTGGCAATCCCATCCGCTGCGGAGCCGAACGCCCTTTCTCTTCAGGACGTTGACGGCGCTTTTTAAATAGTCTCTTTTCTTTGTGTACGGAATCTCCCCCCCCGGCGAGAATTCTTCGCGCTCCCCGATGTCAGGGAGGTCGATTCTCACCAGGCTGTCGTTTCTGGCCTTGCCGCTGACAGCGATTCTCAGGTTGATGGCCGCGGCGATGATGGAGAGGCCGAAATAATCCTGGTGCTCGCCGAAGAGGCAAACCCTTCCCGGCGCTGAAGCCTTGATCGTGGTCTCAGTCATGGCTTTTTCAATGAAGGCGTATTCTATTGGTTTTCTCTCATTCTGTGCGGGATGTCATGCTTTTGATCGAAAAACCCACGCAAAATGGAAGAAATTCATTATATTAAAAAGCGTGTGGATTGGAAAGATGGGAAATGAGGTAGAGCCATGCCCGCTCGTCCTGCGCAGGGACTTTTCCGTGAATCACTCCTCGCAAGAGAGGATGGGTCCTGTCATGGGGTATCCGCCTGTCCGTCCTCGCTCCACCCATCCTCATTTATCCCATCAGAGGTCTTTTTTATCGAGAATGCCGGCAGCCAAATCACCGGTCAGTGTTGATTTAATAGGTTATTTTTTTTATAAAGGATGAATACCATTTTGTGTTGAGGAAAATGATCGAGCTCTGCTTTCTCGGAACCGGCGGTTCTGTGGCCACCGCAGAAAGGGACAATACTGCCTTTCTCATCCACCGGGAGGGAAGGCTGGTCCTGGTCGACTGCCCGGGCAACATCTTCCAGAAAATCAAAAGGCTGGATTTCGACCCCGGGCAGGTGGCCGCCATCTTTGTCACCCACGTCCATCCCGACCATGTCTACGGATTGCCGGCTTTGGTCCACAGCCTGATGCTCGAGGAGCGCATCATTCCCCTCTTTGCATCCCGGGAGACGGTCGAGTTCTGCATGGACCTCCTTGACCTCTTTTGTCTTCGGGAGGAGAAGATAAAGACAAGGATAGAGTTTGTCCCCCTCGAACCTGAGGGGCTTTTCCAGCTCAGAGGCCTGGGCAGCGGGTCGTGTTTCAGGGTTCCCCACTCTCCTTCGTCTCTGGCCTTCCATTTCCGCTTCGAGAAGGAGAAGATGGAGCTCGTCTATTCGGGAGACACCCGCTGCAGCGCCGGTCTCTTTCAGAAAGCCGCAGAAACGGACTATCTCATTCATGACTGCAGCGCGCCATCCCGGTTTTTCAAGCAGTATCCTTCCCTTTCCGCCATGCACACCCACGCGCTCGAGCTCGGAGAGCACGCCCAGAGAAGCGGGGTGCGGTGTCTCATTCCCTGTCATTTTTTCGGAGAGCTGGATTTTTCGCTGCAGGAAGTCGAAGAGGAAATCCGTCGGAACTATCGGGGCAGGCTCATAGTGCCCCGGGATTCGCAGAGAATCGCTTTATGAACGCAGAGAAAAATCCTGAAAACGGCGCCATGGGAGGAACGGATGAAAAAGTGGAGCGTCATTTTCTGGCTGTCCGCGTGGTCTTTCCTGGCCTGCCGGCCGGGCGAGCTTAGAGAGATGGCCAGCCTTGTTTTTCTCAACGGAGATATTCACACCGTGAATCCGCATCAGCCCCGGGCAGAGGCTGTGGCTGTCAGGGGAGAAAGGATTCTTGCGGTCGGTTCCACAGCGGAGATCAAGAAGATGGCCGGTCCCCGGACAGAGGTCATAGACCTGGCAGGGGACCTTGTGCTTCCGGGATTCATCGATTCCCACACCCATTTTCTGGACGGAGGGTTCTCCATTCTCAGCGTCCAGCTCAAGGATGCCAGGAGCCAGGAGGAATTCGTGACCAGGATCAGGGCCGAGGCCGAAAAACTGGAGAGGGGAGAATGGATACTCAACGGCAACTGGGACCACCAGTCCTTTGACCGGCCGGAGCTGCCGAGGAAAGAATGGATCGATGCGGTCACGCCCGAAAACCCGGTCTGCGTCAGCCGGCATGACGGTCATATGGTCCTCGTCAACAGCCTGGCTTTGAAAATCGCCGGGGTGACGGGCAAAACGCCTGATCCCCGGGGAGGAGAAATCGTCAAAGACCTCCGCACAGGGGAGCCGACAGGGCTTCTGAAGGATGCGGCCATCGACCTCGTGTCCCGACACATCCCGGAGCCTTCCCTGGAGATGAAGCTCAGGGCGGCCCAGGTCGCCCTTGTCCAGGCGGCGGAGGTTGGGGTCACCTCTGTTCATGATATGGCCTCTGCAGAGAGTTTCGAGGTCTATCAGGAGATGCTCAGGGCGGGCAAACTCACTGCCCGCGTTTATGTCTATATTCCGATCAGCGAGGTCGAACTCTTCGGCCGGCTCAAGCTCACGACGCCGTTTGGAAATAACCTGCTGAAGATCGGGGGGCTGAAAGGGTTTGTTGACGGCTCCCTGGGGTCCTCGACCGCTCTCTTCTGGATAAAGGCGTGCTTCTGGCCTGCGGTTCGGACTGGACGGTGGCTCCTTTGAATCCTCTGACAGGGATTTATGCCGCCGTGACCAGGCGGACCCTGGACGGGAAACACCCTGAGGGCTGGTTCCCCGAAGAGAAGATCTCTGTGGAGGAGGCGGTCCGGGGCTATACCATAAACGGCGCTTACGCCGAATTCTCTGAGACGCTCAAAGGGTCGATCGAAGAGGGAAAGCTGGCCGACCTGGTCGTCCTCAGCCGGAACATCTTCCGGATTCCTCCGGAGGAGATTCCGGACACAGAGGTCAGGATGACGGTTTTTGCCGGCAGGGTCCTCTTCGCCCGATAACGTGTGCTGAGATGCTCTTAATTTGTTTTGTTGCTTTGATTCTTGCGTTTGCCCTTCTGTTCAAATCCGCCAGTTTTTTTGTCGACGGCGCGGTCGGGGTTGCCAGGGCTCTGAATGTCTCCAAAATGCTGGTGGGAGTCGTCCTGGTCGGCATGGCCACCACCGCTCCGGAGCTTTTTGTTTCGGCCGTGGCGGCCTTCCGGGGGAAGCCCGAGTTTGCGCTGGGAAATGCCATCGGCTCCGTCATCTGCGATGACGGAATCGCCCTCGCTCTGGCTGCAATCCTGGCACCAACAGCCATCCTGGTCAACTGCCGATTGCTCAAGGTGGCTGGTATCTTCCTCCTCGGGATCGACTTTCTGGCCTATGGTCTGGCGAGAAACGGCACCATCGGCCGTCTCGAAGGCATCGTTTTTGTGCTCATCCTGGCTCTCTATTACGCCTTCATCCTCAGGCGAAAAGACTTATGGTCGAGCTTTGAGCCTCGGGCGGGCCAGGAAAAAATTCGCACGAAAAGCGAGGCAGAAAGGGCGCCTTCTCCGTTGCGCTCCCGGCTCAGGCCATCGCTCGTGAGATTTTGCATCGGTCTCGCCGGCGTCGTCTTTGGCAGCCACATCGTGGTCTGGGCGGCGGAGCGGATCGCCGTGCATTTCGGCGTTCCCGAGATCGTCATCGGCCTGACCGTCCTGGCCGTCGGCACCTCATTGCCGGAAATCAGCACCTGCATCATGGCCGCTCTCAAAGGGGAAGGCGAAATCGCGGTCGGGAATATTATCGGAGCGGACATCCTCAACATCCTCTGGATCACTGCTGTAGCTTCCATCATCAGGCCCATTACTGTGGACCTCGACATCATCAACTTCGCCTTTCCGTTCATGATTTTGATCGTGACTGTCATGCTGGCGGCGATGAGGATAGGCTGCAGAATCTGGAGGATCGAGGGAGTTGTCCTTTTTCTTCTTTACATTCTCTACCTGTATCTGACGATCAAACTTTTCGTATAACTCCTCACTTTATCGAGGATGGCGGCTTTTTTATGAATCATCCGGACTGAATAAATGGTCAAGGCTTCCAGGGATTTCCAGGTTTTTGTCAAACCGGCCGGCGCCGTCTGCAACCTGGACTGCCGGTATTGCTACTACCTGAAGAAAGAACACCTCTATCCGGACGGTGAATCGTTCCGCATGCCTGAGATCCTTCTGGAGGAATACATCGTTCAGCACATCGAGGCTTGTGCCGAACCGGTGATCCGGTTTTCCTGGCATGGAGGGGAACCGACTGTGCTGGGATTGGATTACTTCCGAAAAATTGTGGCGCTTCAGCGGAAGCATCAGTCCCCGAACCAGCGCATCTTGAACGGGATGCAGACCAACGGGACCCTTTTGGATGGCGACTGGTGCCGTTTTTTGGCGGCAGAAGGCTTTGCTGTAGGGTTGAGCCTGGATGGCCCGCAGGAAATTCATGACCGGCACCGTCTCACCAGGAACGGAAAGCCAACCTTTGAGCAAACCATCCGGGGGTATGAACTCCTGCAAAAGCACGCAGTCTACACCGATATCCTGTGTGTGGTGAATGCCCACAATGTCCGGTATCCCCGGGAGGTCTACCGGTTCTTCAAGAAGATCGAAGCGCCTTACGTGAGCTTTCTGCCCATGGTCGAAGCGCAGCCGCATGCCGAAGGCGGCGTCAGTCCTCTCTCCGTCCCGGCTGAGGCCTGGGGCCATTTTCTCTGCACCATCTTCGACGAGTGGATTAGCCAGGATATTGGGCGAATTAAAGTGCAGATATTCGAGGAGGCAGCCAGAACAGCTTTCGGGCAGGATCATTCCCTGTGCATATTTCGGCCGGTCTGCGGAGACATTCCCGTCGTCGAACACAACGGGGATTTCTTTTCCTGCGACCATTTTGTCGACGACGAACACCGCCTCGGGAATATCATCGAGACCCCCCTGGTCGAACTGCTCGAGAGTCCCATGCAGAGAGCATTCGGCCAGGCCAAATGGAAGACCTTACCCCGCTATTGCCGGGAATGTGAGGTCAGGGACATGTGCAACGGGGAATGCCCGAAGAACCGCTTCATCAAGACGCCGGATGGCGAGCCGGGTTTGAACTACTTATGTCCCGGGTATAAACGCTTTTTTACCCACTGCCGGCCATGGGTGGAAGAAGTGGCCGCCGAATGGCGCCGCCAGAACCCTGAATAGCAAGCTGCGTCTCAATAACGGCTTTATAATAATCCTGGAACTGTCATTCCCGCGCAGGCGGGAATCCAGATTTGCCCGGTCCAATTCCGGACCGGATCGCAAAACGAACCTGCCGGCTGTCAGGCTTTCAGCTTTTCTTTGAAAAACGCTATCGTCCGCTCCCATGCCAGTTCGGCCGCTTCCTTATGGTATCGGGATCCTGTGTCGTTGAAAAATGCATGGGCGGCCCCCTCATACATGTATATTTTGTGATCCACGGAGGCTTGCTTCAGAGCCGCTTCGAATGCCGGAATTCCGGCGTTGATCCTCTCGTCGAGGCCGGCGTAATGAATGAGCATGGAAGCTTTGATCTTGGGGACGTCCGCTGGATCAGGCTGCCTGCCGTAGAATGGAACCGCTGCGGCCAAATCCGGTGCATGCACGGCCACCTGGTTGGTCACGCCTCCCCCCCAGCAGAATCCCATGCATCCGACCCTGCCCGTGGATTGAGGATGCGTCTTCAAGTACTTGACCGCCGCCACATAATTCTTGACGGTCGCATCGCTGTCCAGCTTCTGCATCTTCGACCGCGCCTCATCGATATCTTCGGGTGTTCCTCCCAGTGGGGATAAAGCGTCCGGTGCGATGGCCAGAAATCCCTCCAGGGCCACCCGCCTGGCAACGTCTTCGGTGTGAGGATTCAGTCCTCTGTTTTCGTGGATCACGATCACACCCGCATGCTTTTCGTTTCCCTTTGGCCGGGCTGAATAGGCCCGAACTTCTCCTGTCTCACCCGGATATTTGACATATCTCCAATCGAGTCGCGCATCATCCTCGGGAACGAATTGAGCCTGGGCATATTTATTCTCGATCAGGGGAAGGAGTCCCACGGCAGCTGCCGTGCTCCCGGCGAGAACAGTCAATCTCTTAAGAAATTCACGGCGATCCAGATGTCCTTTCGAATATTCATCGTATAAATCAATCAATTTTTGATCCATAATCCCTCCTCTTTTCTTATTTATCAATTTCCGGTGCGTTACCCTGATTTCAAGACATATAACACTATGTCCCGTCCCGGAATAATCATGTTTATGAATAATCCAATCCGTCACAACGTTTTATAGAAATATATATTTATTTCCGAACCGAATCTTTACTCTTTTCTGCAAGTTCAACCGGCTAACATCTTGAAACGAACTTATCAAAACTGAGACAGCAATGTCAAAAGAATCTTTCTGTTTTTCTGTCGATCGAGCAATTGCTTCGCCAGCCGCCTGGACATGGCCACTATGGTCAGTCGCGGCGGCATCCCGAGGGACGAGGGAAACACACTGGCATCGCACACGAACAGTTCCTTTATTTCGCTCTCCTGGCGTTACGTCATAAGTCCCTTTACTTTTGTGTCATTCCGGGTCAAGCCCGGAATCTAATACAAACGCATTTAGTAAATTGACATAACCATATAGTGTTGTCATTCCCGC
>CAYZDV010000047.1:0-14255 GCA_964477275.1 uncultured Eubacteriales bacterium
TCCATTAAACAAGGGATGGCACATGACGTATTTCTCAGAGATGGATAATCTTATCCTTCTCAAACAAGACTATTTTTTCCTTTCCGGCGAGTTTCAGCAAATTATCCGTGTATCCGCTTTTGGAAAACAGGCAAAAGTATTCACTTCTTTCATCCCTATTCCAATCGACCAGGCGAGCCTTTCTCCTGAGGTCTTCATAAATATTCACTCCTACTGGCTTATTGCTCCATTTGGCTTCGCCGAAAAGGATTTTTTTCTCCTCATCATTCACAGCAACAAGGTCAATTTCCTCATTCTTATCCCACCAGCGGCCGATTCTATCAAACGGGAATAATCGGTCTTCATGGCTTTTTGCAATTTCCTGGCATACAACCTCATAATTGTCGGCGACAACAGTGCAAAAATCTTTTTTGATTTTCTTCATGACATAAACAATGGTGCCCTCTTCGATATTCCTCTTATTGGGAAGTACATACCGGAACCAGAATCTGATAAATTGATCCTGAAGCCCATAAAGTCCTTTTCTTGATTTCAAGGGATTCTTCTCGGTAACAGGGATTTCTTTATGAATGAGGCGGAGGTCCTCCAGAATGAATAAATACTTGTGCAAACTGCTTTTCTCAAGCCCCGTCTCATTGACGATCTCACCGAACTTAGTTTTCCCCAGAGCGATAGCCTTCAAGATGGCAAAATAATTGCGCGGCTCCCTGAGTTCCTCGCGCAGAATAAACTCAACCTCATCATAAAGAAATGCCTCAGGCTGGAGGATATTCTCCATTATATTTTTGTCAAGCGATTTTTTTGGCCTGAATCTTTTTAAATAGCTCGGATTTCCTCCGGCAATCGAATAAAATTCCAAGCTGCGTTCAAAAGATAGCCCTGGATAAAACTTCCTGGCATCAGCAAAAGAAAAAGGCTTCAGAAATATCTGACCGCTTCTTCGGCCAAAAAGCGGGGCTTTCTGTGACAGCGCTTCACTTTCCATCATGCCTATGCTCGAGCCACATAGGATTAGAAAGACTGGGGTATTTTTCAAGTGCTCATCCCAGCCTGCCTGGAAAATGGATGATACTCCTTTATTGGCTTCAGCAAGATAGGGGAATTCGTCAAAGACAAGAACCATTCTTCTGTTAATATGATTCTGGGTATATTCGAAAAACCATTTCCAATCCTGAAAGCCTGTTCTCTTCAAGATGTCGTCTTTATAAAACTGCCCGACCGCTTCACCGATCATCTTCAGGTTTTCCAGCTCATTTATTCTCTGAGCCAGAAAATAGATATGTGGCTTTTCCCTGATAAACTGCTTGATCAACTCTGTCTTTCCGATACGCCTTTTTCCATATATAACCATAAGCTGGGCACCTATCTCCTTCCAGAATTTATCCAAGGCGCCAAGCTCTTTTTCTCTGTTGATGAATTTCATTTTTTACCCTTCCTGATATTTGTCTACTCAAAAGTAGACTAATCTAAAGTAGACTAATTGTCAAGAATAAAATAAGAAGTCGCGTATCAAATCAAAATCTGGCATAACGGGCAGCCGATACTGCGTTTCAATCCCTTACGAGTAGGCTAAGAATCAAAGCGCTTGTAGAAATGATAATTTCAGTGGCTGTGAACGGTTTCTTTGATTCTCATCAAAGGGACTTGATAAGATCGCTCCATCTCCTCCAGTCGGCCAGAGATGCAGCTTATATGGATGGCTAAGAACTATCTGGATGTTTTGAATCCTTATTTTTTTCCCGCCGCTGCCCGGAGTATTCGCTCGACAATCTCAGACGTTGACCTCCCTTCAAGGTAAGGCACAACCGCCACCCTGCCGCCCGTCTCCTCCACCTCTTTTTTCCCCACCACGTCCTCCGGCTTCCAGTCCCCGCCTTTGACCAGGACGTCGGGCAGGAGGAGTGCGACGACTCTCCGGGGCGTCTCCTCCGAAAAAGGAACCAGAAAATCGATATCCTCAATGGCGGAGAGAATCTCCAGCCTTTCCTTCAGGGGAAAGATGGGCCGCGAAGGTCCCTTGATTCTCCTGACCGACGCATCGTCATTGACGGCGACGATCAGGACGTCACCTCTTCTCTTCGCTTCCCTGAAGAGGTAGATATGCCCGCTGTGGAGAAGGTCAAAGCAGCCGTTGGTAAACACGACGGTCTTCCCTTCACGGCGGAAACCGGTGCGGATTCTGACCAGGTCAGCGATCGGCTGAATCTTTTTCGGCATTTCTCTTTCGAATCTTTTCATTTGTTCGACCTTCGCATGATTTTTCACTCCGCCGCACGCACCCGCCCTCGAAAAATTTCCTCGGCTTCGGAAGTGTAGCGGCCGGATTTGTCATAAATGATGAAGGGAGGCATAACGTTTTCTCTTGCCATGCGGAAATCCGAACCCACCAGCAGCAGGCTGGGAGGGCCTCCTGGCCGGGAATGGACACGGCGCAACGCGCTGAGTTTCAGACCGTTTTTTTCCATGGCCTGGAAAATGTCTTTTTCTCGCCGTGCGGGAAAAACGAAATAGGCACTGCCGGTGCTTTTGAGCAGCTGGCTGGCTTTCCGGATGACATCAAAGATATCACACCGGATTTCGTGCCTGGCCACGGATTTCTCCTCGGAGACGCTCAAATTCCCCTTGCCCTTCTTGATATACGGAGGGTTGGAGAAGACAACATCAAACTTTTTCGGAGGGTCGAATCGGCGCAGGTCTTCCTGGACCACGGTGATTCTCTCCTCCAGGTGATTGATCCGGACATTCCTCCTGGCCAGGTCAGCCAGAGAACCCTGAATCTCGACGGCCGTGATATGGCCAAAAGGCTTGATGCTCAGCAGGAGTGAGATGATGCCGCAGCCCGCGCCGAGCTCCAGAAGCTCGTCCGAAGGCCGGGTGGGGATGAAATCGGCCAGCAAAGGGGCGTCGACGGAAAAACGGTATCCTTTTTTCTTCTGGAGGACAAGGATGCGGCCGTGATAGAAAGTATCCAGGGTCTCATCCTCACCCTGCAGCGGATGGCTCCTCTTCATCTTTGGCCAACTCGGTTAAAACCAGAACCTGTTCGGGGAGGATTTCTGCATAGCCTCCCTGAACAGCGAGTGTCTTCTCTTTCCCTCCTCTCCGGAACCCGAGACGTCCCCTGCCCACGGCCAGAAACAGCGGACGGTGCCCGGGAAGAATCCCCACATACCCTTCCAGGCTGGGCAGAGAAACCTCCTCGACCTCCTCGTCCACCAGCAGCTCGTGAGGGCTGATGACTCTCAGCCGGAGTGAAGAGGGCAGTCCCTGACTCATGCCGCTTTCAATTCCTCGGCCCGCCGGCCGACTTCCTCGATGTTTCCCACCATGTAGAATGCCTGCTCGGGCTTCTCGTCGTGCTGGCCCTCGACGATCTCCTTGAAACCCCGGACGGTCTCCTCGATGGTCACGTACTTCCCGGACCTTCCGGTGAACTCTTCGGCGACGTGGAAGGGCTGGGAGAGGAAGCGCTGGATTTTCCGCGCCCGGGCCACGATCAGCTTGTCCTCCTCAGAGAGCTCTTCAATGCCCAGGATGGTGATGATGTCCTGAAGGTCCTTGTACCTCTGGAGAATTTCCTTGACCTGCCTGGCCACCTGGTAGTGCTCCTCTCCGATGACTCTCGGGTCCAGAATGCGAGAATAGGAAGAGAGGGGATCCACGGCCGGATATATGCCCATCTCTGTCAGAGCCCGGGAGAGGTTGGTGGTGGCATCCAGGTGGGAGAAGGTGGTGGCCGGTGCCGGGTCGGTGAAGTCGTCAGCGGGAACATAGATGGCCTGGACAGAGGTGATGGAGCCCTTTCTGGTGGAGGTGATTCTCTCCTCCAGCTCGCCCAGCTCAGTGGCCAGGTTGGGCTGGTAGCCGACCGCTGACGGCATCCGTCCCAGCAGGACCGAAACCTCTGAGCCGGCCTGGACGAAGCGGAAGATGTTATCGATGAAGAGGAGGATATCCTGGTTCATCTCGTCGCGAAAATACTCCGCCACAGACAGAGCGGCCAGGCCAACCCTGAGCCTTGCTCCGGGAGGCTCGGTCATCTGCCCGTAGATGAGAGCCGTCTTGTCGATGACCCCGGACTGCTTCATCTCCAGCCAGAGGTCATTCCCTTCCCGGGTTCGCTCGCCGACTCCGGCGAAAACCGAGTATCCGCCGTGCTTCTTGGCCACGTTGTGAATGAGCTCCATGATGATGACCGTCTTCCCCACTCCCGCACCGCCGAAAAGCCCGATCTTCCCGCCCTTGAGGAAGGGCTGGATGAGGTCGATGACCTTGATGCCCGTCTCGAACATCTCCAGCTTGGTGCTTTGCTCTTCGAGCGAGGGCGGGGTGCGGTGGATGGGGTATCTCTTCTTTGCTTTGATCGGCCCGAGATGGTCGACCGGCTCCCCGATGACGTTGATCAAGCGGCCCAGGGTCTCCTCCCCGACAGGAACCTGGATCGGCCCTCTGAGGTCGATGGCCTTCATTCCACGGGCCAGTCCGTCGGTGGGATGCATGGAGACGCAGCGGACCTTGTCTTCCCCGATATGCTGCTCGGCTTCCACGATGATGTCCACCGGGATGGCCGCCTCAAATCCCTCGTCCGTGACGCGGATGGCGTTGTAAATTTCAGGAAGCTGCTGGCCTTTGAACTCGATGTCCACCACGGGCCCGATGACCTGGACCACTCTGCCCTCCCTCACTTTTTTCTGATCCTTAGCACCGGACTCTGTCTCCGGCTTTTTCTGCGCTCGGGTCTTCTTGCTCTGCTGACGCTTCGCTTGTATTCGGGCCATTTCGATCTCCCAATCGTCTATTTTTTGGCCAGACTCTCGACAGCTGTCATGATCTCCAGCAGCTCTTTGGTGATGGAGGCCTGGCGGATCTTGTTCAAGACGAGGATTAAATCCTCGATCAGCTCCTGGGCATTCTTGGTGGCATTGTCCATGGCCATCATCCGGGCTGCGTGTTCGGCAGCCTGGGATTCGAAGAAAAAATGCTGGACCTGATTTTCGACATGAAGGGGAAGAAGCGCATTGATGAAGGTCTCAGTCGCTGGCTCCCAGTCCGGAGGCAGAATCTCCTTCCCTTCCTCCTTCCGGGGAGCGCTGAGGGGAAGGAGCCGGGTGATGGTGACCCGGGGAGCGAGGATGGACTTGAACTCGTTATAGGCCGCATAGACGGCATCGGTCCTGTTGAAGGCAAAGAGCCGAATCAGAAACCGGGCCAGGTCTTTCAAGTCTTCCAGACTGATCTTGTGGACCGTATCGGGATAGGCCCGGTCGACAGGAAAGGGATGCCTCTTGAAAAAAGAAACAGCTTTTTTCCCCAGCAGGACCAGCCGCACCTGGGAACGGAGGGCTTTCTCCTCGAAGAACGAATGAGCCGCGGCCAGCAGGTTGGAGTTGAACGCCCCGGCAAGTCCCTTGTCCGAAGTGATGACCACTCCTTCCACACGCTTTTCCTCTCGTTCGGCGAGCAGGGGATGGTTGAGCCTCCGGGCCCAGAAGGCCGCCATGGCCGTCAAATCCGGCGAGGTGTGCCAGTAGGGCCGGGCCTCCATCACCAATCGCTGCGCCTTCTTGAACTTGGCCGTGGCCACGGTCTTCATGGCCTGGGTGATCTGCTGGGTGTTGCGGACGCTTTTGATCCGTCTCCTGAGGTCGATTAAAGCGGGCATCTTAGACCTTCCCCTTCTCCTCTTTGAAAAGCTTGTTGAACTCCCGCAGGGCGGCACTGATGGCCTTATCCAGCTCGGCGTCGATTTCCTTTTTCCGGGCAATCCTCTTCAGCAGGTCAGCGTGCTCCCTGTCAAAATGCTCATAAAGCCGCTTTTCATATTCCTTGATCTGGCCGACCGGGAATTCATCCAGAATGCCCCTGTTCCCGGCATAGATGATCAGAATCTGCTTCTCCACGTCCAGGGGAACGTACTGGTCCTGCTTGAGGACTTCAGTCAGCCTGTGGCCTCTTTCCAGCTGGGCCTGGCTGGTCTTGTCCAGCTCGGTTCCGAATTGGGCGAAGGTCAGGAGCTCGCGGTACTGAGCCAGATCCAGCCGCAGCTGGCCGGCAACCTGCTTCATGGCTTTGATCTGGGCGTTTCCTCCCACCCTGGAGACCGATATGCCGACATTGATGGCCGGCCGGACTCCGGCGTTGAACAGCTCTGGCTCAAGGTAGATCTGGCCGTCCGTGATGGAGATGACATTCGTCGGAATGTAGCCTGAAACGTCTCCGGCCTGAGTCTCGATGATGGGCAGTGCGGTCAGGGACCCTCCGCCGTTTTCATCATTGTATTTGGCCGCCCGCTCCAGCAGCCGGGAATGAAGATAGAACACGTCGCCGGGGTAGGCCTCTCTTCCCGGCGGCCGCCGCAAAAGAAGCGATATCTCCCTGTAAGCGGCGGCATGCTTGGAGAGGTCATCGTAGATGACAAGCGCATGCTGGCCGTTGTCCCGGAAATACTCGCCAATGGCACAGCCGGAATAAGCGGCCAGATACTGAAGAGACGAGGGTTCGCTGGCCGAGGAGGCGACGACGATCGTGTAGTCCATTGCCCCGAAATCTTCCAGGATCTTGATGATGTAGGCGATGGTGGAGTTCTTCTGGCCGATGGCCACGTAGACACAGACCACGTCCTTCCCCTTCTGGTTGATGATGGTATCCACGACGAGGGCCGTCTTCCCCGTCTGGCGGTCACCGATGATAAGCTCTCTCTGGCCTCTGCCGATGGGAATCATGGCGTCGATGGCCTTGATTCCAGTCTGGAGGGGTTCCTTCACCGGCAGCCGTTCCACCACTCCTGGAGCGAGGCGCTCTGCGTACATGTGCACATCGGTCTTGATCGGGCCTTTCTCGTCCACAGGAATCCCCAGAGGATTCACCACGCGGCCGACGAGTGCCGGTCCAGCCGGAACCTGCAGGATCCGGTGGGTGCGCTTCACCAGGTCGCCTTCCTTGACCAGGTGGCTTTCTCCCAGAAGCACAGCCCCGACGCTGTCTTCCTCCAGGTTCAGGGCCACTCCGTGGACATCGTTGGGAAATTCCAGAAGCTCGTTGTACATGACACGGTCCAGGCCGTAGATACGCGCAACCCCGTCTCCGACAGAAGTGACGGTCCCGACTTCCTGGATATCGATGCCCGGCTCGCTCTGCTCGATCTGGCGCTGGATGATCCTGCTGATTTCATCGGCTTTGATTTCCATGGCCTATCCTTCACAGATGATTTCTCTGAGCTTTGTCAGGTAGCCTTTGATGGAACCGTCATAAACGATGTTCTTTCGTCTGATCCTCAACCCCCCGAGCAATTCCGGGTCGATTCGGTATTTAAGGACAACCGGTCCTTTTGTCAGTGAAGCGAGCTTTCCCTCGAGCCTTTTCTTCTGTCCGGGGGAAAGAGGAGCCACCGAAGCCACCTCACAGGTGCTGATTCCCCTCTCGTCATTCCAGGCCTCGGCCAGGCTGTCCATGATCCCGGCAAAGAGTTCCAGCCGCTTGTTCTCCACCAGAAGCCGGATGAACCTCTTGGCTTTCTCTGCGTAGGGAAGCCTGGCCAGGATTTCATCGGCGACCCGTTTCTTTCTGGCAGCCGAGAGAAACGGGCTGTTGAGCACATCATCGAGCTTCCTCTCCCTGTAGAGAAGTCCGGCAAAGTGGGAAAGGTCTCCGGAGACCCGGGAGAATTCCGGGTCATCCTGGAGCGATTTAATCAGCCCTTGAGTGTATCTCCGAACCAGAATCTGATTTTTCATGGATTTTATCAATTCTTTCGATGGATTTATCGATAAAGCGGGATTGAATATCCGGCCTCATCTTTTTTCTGATCCGCTGCTCGACCACAGCCGTGGCCAGATCCGCCGCGTATTTTCTGAGCTCCCGGACTCCCGCACGGAAAAGCAGCTCAATCTCCTGTCTGGCAAAGGATTTGACCTTTTCCGCTTTCCTGCGGCCGAGCTCGAGGGTCTTTTCTTTCTCACGCCGGCCTTCTGCCTCCGCCTCTTCTCTGATGCTGGCCATTTCTTTCTCCAGGCCAGCAAGGCGGACTCTGACTTCTTCCAGTCTTTTTTCGGCCTCTCTTCTGACCTGCTCCGTTTCCTCCAGAGAACGCCGGATGTCCTGCGACCTCTTCTCGAGGAAATTTCGCAGGGGTTTGCGAAGAAGGTAGGCGAGTCCCCCGAAGAGAATCAGGAAATTGATGGTCTTCCCGACAAACTCCATCAGGTGGGGCTTGTGCTCCTCTTCACCGCTGGCCATGAACATGAAAAGCGGCACAAGGAAGAGGATAACCAGAATGCCTTTTCTTTCTTCCATCAATGCAAAAGCTTTCGCTCTATCCTATCGGCCATACGTTCTGTCTCTGTGTTGAGCTCTTTCTTCAGGCTTTTGACCTGCTTTTCAAGCTCAACCTTGGCCTCTTCCACCCGACGTCTGGATTCCTGACCGATCTCGGCCAGCATCCGTTCCCTCTCCTCGGCAGCCTCCCGCTTAAAGCCCTCTCTTATCTGCTGGGCCTGTGTCCTGGCCGAGCGGAGTCCTTGCTCTATTTCCGCCGCAGCCTGCTCGTAGGCTTCTGTCGATTCCTGCCGGGCCTTCTGGCTTTCCTGAATCCTGGAATTGCGCTCATTCATGACGGACTTCAGGGGCTTGAAAAACACCCTGGAGAGAACAAAGACCAGAACCCATACAATCAGAAAAATGACGATGAGGCTTATGTCTATCGAAATCATTGTCGACGAAGACGCGAAAAACGAGGCAAAAATTTACCATTTTTATCCTGAAAATGCAACATGGGGACGGTCCTTACCTGACTTCTTAATCTCTCCGACAAGGAAGAGGGAGCCGGCGACCAGAACGCATCCATCCGGACCGGCAAGACGCTGAGCCAGGCTGAAAGCCCGATGAGGGTCGGATTCCAGAACAAACCGGTCCCTGAAAGCCGGGGCCCTCTCCATTATCTCTTCCGGAGAGGATGACCTGAAATACGGGAAGCGGGTGAGGATGACCCGCTCGGCCAGAGGGAAAAGGAGGCGGGCCACCTTTTCCACCTCTTTATCGCGCATGATGGCAAAGACGAGGATCAGGGGGGAGGGAAGAAAATCCCGGGCGTACTTTCTCAGCGCCTGAGCTCCCTCCACGTTGTGGGCCCCGTCTAAAACGACGAGCGGACGGCAGGAGATGACCTCCAGCCGTCCCGGCCACCCGGCTGTCTCCACGCCCTCGACGATCTTTTTTTTCTCCAGTCTTCGCCAGGTTCGGGAAAGCTGTTCGGAGGCAACGATGGCCACCGCCGCATTCCTTCCTTGGTGCTCACCGCGCAGGGAAGGAGAAAACACATATTTTTCTCGCCCGGATTGATAGACGAAGGACAGTCTTTCCGTCTTTCTCTCCACAACAAAGCACCCCTCTCTGTCGAAGACGCCTGAGAAAGGAGCTTGCAGCTCCTCGGCCCGCTTCTTGATAGTCAGGTAAGCCTCTCTCCTCTCGACTCCACAGACGACGGGCACGCCGGTTTTGATAATCCCGGCTTTCTCAAAAGCAATCTGGTCCAGCCCCTCCCCCAAATACTGCTGATGCTCGCCAGATATGGTGGTGATGACCGAGACCCGGGGCACAACCACGTTGGTCGCATCGAGCCTCCCGCCCATGCCCACTTCAAGCACGGCGATATCCACATTCTGCTCCTCAAAATGAAGGAACGCAAGGCAGGTCAGCAGCTCGAAATAGGTCGGAGGGGTGAGCAATCGCCGGGCCGCGATGAGCTCTTCGATCTTCTTCCTGAGGACAGTCAGGGTCCGGCAGAAGTCTTTCCTGGCAATGGGCACTTCTCCCACCCGCACTCTCTCTTCGACCTTGACCAGATGGGGAGAGGTGAAAAGGCCAACCCGGAACCCATGAAGGGAGAGAATCCTGCTCAGCATGGCGCAGACCGAGCCCTTTCCATTGGTCCCGGCCACCAGAACAGAGGCGTATCTCTGGTGGGGATTGTTGAAGGAAGAAAGGACCGTGCGGACGTTATCCAGGCCGAATTTGATGCCCAGATTCTGGATCCGCTCGAGATATTTCAGGCACTGGGTGTAGTTCATGGAGGACGATTGAGGAAGAGACGGAGCGCCCGAATCAGGGACGACCGCAGGTGTTTCCGCTCGACCACGCCATCGAGCATGCCGTGCTCGAGCAGAAACTCCGAACTCTGGAAACCCTTGGGCAGCTTCTCCTTGATGGTCTGTTCGATCACCCTCGGACCGGCAAACCCGATCAGCGCATGGGGCTCGGCGATGTTGATATCGCCCAACATGGCGAAGCTGGCCGTCACCCCGCCGGTTGTGGGATCAGCCAGGACGGATATGTAAGGAATTCCGGCCTCATCCAGCCGGGCAATCGCCGCGCTGGTCTTCATCAGCTGCATCAAAGAATAGACTCCCTCCTGCATCCTCGCTCCTCCCGAAGAGGAGACGACGATAAGGGGCAGGCGTTCTTTGAGAGCCCGTTCCGCAGCTCTGGTGATTTTCTCCCCGACGACAGACCCCATGCTGCCGCCCATAAACGCAAAGTCCATGGCACAGATGATGACTTTTATCTCCCCCATGGTGCCCGTCGCGTTCAACACCGCCTCGGGAAGCGAGGTTCGTTTACTGTTTTCCATCAGCCTTTCCGAATACTTCATGGTGTCTTCGAAATGAAGGGAGTCTCTGGGCAGGACGTTCTGGTCAAAGAGCTCATACCGGCCGTCGTCAAAGAGCATGGCCAGCCGTTCCGGAGCTGAGAGCCGGAAGTGAAAATGACAGGCCGGGCAGACCGACAGGTTGTCCAGGATATCCTGTTTGTACAGGATACGGCGGCAGTTGTTGCAGCGTGTCCACAGTTGATCCATCGCCGTTCACTGAATGATGAATGATATTGATTTGAGAACTATTCTTTTTTTCCCGAAGATATTTTTTTGAGCCTTTCGGCGAGACTCTTGATGACCGCATCCGCTCCAGGGAGGTCAGGGAGTTCGGGAATGTCTCCCTCCACCTCAGCCTCGTTCCGAATCATTTTCAACGCGCTCTCCACCAGTTTGTTCTTGTCGTAGGGTTTCTCAAAGTAGTCGGTGGCTCCCAGCGTGCGCAGAGCCTCATTGCGGTACTGATGCCCTTTGTAGACGCCGGTGACGATGATGACCGGAACCGCCCCCTTGCTATCATGGACAATCTTCTCGGTCAGGTCAAACCCGTGCATCCGGGGAAGCATGGCTTCGAGGATGACCAAATCCGGGGCCTCCTCTTTGTATTTCTCATAACCAGCGACGCCATCCCTGGCTTTAATCACCTCGACGTTGCGGTTTTCAAAAAGCTCGGCCAGCGAGTCGAGGCTTTTCAAGTCATAATCAACGATCAGGATTTTTTTTCCAGACATTCTTCAACCCGCAACAATTCTAAAATAAACATCTTATATTGTCAATAAATAGAATGGAGTGGGAAATCCTATCATTTTTATATGATTTCCCATGCGACTTTTTTTCTCCGGGCAGGTCAAGCAAGACTTTGGCAGTCCCTTGACTCCCATTTTTTCCCGGGGAAACAAAAAGGGGAGGACGGAAGTCCTCCCCTGCTGCGGAAGACGGGTTGAAGTTATTCTTTCTTGAGAACGATATCGCCGCTGAAGGTGGACAGCTTGAGAATCGCTCCTCCTCTGTCGACGACACCCTCAATTTTTTTATCGCTCATCCTGCCGGAGACCCTGATTTCGAAATCGCTTTCGATATCGCCGCTGAAGGTGGAGGCCTCCAGCTCAAAAGCAGAGCCAGAAGGCAGGGATATCCGGACATCCCCGCTGAACGAGGTGAGACTGTAGCGGCCATCAGGGCGGAGCTTTCCCTGGTAAACGATCGAACCGCTGACCGCACGGCCATCCACGGTCCTGGCCTCGGAGATATCCACCAGTTCAATTTTCCCTGTGACGATGTTGACCTTTATCGCGCCCTTCATTCTTTTTGCGCTGACGTCCCCGGTGGTCACATTCAGGTCCGCATCCCCGGCCACTTCCTCGATGGTCAGATTGCCGGTCACCACAGAGCTGTCCACACTGCCGCCCACTTTTCTGATTTCGGCATTTCCGGTCACCAGTTTCAGCTTCACCGAGCCGCCGATTCCATCCAAAGCAACCTTCCCCGTCACGTTGGTTATTCTGACCGAAGCCCGGACTGGAACCCAGAGGCGGTAATCCACGGACACGTTTAACGATTCCGTCCGCCATTTTCTCTGCTCGGGATACTCGGTCTTGATGCGAACGGTGCCGTTTTTCTTCTCGACTTCAATCCTGACTTTCTCGGCATCCTCTCTGGCCTTATCAGAGGTGCCGGCCTTTGAAACTTTCAGAGCCTCGATCTTCACCTCATCTCTGTCCCAGCTTTTCACCTCGATATCGCCCGCGACGTTGGTCAAATCCACGGTCCCATCCTTGGCCATGGCAACCGTTTTCCCGAACTTCTCTTCGTATTTCTCTCCGGCTGATGCTTGCCCGGCCATTAGAGCGATGATGAGAAAAACTCCGGACAGCACGGCTGACCTTCTGAGATGTGTGTGTGAATTCATGATGATTCCTCCTTTTCGATATATGATCAAATTTTTATCGCCTCTCTATTCAGGGACTGTTCCTGCTGGAGCTCCACCATTCCCTGCAGGAAATCCAGCTTTCCCCTGTAAGCCGCCAGAAGAATGTTCCGGGCATCGATGTTCCCTGGTTCCTGGAGCACGGCCTGCCTGCAGGCCTGGAGAGTGGCGTCGATGACCCGGAGGTTTGTCTGGAAAACCTCGATAAGCCGGGAGTCCAGGTGTCCTTCCTGGCCGGAGACGGCTTCCATCAACGCCTCGATGGCTTTCTGGTAATGGGCCTCGGCCTCGTCCAGTTTAATTAGAGCGTACGCCCGGGGATCCCTCGACTTCAGGACATCCTCTCCCGCCCGGTAAAGGAGCCCGACGGTCAAACCCGCGATAATAGCCACCAGAAGCAGGGCCGCACTCAGCACCCACTTGAAATGCGGGCGGGAAAAGAACGGTGCCAGCCTGGTTTTCCTTCTGGCCTCAAAGGAAATGACCCTCTGCTCCTCAGGTTGAAGCCTTTCCTTTATTTTCAGCCAGACGCGGGGCGAAGGGCTGAGCTTTTCTAACTCCCGGGCCCCGGAGGCGATTTTCTGGAATTCTTCGAAAAGCTTCCCGCAGTCCGGGCAGCAAGCAAGGTGCTTCTTCAGACGGGTCCTCTCTCTGGCTGCAATGTTCCCGTCGATGAGGTGGGAAATCTGTTTTCTGGCTCTGGTGCATCTCATGGCCCTCTCTCCTCAGAAAATCTTTTTTCTCTCCAGGCAGTCCCGGATTTTCATCCTGGCCTTGAACAGTTGAGATTTAGAGGTGCCCACC
Organism: uncultured Eubacteriales bacterium; assembly: GCA_964477275.1. Taxonomy (GTDB): domain Bacteria; phylum Acidobacteriota; class Aminicenantia; order Aminicenantales; family Aminicenantaceae; genus CAYZDV01. The sequence goes on from CAYZDV010000047.1 coordinate 13,377, forward strand.
GTACATCCCAGAACAGGAGCGATTTCCTCATGCTTGAAGCCTTGAACATCATGAAGAAGGAAGATGGTTTTCATCCTCTGCGGCAGGGTCTGGATGGCTTCATCCAGCGACTCCTTCAGCATCTGGTCGCTGGCCGGGTGAACATTTCCCTCCAGAACCCCTTCCACTTCTCTCAGAGGAATGGCCTGCTGGAGCCGGATTCTGTTCTCCCGCAGATAGCTGTAGCAGGCGTTGATGGCGATCCGGTACAACCAGCCGGTAAAAGTGTCTGCGCTCCTCAGCTTCTGAATATGAGTGAAAACCTTGACAAAAATCTCCTGCAGCAGATCCTCGGCGGCTTCCCTGTTATAGGTATGACGGTAAACGACGTTGAAGATGCGGCGGCTGAAATGCTGGTAGATGCCCTCCATGGCCCTGAGGTCACCCTCCCGGCTCCGGGTGATCAATTCCTCAATTCGAGCGAACTCCTGAAGGCCGGTTTCTGCAGTGGGCCTTCCCTCTTCGTCAGCCACCATTTCTCCTGCGGCGCTTTGTCCCATTTTAGCAAATTGATAAGAAAATAAGCTATTGAGCGGCCCGAAGGCGGCGCTGGCTTCCGCGAACATCATCTGTTTTTTTCTCCTCACTTCTCAAGATGAAATAAAGGAGAAAAAAGTTGCCCGCAGCAAAAAATATTTCTGACGCCCGGGGGTCTCACCATCGGCCTCTTCCGGAGGCCGGAGGAGCTCCCTACCTGGACAGACTGCGAATGAACCGGGCGAGAATCTGGAGAAGCTCCTGCAGGGAGCATCACCATCCTCAGGCTAAAAATTATCCGAGAGGCGAGGATGGGTCCTGTCATGGGGTGTCCCCCGTCCGTCCTCGCTGATCTGTTTTCCC
>CAYZDV010000048.1:0-13840 GCA_964477275.1 uncultured Eubacteriales bacterium
ATGCTATCCCTGATGATTCTACGAAATATTTATTAAAGATATTTCTGAGATGGAACACTAGGCAGTCACGACTTCTTTGACTTTAATCTCTACCCTTCCAATTTTTGGTATTGGATCATGGTCCCGGATTTTCAGAATAAGCCATTCCTCTAAAACTTCTTGAAGTTCATGCCGACATTGTTCTACATTGCTGGCATTTGCCCAAACTCCCTCAAAATCTGGAATTTCTGCAAACCATGTACCATCGTCCAAATTTTTATATTGTGCTTTTTCTAAGGCCTTTTGGATATATTCTAAAAGCATTTAAATCCTCTCTTAATTCCAATTTAGTCATATCATATAAAGAATAAAGAAGGCAAGTCAATGGAAAATGAATTTAGGGGAACTGTGTTTTCCTTTGAATATGAGATAGGTAAAAATTTAAAAACAACACCAGAAATAGTAACATGTTGTTGTTGCGCCGCTGTTGTTGGCCGCTGTTGTTGCGCCCGCTGTTGTTGCCCCGCTTGTTGCGCCCTGGCTGAGTTAACTTGTTAATTTTAAACAAAATAAAAAACACCTCTCCCTGTAGCAACTTGCTTAGATTGGATTTTTCGGCCCAAAAATCGATTCTAACGGAAAAAACCTTACAGCAGTCTGTGTGTGTGACTTTACTGCAGCACAAACCTGAGAGCTCTCTACAAAACGCTTAAAACCTAATTTTCGCACCAAAAATCGATTTTAAGGATTCCCTCTCCCCTGAAGCGATATTTCTAATTTCATTATTTTCTTGAAGATAGGTCAGCCAAGCTGGAAAAGCCGGCATGAAAACTTCTCTGAAATCACTTCCTGTCCTATTGCTCATTTGTTTTTTGATCATGAGCTGCACAAAAGAAAAAACCTCAAAAGAAGCGGAGTGGAAAGGAAAGGTGGAGTTAAAAAACGGTGCAAAAATCGTCAAGAATCCTTCCGATCCTGTTTACGGGGAAATCGTTCTTGAATTGGAAGAAGATTTGAGCATCGGACATGAGGACGATGATAATTATTTATTTTACCGTCCCCGAAACATCGCCGTGGACGAGCAGGCAAATATATTCATCCTGGAAAGCGGCAACTGCCGCATCCAGAAATTTGACAAAGACGGCAATTATCTCCAAATAAAAGATAGCTTTTAGAGCTTTCTCCGGGTTAACTTAAATAATAAAGCCTTTTGTGGTCTTTCACCAATTCGAGTCAACAGGCTTGAAAACATATCCCCTTTTCCTCCATGATTCTTGTTTAAGCTAATACAAGCGATTAACAATGTTACAGTTCCTGCCATTCCTGCGAAGCCTGTCCCTGCGCAGGCAGGGTGAAAGAATCCAGACGTTGTCCATGCGAAAGCAGCGAACTATAAAAAGGAAGTGGATTCCTGTTTACGCAGGAAACCCTGGATTCCCGCCTGCGCTGGAATGACAACACTATATGGTTATGTCAATTTCATACTTGCGTAAGAAGAAGAAATTTGTTCAACCTGACCAGCATCCTCAGTAATCCTTCCCCAGAAGATGGACATTGCCGAGCCTGACCCTGGTCAAGCCCGCCTCGAGAGCGGCCTGGCGGCATTCTTCGGCATGCCGGCGAGAGGTGGTCGGAAGGTCGCGGAAATGGAAATGCGGGTAGAACGCGAGAAGAGAGTAGGGGGTCTGGGGGTCGAGGGAGGCGATAAACCGCGCGATTTCCCTGACTTCCTCCTCTTCCACGTATCCCGGGACAAGAAGAGTGCTGGCAATGACCAGCGGCGGCTCCTTCCTCTTTGCGGCCCAGCTCGAGGCCAGCTTGAAATTGGCTTTGGTCTGCTCGTTGCTCCGTCCGCAGAGAGCCACATTCAGCTCGGGATGAAAGGTTTTGAGGTCAAACTTGACGCAGCCGCCGCTTTGAAGAGCGATGTCCAGAATCTCCTCCAGAAAACTGCCGGTCATGGTGCCGTTGGTCTCCCAGCAGAAGCGGAGGATCCTGTGCCTCTTCTCAGCCATGGCCAGCCGCGAAGCATGGATGGAATGGAGGATCTGGGGCGCCGGGTCGCCTCCGAAGTAACAGACGCACGAGGTGCTGGCATCAACGGCCCCTGAGAGTTCGCTCGAGGGCTGAGGCTTCTTCCCTCTCAGGTCTTCTCGATAGTGCCAGTTCTGACAGAAAAGGCAGTTGAAGGTGCAGCCGTGGTAGAAAACAGCCAGGTTTTTGAAGCCGTACTCAGGGCCCCTGGAATAGGCGTAGCGGGGATAGCCGGCCCCTGTGCCGCCCGGGCAAACCCAGGTGCCGACACAATTGGTGGGCAAGGAGTCATAATACCATGAAAAGTACCCCTCCCGCGGCAGCGGCCTGAGCCTCTGCCCGTCCCGGTTTTCTTTCACTCCGCAGTAGCCCGCTTCTCCAGTGCCGATCCGGCACTCGTTGAAACAGGCATTGCAGGAAAGGCCTCCCTCAGCCTGAGGTGGGGATCCCGGAAGGCCAAAAACTTCCCGGCTGGCCTGATGGACCTTCTGAATGTGGGGCTCAACAGCCTGGAACGCATGAAGGATGCACTCCCGGCAGAGGCCCAGATATCCGGAGAGAGGCCATCTCTCTCTCCCGCAGTGGATGCACTCGACCATCATTCAGCAGAGAGAATCTCCTCCTGCTCACAGAAGAAAAGAATTTCTTCTAAGCTGAAGAAGCGCTGTTTAAAAATAGATGTTCACTCCGCCGCTGATGGAAAAGTTGCCCAGTTCCAGCTCTCTTCCTTCGATCGTGACTTTGCCCTTGCGGTATTTCCCCTCGACAAGCAGCGCAATCTTGCTGATCTTGAGTTCCAGGCCGAGGCCGGCGTTGTAGCTGCCCTTGCTGTCCTTGTCGACCTCTTTGAGGTCAGCCGTGTAGACGCCGTAGCCGGCGGTGAGAAAAGGACGGATGGAAGCAACCGGAGGAATGGGAAGGGAGAGAGGGAAGAGTTTCGCATTTACCCCGATATACTGATAGGTCAGTTCGATTCCATCCCAGTTCACGTCTCCAACAACGGTCTGGACGAGCTCATGGCCGGCGCGGAGATAGTTCGCTTCAACGGCAAACATCATCATCTTCAAGCCCAGGCGTCCCCCGTAAAAAAACGAGGCATCCGACTCAAAAACGGAGTTGAGATCGTCGGGAAGCTTAGGCTTCTCAGCCGAATAGCCCGCCTGGACCCCGATGTAAATTCCCTGAGCCTGGAGACCGGATGCCAAGACAAGGACAAGCGCCAGAGCCAAACCCGAAACCGCCACTTTTTTCATGTCTTCACCTCTTTTTTTAATCTAATACAAACACATTTATACGTAGCAGCATAAATGATTGCGTATTTTTGGCGATGATCTGCCTGAAGATGATGAAATTATGCGCAACTGTTTATGACGCTCTGTATAATAAATTGATATAGCCATATAGTGTTGTCATTCCCGCGCAGGCGGGAATCCAGGGTTTCCTGTGTAAACAGGGACTTTCGGATTTTTTTAGCGCCATTCCCGGTCTTTCCCTTGACGCTGTTCGGGCTCTGATCAATGGAGGGACCATCTTTTATTACCAAGAAGCCGTCTTTCCTGTCAAGATGAAGCCGTCTCATAACGAGATTCACACCTCAACGATGGATCACCGGCAACCCGAAGCAGCTTCCTGTGCCCATTCATTCCTCAAGGTGGGGTTTGGCCAGGATCTCCATCACCCTCAGGTCGAAGAAATTCTGAGCGTTGGCCGGTCTGAGGAGGACAGCCGTGTCCGCACCGCGGCCAGTGCCTCCGACGCAGATGCAGGGCTCTGAGGTCGAAATCAGCCCCGCATCCCCGGCCATGAGGGCCACCTCCACCGCCACCTTGGTTCCCTCGCCAAAGATGCGCAGGGTGTAGGCGATGAACTCTTCCAGCTCGTAGGTTCCCAGCTTTTTTCGCACCGCCCGGCCCACTCCTCCCAGAGCATGCTGGCAGGTCAGAATCCTGGCTCCGGCCGCTTCGATCTGTTTCCGATAGTCCTCCCTGAGCTCCTGGTAGCCGGGCTTCACAAATCCCGTGGAATGGGTGACGATCACCAGGTTTCCGGATGGGAAGAGTCTGGCGGCCATAAGTCCCGTTTCTCCAGAGGAGGAAGCGACGACAACCGTCCTCACCCCCAGCTCCTCCGCCCTTCTAACAGCAACTTCAAGAGTTCTCCGCGTGTTCTCGCGACCCGGACGACGAAAATAAACGCACGGCACTGAGAACTCCAATTCGTTTCTCGTTTTTTTCATGGCCATCGACGATGGTCCTCCTTTCCCTCTGTTTTTCCGTCCGGGCTGTTCTTTTCTCTTCATCTTCCCTGCCCCATTCTGTGCTCTCGGTGAGAAGTTGTCAAGAGGACCACCAAACACTCCCCTCTTTGCTTCATAACGGATTTGGAAATACTGACTCCTGGAAACCTTTGTTTTGAACTCCCGTATTGTCTAATGTAAAATATTGAAGAGGAAGATGGCTCGAGTCAATGTCGGCGAATCCCTTTCGATGGCCATGGGTTCTCTCTGGACCAATAAGCTGAGGACTTTTCTCACGCTTCTGGGAATCATCATCGGCGTCTTCACCATCGTCGCCGTTGTCTCCATCATCCAGGGCCTCAATCATTATGTCTACACCCAATTTTCATTTTACGGACCCAACGATTTTTCAGTCTCAAAGTTCTCGATGGTCGGCGGATCCCTCCAGGATTACCGGGAAATGCTCAAACGAAAAGACCTGACCCTTGCCGAGATGAGGCTCATTCGCGAGCGCTGCTCATCCTGCGAGCTTGTGGGAGCATCGGTCTCCACCAGCCGGACGGCCAAATTCCAGAGTCAGTTCATGAAAGACGTCTCGATCAGAGGCGTGACTCACCTCGACCATATGATCGGGACAGTCCTGGAGCTGGAAAGGGGGCGTCACATCCTCAAGGAGGATGAAGACCGCTCCCGCTACGTCTGCATCATCGGCGCCGACATCAAGGAAAAGCTCTTCCCTGCTCTCGACCCTCTCGGGAAATGGATAAAGTTGGGACCGCACAATTTTCTTGTGATCGGCGTCGGCGGGAAGAAAGGCAAACTTCTGGGGATGAGCCAGGATGATTATGTCCGCATTCCCATCACCACCTTTCAGAAGCTCTATGGCTCGAGAAGAAGCATCAACATCAACATCCACACCCCCTCCCAGGAGATGATGTCCAGAGCCCAGGAGGAAGTGAGAACCATTCTGCGCTCCCGTCGCCATCTCGGCTTCAAAGACCCGGATGATTTCTCTTTTGTCAGCTCCGAGACATTCATCCAGATGTACAAGACAGCCACCGCGGGCATCTACTTTGCCATGATCGCCATCTCGTCCATTGCCCTGCTGGTTGGCGGTATCGTGGTCATGAACATCATGCTGGTGGCGGTCACCGAAAGGACAAAGGAGATAGGGATCCGCATGTCTGTCGGAGCCCGCCGGAAAGACATTCTCTTCCAGTTCCTGATCGAATCCGCGGCCATCTCCACCACGGGCGGGCTCATCGGGATTCTCATCGGCTTTATTATCGCCAGGATTGTCACCGCAGCCACTTCACTGCCTTCGGCACTTGATCCGACCGCGATCGTGGTTGCCATTGCCGTCTCGGCGAGTGTGGGCATCTTTTTCGGGCTCTTTCCGGCCAACAAGGCGGCCAAGCTCAACCCCGTCGAGGCCTTGAGGGCAGAACAATGAGACTGGGAATACTGAGAGAAATCGTTCAGATGGCCTTCGATTCCCTGCGGACCAACAAGCTTCGTTCTTTCCTGACACTGCTGGGAATCATGATCGGGGTGATGACCGTCATCGGCATGGTCTCCATCATCCAGGGCCTCAACCGCACAGTGCTCGCCGAGCTGGAATCAGCCGGCTCGGATTTGATCATCATTTCCAAATACGAGCCGGGCATCCGCATGGGACGCATGTCCGAGGAGGAACGGCAGAGAAAGGACCTGACCTATGAGGATGCGCTGGCCATCGAGAAGGATTGCTCGCAGGTCAAGGCCGTGGCAGTGAGCCTCGCCGCTGACTACTTTGAGGACATCCCCATCAAATACCAGAATACCAGAAGCAAGGATGCGATCATCATCGGCATGAACGAAAACTGGCCCCAGGTCATCTCGCTCTATCTTCCCACCGCGGGCCGCTTCATCACCGAATCCGACATTCACCACCGGACCAGAGTCTGCGTCCTCGGCGCCGAGGTGGCCGAAACGCTTTTCGCCCAGTTGGACCCCCTGCATAAAGAAATCCGGATCGGGCCGGAGAGATTCACCGTTGTCGGCGTCCTTCAGAAAAGGGGCAGTATGTTCGGCCAGAGCCAGGATAATTTTGTCGGAATCCCTGTCACCACGCTCATGAAATATTTTCCTTATTCCCTTGCCCAGATGGAATTCATCGCTGTCCCCCGGAAGCACGGTTACATCCAGGAAGCGATGGAAGAGATCATCAACCTCCTCCGTCAGAGAAGAAAAGTCGGGTTCGGAAAACCCAACGATTTTGCCGTCTACACCCAGGATACCATCCTCAACCTCTACAACCAGCTTACGGGAGCCATCTTCCTGGTGATGATCGTCATCTCCTCCATCGGCCTCCTGGTCGGAGGAATCGGAGTGATGAACATCATGCTCGTCTCGGTCAAAGAGCGGACCAGGGAAATCGGAATCCGCAAAGCCATCGGAGCCCGCTCCTCTGACATCCTCAAGCAGTTTCTGATTGAAGCGGTTTTCCTGACCGGAGTAGGAGGAACACTCGGCGTGCTCATCGGGTTCGCCATCGCCTTCCTGGTCAAGGCGGCAACACCTCTCCCTGCTTCGGTCACGGCCTGGTCGGTCGTTCTCGGCCTGTTTGTCTCTGTCTCGGTGGGCCTCTTTTTCGGCATCTTCCCGGCCCAGAAAGCAGCCAAACTCGACCCCATCATCTCTCTTCGGTACGAGTGAGGAAAGAACCCGGCAGAGGAAGAAACCCTTTTTTCCAGGCAAAATTCCAGTCAGCTTTTCTGATAAAAGTCCTTAAGGTCCGACTCCAGCCTTTCTCTGGCTCTATTCAGGGCAAGGTCGATTTTCTCCGGCTCTTCGGCCACCATTTCCACCAGCGAAGGGCTGCCTCCTCCCCTGCCTTTGACCAGGGCAGAGACCTCAGGCACAAGTTCTCTCATATCCAGGGGAAATTTTTCCGAGCAGGCGAGAACGAGATGTCCTCTCCCCGTCGTTTTCAGGCCAAAGAGGACCACCTTCTCGGCTTTCCTGATGATGTTGAGGGCCAGGACACGCAATTCCTCGGCGGTCCTCTCGGTAAAGATCTCTTTGATTATCGGACCCCGGGTCCTGGCATTGAAATCCCGGGCTTCGTGCTGAATCAGCCTCTCCTTGAGCTTCCGGCTCGCTCTTTTCTCCGATTTCAGGTCGGAAAAAAGCTTTTCCACAGAGGCCAGGACATCTCTCTCATGGGCTGAAAGCCGGTTGGAGAGGTCGCGGAGAATCCTGTTTTTGCAGGCGTAATCCTCCGCAGCCCGCTGACCGCAGACAAACTCGAAGCGGAAGTTGTCCCTGATCCTTTCCCATTTGAGAACTTTGATGAGCCCCACTTCGCCGCTTCGCCGGACATGGGTGCCGCCGCAGGCGGAATAATCAAAATCGGCGACCTCCACCACCCGGATCATTCCCTTTCTTTTGGGTAGCTTCCTCAAGGGAAATGTCAGAGCCCTGTCCTCAGGAACGGAGTGGACCTTGACCTCCCTGTTGGCGAAGATGATTGTGTTGGCGCGTCTTTCCACCTCCTCCACCTCTTCCTCTGAAATCTTTCTCACGTCGATCTCCACAGTGGATGAGGTTTCTCCCATATGGAAAGAAAGTGTTTCCCCCTGGAGGAACTGGTAAAAGCTCTGGGAAAGGATGTGCTGGCCGGTGTGCTGTTGCATGTGGTCGAAGCGCCTCTTCCAGTCGATGACGCCCTTGATGCGCTCGGCCTCAACCCCGGCTTCGAGGAGGTGGACGATTCTCCCGTCATCTTCCAGAACCCTGATGACGGCTGTCCCGTTCAGCCGGCCTCTATCGTCCAGCTGACCCCCTGATTCCGGGTAGAAACAGGTCTGGTCGAGGATGAGGCCGGGGGTCTGCTCGCGGAGAACTCTCTCGAGGACCACGGCCTCGAATTCCACCTGGTAGGGATTTTCGAGGTAGAGACGCCGGGTTTCCTTGTCCATCTCCCTTTCCTCTCCAAAAGATTTGCGGCAATTATCATACCAGAAAACCGCTGACAAGGATAACCTCTGCTGGAGGGATGAGATTCCCGGGAGAAAAGAGCTTCTTCTCGATGAAAAAGAGGAGGACGCAGATGACCGGAAGGATGCTCAGAAGGTCGGTCACAGATGGCCCAGGATGCGCCGGGTGGTTTTGAAATGGGTTTTGGCCGCCCTGTCGAGCACCCGGGTTCCATGGAGCCTGACCAGCTTCAGCGCGGCTTCCTCGACCAGAGCGGAAGCTCCCTTGGGAAGGTCAAGCCCGACATCCCGGGACAGGAAATGGAGGCGCTTCAGGAACTCTGCCCGCGCCAGAATGGAGGCGGCCGCCACGGCCAGGTCTTCCTCGGCCCTGGGCTTCTGGACCAGCTCAATATTCTTCCCCTTCTTCATCAGGGCGTTGAGAACATAGGACCGGTCTCCGAACTGGTCGGTGATGGCCAGCGGGCAGCGCACCTTCTCCAGGATGTTCTCCAGGGCTCTGGCATGGGCCCATGCCAGAATCCTGTTCAGGTTTTTCAGCCGGGCATAGAGCTCATTGTATCTCTCCGGGCCGATGACCACCAGGGAATGGGCATATCCTTTCTGGATGAGGGAGGACAGTTCCCGGACACGGTTATCCGAAAATCTCTTACTGTCCTTGACTCCCAGTTCGGCGAGTACCGCGTCCTGGCTTGCCGGAAGATAAACTCCGGCCACGACCAGGGGGCCGAAGTAGTCGCCTTTTCCCGATTCATCCGTCCCGATGCGGCCTTCTTCGGCGGGAAAAAGCTCTGGCTGCTTCATGGGTCTCTATCTATGACTACCGCAGGAGAAACCGCTTCTTGGCTTCCTTGATCAGGTCCGGTCTGAACTTGGGGTGGGCGATGTTGATCAGGGCCACGGTCCTCTCCTGCAGGTTCTTGCCGTGGAGATAGGCCACTCCGTATTCGGTCACCACATACTTGACGTCGGCCCGGGTGGTGACCACGCCGGCTCCCTTCTTCAGGTAGGGAACAATCCGGGAGTGCTCCCCCTCCTTGGCTGTGGAGGGCAGAGCGATGATCGGCTTTCCTCCGCTGGAATGAGCCGCTCCCCGGATGAAGTCGACCTGGCCGCCGAAGCCGCTGTAGATATAGGTTCCGATCGAATCAGAGCAGACCTGTCCGGTGATATCCAGTTCGATGGCCGAATTGATGGCGACCATGTTGTCGTTTCTGGCCACGTTGAAGGGATGGTTTGTGTAATCGGTGGGATGGGCTTCGAAGATGGGGTTGTTGTCGACAAAATCATAGAGCTTATGGGAGCCGAGAATAAAGGTCAGCACCACCTTGTAAGGGTGGAAGCTCTTCCTGGCGCCGGTGATGATGCCCGCCTCAATGGCCTCCATCACGCCGTCGGAGACCATCTCGGTATGAATTCCCAGGTCCTTCCTTCCTTTCAAGGCAGAAAGGACGGCATCAGGAATGCCGCCGATGCCCAGCTGGAGCGTGGCCCCGTCTTCGATGAGGGCAGCGATGAAATGGCCGATCTTCCTCTCCACTTCGCTGAAGGGGCTTCTCTCCAGCTGCGGCAGTTCCCGGGAAATCTCGACGATCTTGTGGACCCGGGAAACATGGATGAAGGAATCCCCCAATACCCGGGGTATTCTCTCGTTGACCTGAGCGATGACGATTTTGGCCGTCTCCGCCGCTGCCTTGGAGGCCAGCACTTCCACACCGAAGCTCATGAAGCCATGTTCATCCGGAGGAGAAAGATGGAGCATGGCCGCATCGAGAGGCATCTGGCCGGAAAACATCAGGCCTGGAATCTGGTGGAGGAAGATGGGAATGTAATCGGCTCGTCCCTCGTTGATGGCCTTCCTGTCAGCCGGGCCCACGAAGAGGGAGTTGTGCCGGAAATGGCCCTCCATCTCAGGCCTGGAAAGGGGGTCATCGCCCAGGAGAAGGACGTGGACAAGCTCGACATCCTGCAGCTCATCCTTCCTTTCCGCCAGCGCATTCATCAGGACATAGGGCGAAGCGGCATTCCCGCTGATGTAAACCCTGTCGCCGCTTTTGACCACGGAGACCGCTTCTTCGGCGGTCACCAGCTTTTTTTTGTAATCATCAACCCAGCTCATCGAATCCCTCAACAATCATGATGAATATTTTGCTTGTTTCTTTTTTTCGGGGTTAGTGCGGTTGAGATATTTGTCGATTTCTGCCGCTGCCACCCGCCCGTCGCCCATCGCCAGAATCACCGTCGCTCCGCCGCGGATGATATCGCCTCCGGCATAGACGCCTTCCATGCTGGTGGCCATGGTTTCCCAATCGACCTCCACGTTGCCCCATTTTCCCACGCGGAGCTGCGGAGTCGCCTGAGGAATCAGGGGATTGGGGCTCTGGCCGATGGCCACCACCACCAGGTCCACTTCCCTGATGAACTCCGAACCCTCGAGAGGGACTGGCCGCCGCCGTCCGGAGGAATCGGGCTCCCCGAGTTTCATCCTCAAGCACTCCATGGCCTTCACGCGGCCGTTTTCATCGCCGAAGTAGCGGACAGGCGTGGTCAGGAAGTGAAACTCGATGCCCTCCTCCTCAGCGTGTTTCACCTCTTCCACGCGGGCGGGCATTTCAACTCTGGACCTGCGGTAGATGATCATGGCCGATTCCGCTCCCAGTCTCTTTGCCGTGCGCACGGAATCCATGGCCACGTTGCCGCCGCCGATCACCGCCGCTCTCTTGCCCCTGAAGACTGTTGTGTCATATTCGGGAAAAGATGAGGCCCGCATCAGGTTGACGCGGGTCAGGTATTCGTTGGCCGAATAGACGCCGATGAGGTTCTCACCGGGAATCCTCATGAAATTCGGCAGGCCGGCTCCGCTTCCGATGAAAAAGGCCTCATAGCCTTCCTTCTTCAAATCCTCGATGGTCGCTGTCAGGCCGACCACAAAGTTTGTCCTCAGCTCGACACCGAGTTTCTCCAGATATTCCACCTCGGCTTTGAGGGTGCTCTTGGGCATACGGAACTCCGGAATCCCGTAGACCAGGACTCCGCCGGCGATGTGGAGGGCCTCGAAGATGATCACTTTGTGGCCCTTCTTGGCCAGGTCTCCGGCCACGGTCAGGCCAGCCGGCCCCGCTCCGATGACGGCCACCCTGCGGCCGGTGGACGGAGGAATCTCGGGAATGAACATTTCTCCAGCCTGCCGTTCATAGTCGGCCACGAACCGCTCCAGGTTTCCGATGGCCACCGGCACACCCGTCGCTTTCTTCAGATTGCAGACATCCTCACACTGGATTTCCTGGGGACAGACACGGCCGCAGATGGCCGGCAGGCTGTTGGTCTCCTTGATCTTGCGCACGCTCTGGACGAAATCGCCGATATCGATCAGCTTGATGAATGTGGGGATATCGATCCCCACAGGACAGCCCAGCACGCACTGGGGATTTGCGCAATCCAGGCATCTCTGGGCTTCTTTCCTGGCCAGCTCCGCGTCCAGGCCGATATTGACCTCATTGAAGTCCCTGTTTCTCTCCTCGGGTTCGCGCTCCGGCATCTTCTGCCGCGGGATTTTTATCCTCTCCTTGACCGCCAGAGATTTGCGCAGTTTCTGCCGCCATTCCCGGTTGAATTCGGCCTTAAGCCTGTTCTTGAGCTCTTCGGGCAATCCTTTTTTCTCTGTCATCGCTCACACTTTTTTCTCAGTCCATCAAGGGAAATGCTTCTTTTCCCAATAAACCAGGGATTGGATCTCATCCTCGAAATAGGCTTTCCGCCTGGCAAAAAGCTCCTGCCAATCCACCTGATGCCCGTCGAAATCAGGACCGTCGACACAGGCGAATTTTGTCCGGCCCTCGACGGTGACCCGGCAGGCTCCGCACATTCCGGTTCCGTCAACCATGATCGGGTTGAGGCTGACGATGGTCTTGATTCCGGCCGCCCGTGTCGCCTCGGCGCAGGTGTACATCAGGTAAGTGCAGCCGATGGAATAGACCCTCTGGATGTCCTTGTTTTTCTTGAGTAGCTCCTTGAGAACGCGGGGAATATAGTCCTTGCAGTTGTAATGGCTGTCCCGGGAGGCAACATGGAAGCTGTCGCTGACCGCCCTCAGCTTGTCCTCCCAGTAGAGAAGATAGCTGGCCTTGACGTCGAGGAGAGTCATAACCCTGTTTCCTGCCTCTTTCAAGGCTCTTGCCACAGGATAGACGGCGCCGATTCCGAAACATCCTCCTGTGCAGAGAACCGTCCCGTAGTTTTCGATCTGAGACGGCCGGCCGAGGGGCCCGACAAGTACGGGAACCTCGGTTCCGGCCTCAAGGAGGGAGAGCTTATGGGTCGAGGTTCCGACGACCATGAAGACAATGGTCATGGAGCCTTTCTCTCCATTCCAGTCGGCAATGGTCAGGGGAATGCGCTCGCCCTTCTCATCGGGCATGACGATGACGAACTGACCGGGCCTGCACTTCTTGACGATTTCAGGGGCCTCGACTTCGAGCAAATGGATGTTGGGAACGAGACGTTCTCTTCGTAAAATCCTGGCCATCACTTTCCTCTCTTGAGCCTGACCGGCAATGGATTCGTGTACAGCGCGGCTCCTGAAGCGGGGAACGCCAGCCGGGTCAGGGAAAAATCGGAACTCTCGCTCCAGAGAAGGCTGGCGCTGACCATCCCTTCTGGCACGGCTTCGGAAATTCTGGCCACGGCCTCCGCCTTCCCTGAAGAAGATTCGACGATGAGGGGATCTCCCTCTTTGAGTTTCAGCTTCTCCGCATCCTGTGGAGAGATCTTGATCCACCGCAAATCCCTGATCAATCTCAGGCCTTTGGCCTCCTGGCTGAGACTGAGGTTCCGATAGTAGTCCAGGCTGTAATCGATGGACATGAGCAGGGGGAACTCCGCGCTGGCTTCAAGACGGGGCCGGTCTTTCTCCACGAGAACAAACTTCCGTTCTCCGCTTTTCTCTTCCTCGACAAAGACGTCTTCCCCGCTCTGGAATTTCCCGTGGGAAACTTTCGAGAAGCAAGGAAGAGTTCGGCTCATCTCTTTCATGACTGCGGATGCATTTTTAAAATGAAAGCCCTGATGCCCCATTTTCTGCGCCAGTTGAGAAACAATCCACCAGTCGGGTCTGGAATCTCCCCGGGGCTCGATGACTTTCTCCAGCTTCTGGAGGCGGCCCTCGGTGTTGATAAAAGTCCCCTCCACTTCAGCAAAAGTGGCGGCGGGCAGGACCACATCAGACATTTCCGCTCTCTCGTTATGGAAGCTGTCCTGGACGACAACGAACTCCAGCTTCGTCTGGCCCAAATCCGGCAGCGGCCCGGCAAGATAGAGAGCCTTCACCTGGCCAGAGCGAGCAAGCTCCGCAAGCCGGGAAAGGGGCAGGCTCCTGAGCGGAGAATTCCGGCTGGCCTCATAAACGCCTCTCAGGTTGTTCTCCAGGCCGAGGGCGAAGAGCCGAGCATCCTTCAGGCTGGCCAGATTCCACAGGCTGGCCAGATTCCGGGTTCCGTCCCCTCGCTGGACCAGACTGTTCCCGAAAAGAATGGCCGTTGGTCCAGCGGTGAGGAAAAGCCTGGCCGCTTCCTCCAATTCCTCTTCTGAAAGGCCGGTGAACCGGGAGACCTGG
>CAYZDV010000049.1:0-9731 GCA_964477275.1 uncultured Eubacteriales bacterium
AATTTATTATTCGCCAGGTCGCATGATTCTCCTGATAAGTTGTCCTATTTGCCATGGAATGAAAATAAGGGCAGCTGAAATCATAAGAATGGTGACAGCCTTGCCGGCTGTGGTTATGGGCGTGAGATCTCCGAAACCAACTGTGGTCATAGCAATGAAGGAAAAGTAGAAGGCGTCAAAAAAGTTGCTAAATTTTTCCGGATTGGCCGGATTCTCAATATGGTACAAAAGACCTGAAGAAATAAAAATAATGGTAAAGAACGTGAAAAACAGACGGCTGGCAAGAAACACATCTTCATTGGTAAAACGGGCCAAGATTCGGTGGGGATGATAAAACCGCAAAAGCCTCAAAAATCGAAACACCCGAACCACTCTCAGAAACTCAACTTGAGTTGCAAAAAAGAATGGCAAAATTGCTAAAAGGTCAATGAGTGAGTACAGACTGAAGAAGTGGCGAACTTTATTTTGAGCCACCCAGAAGCGCAATAGGTATTCTATAATAAAAATAGATATTATGACCGCCTCGGCAACTTTCAAAATCTGACGAAAAGCTGCAGAAATGTCATAAGTTTCGATTACAAAGTTGGCCGAGACCATGAGGATAAGTGCAATAACCACCAAATCAAATGCTATGCCCGCAGGCGTCTCAATGTCTTCGAAATAAAACCCGATTCTTTCTTTCCAAGTCCGGAATTTTGGATAGCGTTTTGTCATGACGATATAATACGTTAATATTTATGGTTTTTTAAAGTCTCCTGTTCCAACTTCTCAATGAGAAGTGAGATTCTTTCTATAACGCAGGTTTGATAGATTCAGTCCCTACAAAATTTATCCCTCATTGCGGGCTTGCCGCCCACGATGCATGAAAATCAGATCGATTGGCAAACATCCAGGAAAAAGGGGAAAAAGGGGACAGGCCCCTTTATCCTCTATATCAGGATTTCAAAGTGCAATATTGGGCGTCGCCATTCTCCCGCCCAAGATCGTATCGAGTGCTCCTTCAGAGTAACGAAACTATCATGAAAAATACTCACTGCCGGCCTCGGCGGCCATCAAAACTTCTTGATAGACTGTGGGCGGTTGGGGAGGTCTTTCTGCCACAAAGGTCAGCTTGAGGTGGTTTATGATGCGGCCGACCACCGCAGAGTCGGTGAGGAAGGCGGTACGGAGACCATGACCTGATCTTGTGTGTTAAGAATTTGACAATCCGGTCCTACAGGGATATATTTGGAGCCAGAATTCTCCACCGGGAGCAAAAAATGCCGGGAATCCTGGGAACGCGCCTTCGAAGAGAAAGGGAAGAGAGAGGGCTCACTCAGGAAGCTCTGGCCAGAGCCGTTGGTCTTTCGGGCGAGTTTATCTCGAATCTGGAACGCGGGAGGAGAATGCCCAGCCTGGAAACCTTGACCGCGCTGGCCAGCTTTTTCAAGAAAGAGATATCCTTTTTCCTCAGGGAAAAAGAGGAGGCCTTCAGCGTTCTCCTCGGTGGCGAAAGAGAGGACAAGAAAACAAAAGAGGCGATCAGGAAATTCAAGAAATACTGTGAAGATTTCATGCAGCTCGAAGAGCTGACCGGCCGGCGCCTGGAATTGGCTCCCTCCTACACACATCCTTCGGCGGAGAGAATGGCCGAAGAGGAAAGGCGGCGTCTGGGTCTGGGCTATGAGCCGGTCCGCGATATTTTCTCCCTTCTCGAACTGAACGGCCTGCACGTTCTCCAGCTTCCCATCGCCGAGGAATCCAGGATTTCAGGTGCGTTTATTTTTTTCGAAGCGGAAAAAGCGGCTTTTGCCATGGTCAACAGTCATCAGTCCTATGACCGGCAGGTCTTCACCGCTGTTCATGAATACTGCCATTATCTGAGGGACCGGTTCAGCGGACCGATCATCGACCATCCGGATATCTTCATCGATGAATACCTGCCGCTCTATCATCCTCGAGAAACATTTGCCCAGACTTTTGCCTCCCGCTTCCTGGTTCCTCCGGAGAGGTTGCGATCGATCGTGGATAAAGACTTCCGTTCCAGGAGGCTGAGCTATGCGGATATTCTGTACCTGAAGGAGTATTTCGGAGTGAGCACACCGGACCTTCTTCAAGCACTCCGGGACCTGGGATACATTTCTTCCTCGAAGTACGAAGAATACTTAAAGCTCAAGCCGCCGCCGGCAGAGGAGGCCATTTTTCGGGCCGCTGTGCAGGGAAGACAGCCGAAAGGAAGAGCCATCCCTTCCCAGAGGTTCAAAAGCCTGGCTCTCGAAGCGTTTCAAAGGAAAAAAATCAGCGGGGAGCGGTTAGCCCGGCTTCTCAACATGAAAAAAGAAAGGAGGGCGCCTGTCCTGAAGACGGCCGGTTGAACGCGGGGATGTTGACATTTCATATCGAGATGATTTATATATTGAGTATACGGAATTAAAGTGAAGCTGCAAAAAGTTATGAAACAGGAGAAGGACATCGAGTCCAAAAAATATATTCTGGAGGGGCAAAAATGAGAAAAACAGGTGCCATGCTCCTAATTGCCACTTTCGGTCTTTTTCTCGCAATCAATGCGTATCCGACCACCACGTCCTCTAAGGTGAGCCAGGATTTCTCGCTGAAGGAGAATTACGAAACAAGAGTCAGCCTGCCGGATCCGGAAGCACTGAGAGAGGCCCTCATCGCTTATCAGGAAGCAGACAGAGCGGAGTCAATTAAGGGGGAGATTGCCAGGTTAAAGAAGACAAAATCGACCAATATCGTCGTTGCCGCGGGTTTTATCGGTGCAGGCGCGTTCTTAATGTATGAGTTTTTCAATTATCAAACCGCAATCCGGGAGAGTCAGGAAGGCACTACACAGAATCCGGATGAAGGCCGGTCCAACACATCGCTCGGAAAGGCTATCCGGCTGGGCGGCAGTCTCGTTTCTTTTATCGTCAGCGTCGTTCTTTTCAGCGATGTTGCGAAAAAGAACAAGGCAATCAAGTCCTACAAGAAAGAACTGGAAAATTTATCTAAAGCTCAGGGCAGATAAGAAAGCAAAGCCGTTGCTTTTGCATTTGTCATAATTAAAGCCTATTTCCCCCACGCGATTACCCAGATTCAAGAGAACACCCACATCGAAGAGCCACACTACGCGAGGAGCCCTTCTTCCTCAGCGGCCTTTCTCAGCGGGCCGTGAAAAGTGAAGAGAGCGATTTCCGGAAGGTGCTTCTGGATCGTTTTGACCAAGGCCAGGTGCCAGAGAGAGGCGCCTTTGAGCGGCCATTTCGAGGCGAGGGCATACAGTTTCTCCCACTCCGGCCAGATGTTCAGCCGCCTCCAGGGGCCGGTCTTGAGCGTCTCCTGAGCCAGTTCGAAGAGAACATCGGAGAGAAGCTTTTCTCTCCTGAGGCGGTGGATGATGGCGGAGACTTCTGCATATCCCAGAGTCGAGATGAAATGGACACCTTCTCTGCTGGCCATGGCCAGGGCTTTTTCACTGTGAGAGTCCGCAAACAGGGCGGAGAGAATGCTGGAGGAGTCCCAGTAAACGGCCGCGGCTTCCATTTTTTTCATCACTTCCTCTCGTCGTCAAGAATTTTTTGAGCGGCCTCATCAGGAAGGGGAAGAGAAGGATGGAGGACGATTTCCTTTTTGCATGGCTCGATCCAGCCGTCTCTTTCCAGCTCCCTGACGCGCTGGGCGAGGGTCAAAGAGCTCTGGTCGAGGGGGACGATCTTGGCTACAGGTTTGTCCCGGTCGGTAATGATGATTTCCCGTCCTTTCTGCACGGTTTTCAGCAGTTGGCTGAGTTTGATCTTGGCTTCCCGGATGCCGACGCTTATCGATGGCATATTTTCCTCCTCGAAGGAATCACAATGACCACATTGTAGTTTTTGTCTCTTTCAAATGTCAAGTATCGCCAGCACGAGTATCCGGACAGCCGCAAAACGGCAGTCTTTGTGTTTGACAGGTGGCTGAGAAGAGTGCGGTTTTTGACACGGCATTGGGAAAAGAACGGGAAACAATACCACCATGAAAACTTCGGCCGTCCTCATCAGCGGCGGGTCTTACTGTGTGCGGAAGATGCGTCAGCCTATCTGATGAGCCCCATCCTTTTTTCCTGGTGGGAATTTCGCACGGCGGCTTTCCTCAATTCAGCGAAGCGGGCTGAATCTGAACTCATTCACTATCCAGGCCATCCGAAAAAAGAGGAAGGTCGTCTGTTTAGAGATAAGGCCTCTGATTATTAGGCCGACCTGGAGAGCTCGGCGAGCGCAGCAGTCAGGAAATTCCAGAACTTCTCCACTGAGCCGATGTGGACCCGTTCTTCCGGGGAGTGGGGATGTTCGATGGTCGGGCCGAAAGAGATCATGTCCATCCCCGGAAACTTTTCTCCGATGATTCCGCACTCCAGTCCGGCATGGACAGAAACCACTTCCGGCTCCTTCTGGAAATTCTTCTGGTAGACCTCTTTGAGGGTGCGGAGGAGAGTCGACTGGAGGTCGGGCGTCCAGCCGGGATATCCTTCAGGCTGGGTGATTTCGGCTCCGGCCAGCTCACTGACCGCCGCAATCGTGTTCCGGGTGGAAACCAGGGCCGAGGCCACCGAGCTCCGGCTGCTACAGATGACCTGGGCCTGCTCTTTATTTGTATGAATGATAGCCACGTTGTTCGAGGTTTCCACCAGGTCTTCCATTTCAGGATGCATGGCCAGCACGCCGTGGGGAAGGACAAGGAGAAGATTGAGGAGTGTTTTTCGGGATTCGCCGCTCAGCGGGATGTCTTTCTCTTCGCTCGACTCCTTAAATGCGAATCGGGCCTCTTTTTCCACCGCTTTGTATTCAAACTGGATGTTTTCAAAGGTCTTCTGAAAAAAGGAACGAAAAGCCTCGCTCTCTCTGGCATCCACCATCAGGTCAGCCCATGCTTCTCTGGGAATCGCATTCCGCTTGTTTCCCCCCTCCATGCTGGCCAGCCCGAATGAATGCTCTTTGGAGGCCTGCCACAGCATCCGGGCCAGTAGCTTGATGGCGTTTCCCCGGCCCTGGTTGATGTCCAGACCGGAGTGTCCGCCGCGAAACCCGGAAATTTTGAGCCTGTAAAGGGTGCCGTCGCTTTTTTCTCTTTTGAGGCGGAGCATGATTTCCGAATCCGCGCCTCCCGCACATCCGATCGTGAACGTTCCCTCCTCCTCGCTGTCGAGGTTGAGGAGTTTTTCCCCTTTGAGAAAACCGGGTTCAATCTTCCTTGCGCCGGTCAGCCCTGTCTCCTCATCGACCGTGAACAGGAATTCCAGCGGTCCGTGGACGAGGTTTGCATCCTCCATGACGGCCAGAGAGGCAGCCACACCGATTCCGTTGTCTGAACCGAGGGTTGTTCCGTTCGCCTGAACCCAGTCTCCTTTGACCTCGGCCTGTATCGGGTCCTGGTTGAAGTCGTGGTTCACATCGGAGTTTTTCTCACAGACCATATCCAGATGTCCCTGGAGAATTACGGGTTCCGCGTTCTCGCGTCTTGGCGAGGCCTTTTTTTCGACGACGATGTTCCCCACTTTATCCCTTTTGCCGGGAAGGCCAAGGCGCTCGGCCACGGAGAGGACGTAGTCACCCAGCGCTTTTTCGTTTCCCGAACCATGGGGAATCTTCAGGATTTGTTCAAAGTGCTTCCAGAGATGAGAAGGCTTTAATCCTTCCGAGGGTGTTGTCATTTGTTTAACCTCCAGTCTGAAGTGCTGCCTGTAAGACCGAAGAAAATTGTCTGGAGTGAAATCCCATAATGCCACAAAAAAAACAAGTATTCAAGAAAAATAATATAATATAAATAAAAAAATAACATATAGATAACAAAGAAGATAACAAATCATGACATGATTCTATTTATTTAATGGATGAAGAGGTCTATAATTCTCGATACAAAGAGAGGAGAAAATGTTTTTCAGAACAGACGCCATTGTTCGGGCCTTGATGTTTTTCGCCCTCGTTTCAGGTCTGACGAATTGCAATTCGTCAGAAACAGAAAATGGCCGTTCCATCCAGAAAGGCATGGCCTTCCCCACCTGGATCGCTGCCCAGGAAGTCCTGAAAAGATGGTACTGCGAAGAGCAGGCCGGCAAGAAGGCACGGGCGAATCGTTAGAGGGAACGAATTTTTTTCATTGACGACCTCCATGCTCTCCACATATTCACAAGCCCAGCACTCCGGGGAGCTTGGCAAAAAATCGCGTATCTTTAATCTCCTGGAGCCCGCAGATATAGCGAGTCAGTCTTTCCAGGCCGATCCCAAACCCTGCTGAGGGAAACAGCCCTCTCCTCGCCACCCGAAGGTATAATTCATAGGCTTTAAGGTCAATCTCTTTCTGCTGCATCCTTTTTTTTATTCGTTCGTACTCAAATTCCCGCTCCCCTCCCGAAAGGGCCTCGCCGAAGCCTTCCGGATAGATGAGGTCCATGTCCTTAAGAATCCCCGGATTGTCCGGATATTCCCGATCGTAAAATTCTCTCTGTTCGGCGGGAAAATCGAGGACCCAGAGAGGTTCACGGGAATTCTGGGACAGCGAGGATTCATAATCCGGTCCGTAGAGGCTGACAGCTTCCCGGTAGGAGATTTTCGGAAAAGGGGACATGGGAATTCTGAGTTCCCGTTGGAAGAACTCTAAATCCAGAGAACAACGGTCCTTCACATTTTCCAGGATGTAAAGAAGAAGCTCTTCAGCGCACTCCATCACCTCTTCTCTTGTGGCCTCCTTCCTTTCTAAATCCAGCTGGACAAATTCGATGAGATGTTTCCCGCTCTTCTGCTTTTCGCGTGGTTCTATCCGGACATTGGGGGAAAAGCAGAAAATGCGGGGCAGGGAAAGAACAGATATCTGTTTGTGGAAGATCATGCTCTTCGTGATTTGATACTTGAACCCGTAGCATTCAAACTCTCCCCGCGTGCGGTAGTCCGCGAGCGGGTCTGTGAAAGGCGAAATGATGACCGGAAGAATCTCGGTAAATCCCTTTTTACTCAAAAATTCCCGTGAATAGCGGAGAATCCTGTCCTGAACCATGACCGCTCTTCTCATTTTTTCTGATTTGAGTTGGCTGAGATAGGCATCTATATCGAACATCTATTTCCTCCTTTTTTGCTCAGAATGGACCTTTAAAGTTGGGAGAAGTTAAAGAGAGTGGAATATTTTTAGCGTGCGTCCCCGTCAGAAGGGGACGTTATTGTTGACAGAGGAGCTGGCGAGCACTCTGGTGGTCAGAAAAGGAATCCTTTCTTCTTCCAGCTTTTTCATCGGCGCCGCTCTCCTCTTTTCCATTTGTTCTTTTTATACAAGAGAAGCGGCCGGGAGTCAAGAGGCTCGATGGCCATATTAGCATCTTTTTTTCCGGGGTAATGGCAATTTCCTTTTGGAATAGGATGGGTGGCATGGGGTGTCTCCCGCAACGCCCGCAGCGGAAGGGCCCCACTGGGGGATGGGTGGAGCGAGGACGGACGGGGGACACCCCATGACAGGACCCATCCTAAAAAATATTGGCCTCCATGGAAAAAAAGATGCTTCCGATGGCCATTTCCGGGATGCCCGCTTTCAAGGAGCATATTGCTCGAGAGCGGAGAAAGCATTTCAAAAACCTCACTTATATCACAGAAAAAGAAATGCGGAGAGGCCGAAAGTTGACTTTTCTTTTTTGTTTTCTATAAAATGCCCGTGCTTTCGGATGAGACAGTCACTGAGCCGCGTTTTTGAAAAACTCTACGCCTCACGACCCGAAGTTCATGCCTCAGCGCCCGGCCGGGTCAACCTCATCGGCGAACATACCGATTACAATCAGGGCTATGTTCTGCCCGCAGCCATCCACTTGAGAAACTCCTTCCTCCTTTCGCGCAGAGAGGATGAAAAGGTTTTCCTCTGGACAGAAAACTTCAGAGAGAAGGAGGAGTTTTCCCTGGAGAAAATCTCTTTCTCCGGGCAGAAGAAATGGGCCAACTACATCAGGGGGGTATTCTGGGTGCTCAAAGAGGAGGGTTTTGAGACGGCCGGGATCAACGGCCTCATCAAGGGAGATGTGCCGCTGGAGGCGGGAGTGAGCTCTTCGGCCGCTCTGGAGGTGAGCGCTCTTCAGGGCCTGGAAGCCCTTTTTGGGCTCGGCATCGAGCCTCTGGAGATGGTCAGGATGGCCCGGCGGGCCGAGAACGATTTTGTCGGCGTGAAATGCGGCATCATGGACCAGTTCATCGCCGTGTTTGGAGAAAGGAGCCACGCCCTTTTTCTGGACTGTGAGACGCTGGACTATGAGCTCATCCCTCTGCGGCTGGAGCAGGCAGGGCTGCGCATCGTGGTCTACGAGAGCGGCGTGCGCCGGGAACTCGCCTCTTCCGAGTACAACCGGAGAAGGAACGAGTCCTCTCTCGCTCTGGAGTTTCTGAAAAAGCACGGGATACAGAGCTACAGGGAGGCAACCCTTGACCTGCTTGAGAACAACAGGAGCGGGATGGAGGAAGTGCTCTTCCGGAGAGCCAGACACGTGGTGAGCGAGAATGAGAGAGTCCGCAGGTCGGTAGACGCCCTGAAGGAGGATGATTTCCTTGAGATGGGCCAGCTTCTTTTTGCCTCCCATGAGAGCCTCAGGGATGACTACGATGTCTCCTGTCCCGAGCTCGATTTGCTCTACGAAACAGGACGTGCATTCCCCGGCTGCCTGGGAGCCCGGCTGACAGGAGCGGGATTCGGCGGGTCTGGAATCGCTCTGGTGGAAAAGAAGAAGATCGCCGCTTTCAGGGAAAAACTTTTCCAGGAAGCGGCTCGAAGAGATTTTGCCAGGCCCCGATTCTTGGAGGTTGATGTCGGAGAAGGTGCCCGGGCCTTTTTTCCGGACAAGGAGGAAGCCGGATGAAAAAAATCACGCGTTTTTGCTGGATGGGCTGGCTTCTCTGTTTCCCGCTTTTCGGAGCAGAGGAAGCTGTGCTGGAGAAATCCATCCTGAAAAAGGGAGAGCTTCATCTCAGCCGGGAGGTCCAGCCCCGCAGCTATTTTGACACGGTGGGAAGGAAGAGCGCGGTTCTGGGCAGGGAGAACGGTGTTGTCGAGGTCTGGATTTATCCCTACAAGGTCGTTCATAACTTCCAGCTTCATTTTCTCATCGAAGAAGAAAACGCCATCGTGGAGGGAAAGGAAGTGGCCAGCCGCGTGGATATCTATCCCCATCAGGCTGTCATTCGCTATGCCCATTCCTCTTTTACTGTGGACCAGGTCTTTTTTGCTCCTCTGAATGAACCCGGCGTGGTCATCCTTCTCTCCGTGGAGACCGTGAAGCCTCTTTCCATCGTGGCCAGCTTTACTCCGGATTTGAAGCCGATGTGGCCGGCCGGGCTCGGCGGCCAGTACAGCTACTGGGATTCCAGCAGGAACTATTTCCTCATCTCCGAGGGAACGCGGAAAAACGTGGCTCTTGTGGGGAGTCCCTGTGCCGAGCGGTTCTCCACTGGCCCGGCTCATGCGCTTCCCGAAGGCGACATGAAGATGAGGATTCAGGTAGAGCCGGAAAAGGCAAAAAAGACGCTTTTTCCCGTCTTGATCTCTGCCAGCCACGAAGGCCGGAAGAGGGCTGACGAAACGTATGACAGGATGAGGGACGGCTTCCGAAAGCTCTATTCGGAAAAGCTTATCCATCATGAAAAGCTGGCCAGCGAATTCCTGGTGGTGGAGACGCCCGATGAGCTGTTGAACGAGGCTTTCCAGTGGGCCAAGGTCGCTGTGGACAGCGCCCTGGTCTGCAATCCTCAGCTGGG
>CAYZDV010000049.1:9831-13076 GCA_964477275.1 uncultured Eubacteriales bacterium
CCTTACGGGTTCTATCACGCGGAGACGACTCCTTACTACATCGTCTCCTTGCACGATTACCTTCTGTGGTCAGGAGACCTCGGATTCCTCGAGGAGAGCTGGCCCTCTCTCCAGAAGGCCTATCAGTATGTGCTCAATGCGGACACGGATGGCGACGGTCTCATGGAAAACACCGTGGCCGGCCTGGCGGCCCTGGAGCTGGGAGCCTTCCTCAAGGACACCAAGACAGACATCTATCTGGCAGCCCTTTCGGTCGAGTGCCACCGGGTGTTTGCCGAACTGGCGGGTTTGATGAAAGACAAAAGCCTCTCCGGCAGAGCCCAGAAACGCTTCCAAAAAGCCCTCAAAGCTCTGCAGGAGAAATTCTGGGTCAGCGAGGACCGCCGCTACGCCCATGCGGTCACCGTCGAGGACAAGCCCCTAACAGAGACCACGGTCTGGCCCTTCATGCCCCTTTTCTTTAAGCATTTTCCAAAGGAAAGAGCGGATTTCATCCTTGACCTGTTTGCCTCTGCAGAGATGAGCACGGACTGGGGAGTCCGATCTCTTTCACCCAGAAGCGCCTATTACGATCCTTTAAACTACAACTACGGCACAGTCTGGCCCTTTTTGACAGGGTACGTATGTCTCTCAGAGTACAATTATGACCGGGCTCTTACGGGATATGCCCATCTCATGGGTCTGGCATACAACACTTTTATCGATGCTCTGGGCCGTTGTCCCGAGCTTTTCTCCGGTGAGTTTTTCACCCCCATTGAGGCGGCTGTTCCCCATCAGGTCTTCTCTTCCTCGCCGGTGGTCACCTGCCTTGTCCGGGGCCTGCTGGGATTGAAAGGGAATGCCCTGAGCAGGGAGATTGAATTCAGGCCCAGCCTTCCGGCTAACTGGAGGACCGTGCGGATCAGAAATTTTCGGGTGGGAAAGGACATTTTCCATTTCTCTCTGGAGAGGTCCGGGGATAAACTCATCTGCCGGATCGATTCCCAGTCTTCCGCCGAATATCGGGTTCATTTCAAGCCTTCCCTGGGTTTTGGGGCTCAGGTTCTGGCGGCCAGCATCAACGGGGAAGAAAAACAGGTCAGGCTGGAGGAAACGGGCGAAGGCGTCCGCTGTTTTCTGGAAGCCGCGGTCAAGGGAGAAACGAGGATTGAAATACTGACGGATAAGAGCATTTTTCTCAACCTCCCTCTTCACTTTCCGCAAGTCGGCGACAGGAGCAGCGGGTTGAAAATGGTGAGAACGACGTATAGAGACAATCAACTCCAGATTCTCGTTGAGGGGTCAGGAGGCAAAGAATACTCGCTGCTGCTGATGACGAAGAGGCCCCTTCTCGAGGTGAAAGGGGCTGAGGTGCAAAGCGGCCAGAGCCAGGAGAAGAAGCTGAGATTCCGGGTCGAGGGAGAAAACGGGCTTTACTTCAGGAAGGAGATTTTGCTCCGCTTCGAATAGCTTCGGGTTGACATCCCCTTTCGTATGTAATAAAGAAAAGAGGAAAGGAAATGCCCCTCAACATCGTCGCCGGCTGCATTCTGTCGTATTTTCTGGGAGCCATTCCTTTTTCTTATCTCATTGCGCGGTGGGTGAAAGGCATCGACCTCCGCGTCAGCGGAGAGGGAAACGTCGGCGCCCGCAATGTCTGGCATCTGGTGGGAAAAAAATACGGTGTCATCGCCTCGCTGCTGGATATGTCCAAGGGCGTCCTGGCCTACGGGGTTGGCTACGGCCTCGGCCTTTCTCCCTGGTGGATCTGGCTCTGCGGGTTTTCCGTGGTCCTGGGGCATGCCTTTCCGGTTTTTCTCAAAGGCAGGGGAGGGAAGGGCGCAGCCGCAGCGCTGGGTTTTCTCCTGGCCATGGCGCCTCTGATCATGGTCATCTCCGGTCTTTTGATGGGAGCGGTCTGGCTTCCTTTCCGCAGGTTTCATCTGGCCATCGGCATCGGCATGGCCATTATTCCCATCCTCTGGCTCGTGGTGTTGAAAAGGTCCTGGGAAGAATTTCTTCTGGTTCTGGCGCTTCTCCTCCTTCTGGGTTTGAAAAGAGTCATCGATGAGCCGTACATGAGGAGGATCAGGCAGCAGTCTGGCTGGTAGCAAAGATGCAGTTCATCCAGATTCTGATTCTTTTTTTTCTCTTTCTCATTTTTTTGAACATGCTTCAGAACCTGAAGAGGCTCCGAGGCCAGGAAAAGCTGAAGCCTGAAGAGCCCTTGCCCCTCGTCTCCGTTCTCATTCCTGCTCGAAACGAGGAAAAAAACATCGGCCAGTGCGTGGCCTCCCTTCTTCAATCCGAATACCCGCGGCTGGAGGTGATTGTCCTGGATGATCACTCCTCCGATCGAACTTCAGAGATAGTCAGGGAACTCCGCCGGGACTGTAAGTATCTGAGGCTCATCAAGGGAAAAAAGCTTCCGCCGGGGTGGAACGGGAAGAACTGGGCCTGCCACCAGCTCTCCCAGGCGGCGCGAGGCGAATGGCTCCTGTTCACCGATGCCGATACCCGTCACAGGCCCCAGTCCATTTCCAGGGCTTTGGCTCTGGCCCAGAGAAAGAAAGCTGTTTTTGTTTCCAGCATCCCCCGCTTCATCACCGAGACCTGGTCGGAGAAGCTCTATTTTCCGGTTATTCCCTTTGTCTTTGTCGCTCTTTTTCCTTTAAAGATGCTCAACCACACCGCTGACCCTCGCCTGTCATTTGCCATCGGGCCTTTTCTCTTCATCGAACGCGATTTTTATCATTCCTGGGGAGGGTATGAAGCCATCAGGAAAGAGATCGTCGACGACATAGCCATGGCCAGAAAAGTCAAAGAGAGCGGAGGAAGAATCGCCATCCTGGACGGAACGCAGACGATGAGTGTCCGTTTCTACGCCTCGTTCAGGGAGGTCTGGAACGGGTTTTCCAAAAATTCCTACGAGGCCATCGGTCGCGCGCCCCATCATGTGGCCTTGCTTCTCCTTTCGAGCTACTTCTTGTTCATCTATCCGTACATTGCCCTCTGGGATGCTGTCGCTTCCCACCAGAGTCCCACTTTGCCCCTGTTGCAGGTGCTGACCATCGCTCTGATGAAGTTGATCTTATCCCTGAGGTTCAGGGTCAGTGTTCTCTTCGGCCAGCTTCATCCCCTGACCGTCGGCTTCGCCCTTCTCATCCTCCTCAATTCTTTTCGCCTCTGCCTGTTCAGGAGAAAGTTCGAGTGGAAGGAGCGGCTTTATCCTGTTGACTGAGCATGAACAGTTCGCGATGGAATAA
>CAYZDV010000050.1:0-13055 GCA_964477275.1 uncultured Eubacteriales bacterium
GACGGACGGGGGACACCCCATGACAGGACCCATCCTCTTGCTCCATTACCCAACCATTTCAATCCAATGAGGATGGCAGGAGTAAAGAGTTCGGGATGCCTTTCGTGTTTGTTTTTTCGAAAGAGGGGGATTATAATATTGTCATCCCAATTGAAAAAGCGGAACTGCTTCCGTGCGCGTGAGGTTCAGAACCAACGATAAGTGAGGGGAAGCCATGAAAAAAATCATCCTGTTCGGCTTTCTCATCTTCCTCTGGCTGTCCCTTTTCTCACAGGAGATCTTCATCAAACAATCGGTTGTGATCAATGTCGAGGTTCCGGTCAGAGTTTTCGAGAGGAACAGGTTTGTCGAGAACCTGACCCTCGACGACTTCGAAGTCTTCGAGGATGGGGTTCCTCAGAAAATAGAGGCCGTCTATCTGGTAAAAAAAAGGACCATCGAACGAAGCGAAGAGAAAAAAAGATTTGCTCCCGAGATATCCCGCAACTTCTTCATCTTCTTCGAGATTTCCGAATACATCCCCGGCCTCGGGGAGGCCATCGATTATCTCTGTGAAAACGTTATCCTCCCCGGCGACAACCTCTATGTCATCTCGCCGCTCAAAACCTACAGGCTGAAAGAGAGAGCCCTGCAGGTCAAATCCAAGGCGGACATCGCCAGAGAGCTCAAGGGGATTCTGAGAAAGGACGCTCTGGCCGGGAATTCCGAGTACAGGAATACCATTCAGGAATTGACAGCCCTGGCCCGAACTCTTTCGGCGGGGATCACCACCGACCCGGAGACGCAAGAAGGATATGGAACAGGCGCTGAACCGCCGAAAGAGCTCGATTCCTTCACCACTTCCCATTATGTCGGGATGGATTTCGACGAGCAGCTCATTCACTACGAAGGCCTTCTGGGAAAGCTGGAAGTCCTGCGCAAAGTCGACCAGATCAAGCTCTTCGAGTTCGCCAGGATCCTCAAAGAAAAAGAAGGCCAGAAGTACGTTTTTCTCTTCTACCAGAGGGAGTTCATTCCCCAGATCGAGCCCAGGATTCTCATTGACCACATGAACAAACACCAGAAAAATCCATACATTGTGCAGACCCTGTCCCGGATATCCGAGCTCTCGAAAAGAAACGTCTCCATCGATGTCGACGGGATCAAGAGAGCCTATGCCGACTCTTCAACCGCCATCCACTTCCTGTTCATCTCCAAACCGCCGCCGATCATCCCTGGTGTCCACTTCGAGGAGCATTCGGAAGACATCTTTCAGCCCTTTCGAGAGATGGCCAGAGCCACAGGCGGCTTTGCCGACAGCTCTTTTAACGCTTCGTCTCTCCTCCAGAATGCACTCCAGGCCTCAGAAAATTACTATCTCCTCTATTACTCGCCGAAAGATTACAGCTTTGACGGGAAATTCAAAGAGATCAAGGTCAGGGTCAAAGATAGAAGCTATGCGGTCATCCACAGGGCAGGCTATTTTGCCAACTGACCCCGTAAAATTTCTTTACTGAGGGGGCCGAAGAGGAGGGGGGAGAGATTCCAGCATTCCTGGAACCTGATGGGCAAGAATCTTCGCCAATTCCGGGAAAAAAGGCGCTGATTCTCCGAGAATCCGCCTGTCCTCCAGGCAGGCCAGTGGACACCGGTGAGGACGGATGGGGAATGAGAGTCCTGAGGTCGGCTCTGTTTATGGTTGGCACATTATTTGCTGCTGGTAACAATGAGAATGGAAGTCTGTCAAACACGATTCCATCTTTGGGAAATACTGAAACGACTCTGTAAGCTCGAAACGAGCAAAGGAAGGAAAAAATGAAAAAACTGCTTATACCCCTGGTTATCGTGTTTCTATCCTTCTGCCTTTTTGCCCAAGTGGAAGAGCACGTGGTGACCGTCACCAACATTGAGGTAGCAGTAACGGTAATGGACGGCAACCGCTTCGTCGAAAACCTGACCATCGACGACTTCGAGGTCTATGAAGACGGCATTCCTCAGCAAATCGAAGCCCTCTATCTCATCAAAAAAGCCAGCATCGAGCGGGAAGAGGCCCTCAAAAGATTCCACCCCAATCTCTCCCGGCAGTATTACCTCCTTTTCCAGATTACCGATCACAACCCCCAGCTCGAAGATGCTGTCGACCACTTCATCCACCAGGTGATTCAGCCCGGTGACTCTCTGAGCATATGGACTTCTGTCAATAAGTATGACCTTTCCAGTCAGGCGCTGGAAAAAACATCAAAGGAAACCATTGCCAAAGAGATGAAAAAAATTATCAGAAAAGACACTCAGATCGGCGCCTCTTACTACCGGGAGCTGATGAGAGACCTGAAAAGACTGGCCAGAGGAATCTCCAGCGTTGCCGGGTTTGAAGGCCCGACCATGTCCGACATTGAAACTGACTCCACCTCGAGCATGTTCGGCCTCGATTTTCTTCTGCCGAGATACAGGGAAACCCTTCAAAAAATCGAACAGCTGCGCATCTTTGACCAGAAAAACCTTCTCACCTTCATCGACAGCCTGAAGAGACAGCCGGGAGAACAAATCGTTTTTTATTTCTACCAGAGGGAATTCCGGCCCGAGATCAGCCCCAGTCTGGTCAACAAGATGCAGGGTGTCTTCCAGGACGACCCGAACATCATGAGCCAGATTCAGGATCTTTTTCAATTTTATTACCGGGAAATCTCCTTCGACGTTGGGAAAATCCGGCAGGCCTTTGCCGACTCCTCTGTTGTCTTCAATTTCCTCTTCATGAGCAAGCAGCCCGAGAACATATCCGGAGTCCACATGAGAGAACAGTCCGAGGATGTTTTCAGCGCGCTGTCTGAAGCGGCCAAAGCCAGCGGAGGGGTGGTGGACACCTCCCAAAACCCTGGCCTGGGGTTCAGGAATGCCGTTGATTCCTCCCAACAGTACTATCTTCTTTACTATTCACCGCAGGGTTCTGTTAGGGACGGCAAATTCAAGACCATTGAAGTCCGGGTGAAGGATAAAAACTACAAAATCCGCCACCGCCAGGGATATTTTGCCAATTGAATCCGCATCAGGCAGCCGCTCCGCCTTCTCTAAGCCTTTCCTGGCGGTGATGGAGAAGGGGACTTCCAGGCAAACATCAACCCCGCCAGGAAGAGGACCGCACCTGCGAGAAAGAACATGTTTCGGTAGCCGCAGAGGTCAGAAACCCAGCCAAAAAAGGTCGAGCCAAAGCCCATCCCGGCGTCAAACATGGCCAGGTAGAGGCTGATGGCCAGCCCTTTGTTCTCCCGGCCCATGATATCAATGATGTAGGTGCTCAGGGCAGGAAAAATCAGCCCCTGACCGAAACCGCCGATCAGACCCGCAAGACTCAACATCCCCAGGGACCTGATCTGTGAAATCAGGAAGAGGTTGAAGCAGATGATGCAGACAGAGGGAAAAATCACCTTTTTCCGGCCGTATTTGTCCGAAAGACCTCCGATGCCCAGCCGTGTCAGGATGGCGGCTCCAGAAAAAAAGAGGAAAAAAGGGCCGACTCTCTCCAGAGGAATGGACTCGGCGAACAGAGCGATGAAATAAACCACCGCTCCTCTGACCGCGCCATGAACCACAGGCAGGGCAAACACGAGGAGGATGGCCAGCAGGGAAACGTTGAACAGAATGTTGGGCCTGGCAAAACGGGGAGAATGATTAGGCCTGACGGCTTCTCTGGTCAATAAAATGCAGAGAAAAGAGGCCAGGAGAAAAGCCAGGCTGAGGTTGAACAGCGCGCCGAAGCCAAAGCGATGGATGATCTCCTCAGCCAGCATCGGACCCAGAGCGCTGGAAACGAGGCCGGCCACGCCGATGATGCCCATGGAACGAGCCAGTCTCTCCACGGGCGCCAGGTCAGAGCAGATGGTCATGGTCGCCGTCATGCTCACCCCCCAGCCGATTCCGGTCAAAGCCCTTAAAAGGAGCGGCAAGAATCCCGCATCATGGATGAGGTGGAAAAAAGGAAGGACCACGATCAAAAAGGCAATTCCCACAAGCGATATACTCCTCCGCCCTTTCAAATCGATCAGCCGGCCGAAGAAGGGACGGACAAAGATGGCCATCAGGCTATGCACGCCCATGATCAGGCCGACCCGGCTCATCGAGGGATTGAACTGCTTGAGAAAAAGAGGAAAGAGGAAAAAGAGGGTGATGCTCATGAAGAGAAAAAAGTACCCGAAGAGAGCAATAAGAAAGTCTCTGTTCCAGACCGTTTTTCTCATATCCGATGTTACCATTGGAGCTGGCCGCCGGGGACGAAATTAAGGAATCAGTGTAGTCAAAGGGGGTGTGCAGGTAAAGAAAAAATTTGCGGAATTACACATTTCTTTCGACCATGTAACCATCGCGGATTTGGAAATACTTTGTGGGAGAGAGTGCTGGCTGTCTTGGGTATGGGGGAAATAAGCGAAAAGGGGATAATGAAGGAGGGTTACGAAAACCTTGCCCAGCCAGCACAGCAAAGGTTTGAATCCATTATAGCAAATTTTTCAAAAAATACAAAATATTTTTTTATGATGATATAATTCAGCAGATGAAAAGGGTATACAGGGAGGAAAAATGAAAAAGACCGTCTTCGCCATTCTTTTTTTTCTTTTTCCGGGCTGTCTTCTCGCCGCTAAACTGGATTTTCTGACTCCGACCTTTGAGGAGCCTCATTACCGGATCCACTTCCCGCTCGAGGTGAAAAAGGAAAATATCGTGGTCCGCGAAGTCCAGCTCAACGACGAGAAATGGGAAAGCGTCTTCGTTTTTTCTCAAGGAAAACTCGTTGATCTCTCCGGACCGCTGAGCACAGGAACATACGATTTTTATCTCGATTACGCCTGGAGAAGCGACATAAAGTACAGGGTGACCTTGCTCTGCCAGCACGAAAACTCAGAAGAGACGAAGCCGCTCGAGATGAAGGGAACATCGCCCGGAAGGGGGGGAATCCCTGGCGGCAACGAGGGATTCTACCGCGCTTTCAAAGCGGAGGAGTGCATCGGGATGGAGAGGAAGGAAGAGGTCTGCTTCCTCATTCTCACCGCCCCCAGAGCGGAGCTCGAAAACGATGAGCTTCTCCTCTTCGACGGCACCTCTCCTCTCGACTACCAGGTGATGGGCGTGATGGAGACCTCCCCGCCGGAAAAAGCGGCCGGAATCCATCCGGTCACCTGGATTTACAACATCGCTTTTCCCCTTGATATGCCGGCTTTCGGAAAAAAGGTCATCCTTGTTCTCAAAGGAGAGCCCGCGCCGCCGCCGGCGCTGGGCTTCCTCATCGATGGCGAAGGATTGGGAAAAACTGTTAAAAACAAAAGAGTTGCCCTGGAATTCCATTCCCGGAGCGGACAGGTCAATGCCATCGAGTTCATCAGGGAGGGCATCCGGCTGCACAACAGCGAGGCTGGAGTCCTCCACTGGAACCCGGGCTGCTTTATCCCCGGTATTGCCTGGGACCACTCCTTCAACTGGAATCCGCCGCCGAGCTTTGAGGAGAAAATCGGAAGATTCCTCTACACAAGCTCCCGAAGAGGCTCCCTCCAGAAGATCAAGGATGTGATTGTTGAAGTCCGCTATGCCCTCGATGCCCATTCGCCCTTTTTCATCTCCGAGACTCTGATGAAAGTGGAAAAAGACCTGGGTGTCATCGCACTCCAGAACGACGAGATGGTCCTCCACAAAGACCTCTTCGACTCTCTCATCTACAGGGACAGCAAGGGCGGAATCATCTCCATGCCCCTCCGGGAAAAGGCTGGATATCCTGACGGGCTTGTCCACGTCGCCGCCGATGACGTCCCCTGGGCGGGTCTCCTGAACACGGAGAAAAAGTACGGGTTTTTCAGCCTGAGAATCGAGTATGCCAACACCAGTCTGCTCTCTTCGGGAAGCTGGCTTCATAAGCCCGGCACCTGCTTCTACGCTCCCTCAGACGGGAAATACGTCTGCTGGGTCAGGCCTCTCCTCTCCACATTGTCCGATTATACGACGCGAAACCTCCTGACCTATGTTCCGGGCGGAAGCACCTTCTACGAGAAAAACGCCTACGTCCTCCTTCCTCTCGGGGAGGATTTTCCGCAGCTCCTCGACGCGCTGCTTCAAAAATTGAAAAATCCGGTGCGGATCTACTAACCAGGAATTTGCCGACTGCGTGCGGCTGCGGAGAAGCCAGCATGTGGATTTTCTTTTTCCGGGCTGGCATGAAGGTGAGACCGTGGCCTTCCTTGCTTCATGCGGCTGGCGAGATGCAGAAGAGAAAATGAGGGAGAATCCATGTATGCCATAGGGGTCGATTCGGGAACCCAGGGAACAAAAGTTCTGATTATCGACTTGAAGGGCAAAGTCCTGGGCAGAGGCTACCACCCGCACCGGACGAAAGATGGGCTTGGGCCCGGAGTGAGCGAACAGGACCCGAAGACCTGGCTGGAAGCCCTGGAGAGGGCTCTGACTCAGGCCTTGAAGGCGGCAAGGGTGGACCCGGCCAGAATTATCTCCCTGGGTGTCTCCGGCCAGCAGCACGGTTTCGTTCCTTTAGACACCAGGGGCCAGCCCATCAGAGCGGCCAAGCTCTGGAACGACACCTCTACCGTCGAGGAAGCAGAGATTATCGTTCGCAAGCTGGGAGGG
Source organism: uncultured Eubacteriales bacterium (assembly GCA_964477275.1). Lineage (GTDB taxonomy): Bacteria > Acidobacteriota > Aminicenantia > Aminicenantales > Aminicenantaceae > CAYZDV01. Next base: position 6,598 of record CAYZDV010000050.1, read on the forward strand.
GTGAAAAGTTATATCCAGAAGCTCGGCATCAGCCTCGCCGTGGGCTATACGGCCTCGAAAATTCTCTGGCTGAAAAGGCATGAGCCGGAAAATTACAAACGGCTGGCCGCAGTCTTCCTTCCCCACAACTACATCAACTTCCACCTTACCGGCCGGAGACACATGGAATACGGAGACGCCTCGGGAACAGGGCTGATGGACATCCGCAAGCGGCAGTGGCACACAGAAGCTATGTCGGCCATCGACGAAGAGCTCGAGTCCAAACTCCCTCCCCTCTCCCATCCAAAAGAGCCCGTGGGTGACATCCGAGAGGACATCGCCGCGAAATTCGGGATGAAAAAGGTCCTGGTGGCCAGCGGCGGCGGCGACAACATGATGGGAGCCATCGGAACCGGAAACACCTCGCCGGGCGTCTGCACGCTCAGCCTGGGAACCTCGGGCACCGTTTATTCCTGCTTCTCTGAGCCGTTTGTGGACCCGGAGGGCGAAATCGCGGCCTTCTGCGACAGCGCCGGCGGATGGCTTCCCCTGCTCTGCACCATGAACGTCACCAACGCCACCGAATGCTTCAAGACCCTTTTCCATGCCTCCAGCGAAGAGCTGGAGCGGCTGGCTTCAGAGGCGCCGGCTGGCGCCGATGGTTTGATTTTCCTTCCCTTCCTCGACGGAGAAAGGGTGCCTGTCCTGCCCCAGGCAAGCGGCGTCTTTTTCGGTCTCAACCGGAAGACCTTCAGCGCCTCCACCATGGCCCGCTCCATCCTGGAGGGAACAATCTTCAACCTGGGCTACGGGTTTTCGAGGATGAAATCTCTGGGCTTGAAACCGGCTGAGATCCGGGCCACGGGAGGCGGAGCGAAAAGCGAGCTCTGGCTTCATATCGCGGCCGACATCCTCCAGACGCCTGTCACCACTCTAAAAGAAGACCAAGCCGCCGCTTTTGGCGCAGCCATCCAATCCATCTGGAACTCTTTCCTGGCCAGAGGGGAAAAGCTCAGGATTGAAGACCTCACATCGAGGATGGTCAGGATGGGGAGGATAAGAGTCGAACCAGAGCCCCAGAATTTTCCCCTCTACGAGAGGCTTCAGGCAAGGTTCAACTCCCTCTGGCAGACACTCAAGAAAGAGTTCAAAGCCCACCGAAAAGCTTTATAAAGAAGGTTCGCCTCCATCCTGTAAAAAAATCAGTGGCGGTGCAGGTCTTTGTGCATGAGCTTGCGCATCTCGCGCACGCGGTCTTTCCCTTTGAGAGAAGTTAGCTTCCGGCTCAGCTCTTCATCCTTCTCCGAGCGGAGAAGCTCGGCCACATAGTCGATGAGGCTGCCTGGAAAAACCTTCATTCTCTCATAAAGTTCTCTTTTCTTGAGCAGGATCCGGCTCGATTCCACGCAGCTTCCGGGCAAGGGCGTCAATGAAGCCAGCGCCTTTTCGCTGCGGGAGACGTCGCCTTTGAGATAAAACCGTTCGGCCAATTCCAGGGAGCGCCTGGTCTTCAGCCCCCACTCTGCCGCCATGGCTATTCCGGCCAGGAGCGGGTGAACGAAGGCGCTTCCGTCAGGGGTGCGAAATTCGATCGTCTGGCGGGGCTCGGAATCAGGATACTCACTCTTCTCCTGGGGGTTGATCAGAGCGGCAAGGTTTTTGGTCCCGGACCAGCCGAGCGGAACCCGGATCATGGCCTGACGGTTCAGGTCGCTCCAGAAAATGCGGGTGGGCGCTTCCTGATGGGGAACCAGGCGGAGATAGGAGGAAGAGACGGTGTTTCCAAAGGCTGTCAGCGAATCCGCGTATTCGCACAGGCCTCCGATCAGGCTCAGGGCAAAGCCGGACAATTTCCCGGTTCTCTCCTGCATGATGTTTTTCCCCGCCTTTTTCAGTTCCAGGTGAAAATGGAAGCCGTTGCCGGCCACACCTTCTTCCAGTTTCGGCGCGAAAGTGGCGAGGCAGCCGTGTCTGTGGGCAACGGCACGGATAATCCAGCGGCTGATGACCAGGGCGTCAGCCATCTCCTCAATGGGCTTCAGACGGAATTCCACCTCCTGCTGCTCTGCTCTTTTGCCGTTGATCTCCTCTGAATGGCTCTGAATGGAATCGATGACGCCGGCCTCGGAATGAATGTATTTCACGGCTCCTGTAGCCTGAGAGATGCAGCGGACCATCTCATCGAGGATGGTTCCGCTTTTCATAAACGGAGCGGCCTCGTGGTATCCCTGCTGCTTCTGGAGCGAATACGTCATCGGCCCTCTCTCACCGATGAGGAAAAACTCCAGCTCGCCCAGGGCATAAAGCTCGAGCCCAGTTGAGATGCGGAAAAGCTGGTTGGCGCGGGCCAGGATGTTGTCCGGCGCGAAAGAGGCCCGCTTCCCGTCCTCGGTGAGATAGCGGCAGATGAAGTCCATGCTGCGCTCATGAAACGGGTTGATGAAGGCGGTTTTATACTCCGGGACAACATAGAGGTCGGACAGGTCGGCGTCGACCATCCCTTTGAACAGCGAAGAGCCATCCACACGTTCGCCCTCGGTGAGGATGGCTTCTGCCTCCTTTCGGCTGGAAAAGGGCAGCTTCAGCTCCTTGAGCTTTCCGTCGAGCGCTGTGTAGTGAAAGGTGATCCGCTCGATCTGCTTCTGCTCGATAATTTTGACGAAATCGGCTCTCTGGAAGTCCTCGGCGGGTTTATCCAGGAGAGCATGGAGGGGGTTAGAGAGAGGATACGAATTTTCTTTAGGCATGGTTTCTTACTTCCTTGATAAGAGAAATCTTCCGGGAAACGACTATTTTATAAAAATACAGGAATTCCTGGCAAGAGAAACGAAGGAAATGTCAGCATTTCTTTTTCCGTGACAAGAGTGAAGGTTGGCACTCCTCACCCCTTCGACCTTTTTGCCATCACGGAACTGGAAATTCTGCGGAGTGAAATCAGCGAATTTCCTGGACAAGGGTCTGGTGGATGTATCCGGAAATGATAATGCCCTCCTCGTCAGGCGGCAGCTCCACCCTGTACCACTCTCCAATCCTGGAAACGGCCAGCAGCGTGATTCCGGCCTGGACCTGATGGATGATCTCGCTCTGAAAGCCGGGTTTGGAGCGGACGTTCGCATTCTCCAGCGCCACCTGAACCTTGAGCGGAGTTTCATAGACGATTTCTTCCGGCTGTTCCGGCTCTTTTATGGCGCTCTCTTTCTGTTTTTTAGCCCTGCCTCTTGCGGGAGATTCAAAAAGCTCTTCCACGGCCGATACGTCAACAAATCCAGAGACAGTGATAAACCGGTCTCCCGAACGGAAAGAGACATAGTGCCAGTGCTCACGAATTCTCTCTCTGGAGAGGAGGGTCAGGAGAGCCCCCTTCTCGACGACTTCGACAACCGTGCTGTTTCTATCGGGCTCGAGATAGATGCTGGCCCTGTCGGCAGTGACCCTGAGCCTTCTTTCCTGGGACACGAGAGGAGAAAAAAGGAGCACGGAAGCGAAAAGACAAAAGGCAACGCATTTTTTCATCGTTCTCCCCTTCTTCGGATGGCTTTTTCTCCCCGTGGTTTCGGCGTCAGTATATCACAAAAGCAAAAGGAATCAAATTGCTCAGGATGCGCTTGGCCGCCGCTCTTGCCGTGGACAACCCCCGGAACCAGGTCATTGAATTAATACAAACGCAATATATGATGTGACAAAATATATGCGACGCCGAGGCCGCGGCCAGCCCCCGAACCCCGGGGAACCAGTCCCGTCGGTTCCCCCCTCGGAAAAGCCGGCGGGACCCCCTCCGCTAAGGGGGGCTTGAGGGGCGGGTGATTTTTGGCCCTTTTGGCGCCTGGAACAACCTGTAAAGTTCGCTTCAGGTAAAGTCGGCCTTTGTCTTTATCTGGAATAGCTGATGTTTTTGACGATGATCACCGGCCTCAGGATGAACTCCTGAGTCGCCCCAGCCTCGACGAGCAAAATCGACTGCTCAGCGTCAAAATCCAGAACGACTTCCGTGGTTCCATCATTCAGGACATGGAAAACGACGGGGATTTTCACCTCAGAGCTGGGCACTGTCATTGGAATAGACTCGCCTTCGATAACTATTCTGCCGGCATCAACGACTAACCTTATCTGTGTGTATGTTCCCTTCGATAGTTCCGTATCCAGGATAAGTTCCTCGATGTCTCGCAGCACAAGCAAATCGTACTCCATGTTGCCAGTCCAGAGGGTGATGAATCCTTCCTCCTCCTTATGGACATTGATTTCGCTGATGGTGACCCAGATCTCCTCGGCATCGTCAACGGGCAGATCCGTCAGAAAGAGGTTGAAGTTCCCCGCCTGCTCCGTCGTGCAAGCGCTGAAGATAAACGCAACGGAAATTGCAAGAAGAATGAGTTTTTTCATTTTATCCTCCTTAGTTTTTTATTTTCCCTGCAATTTTCTCTCATCACCAGCCCTATTGAGCAATAATCGTGCCAGAATATATAACTTTATGAATATCAATAAGATGCAAAGTTTCACCCTGAGCGGAAACCTCCATTTATGTGAGCAAGCAAACAATTTTGTAATACTTGATTCATCCGCCGGAGGGCTGGCCACGCCACCTCCGCCGCCAACACCGCGAAAAATTTGCCAAACCCAGAAACTTTCTGGAACAGCTTTTAATTCTTTAATCCCACAAGAAAATCTTCCTGCTTCAGACGAAAATTAGCCACTCTTCGTGACTTCACCACCTCTCTTTCCTCATCCAGCAAGGTGATGGGCAAGTATTGCCTGTGATGGTCAATGCCCATATAATTCATTTATGCACTTCCTTTACAAAGAATCTCCGACAGGTAATCTATCACAGGGTAGCCACCCCTCTGGAGGTGCATCAAATCATGCTGTTATCTTATTCTCCATCGCTACTCTGGAGAAGATGAAGCAGTAATCTTTCGGAGGAGGAGATATGAATAAAAAATTGAGTGTTGCTGTCTTTTTACTTTTATTTCTTATCCTCTGGAATCATCCTTTTGCCGAAGTCAGCGACCCGCTATTGAGGACAGCCTGCCTGCTGATCAGCGAGGGGAAAATCGACGAAGCTGTCAATCTGCTGGAAAAAGACATCGAGCACCGGCCATGGAACCATAACATCAGGTTCTACCTCGGGATTTGCCACTACAAAAAAAATGAGAAAGAGCTGGCCGAGAAAAATCTTAAAGAGATTTGGAAGGAACTGGACAAGATGGTCGGAGATACCCGGACCTTCGGAGACGAAAGCATGTTCCTGAGCATGGGAATGGCCAGGAAAGAAAGAGGCTTTTTTTCCGAGGAAAATAAAGGTCTTTTTTACTTTGTCTACGGCTTGATTCTCAAAGAAAAGGGCAACTTCAAGGAGGCAGAGAAAAATTTGACTGAGGCGGTCAAAGCAGGATACCCGGAAATTCAGACACGTTATCAGCTCCTGGACCTCGCCCTCAAGCAGAAAAAACTTAAAGACGCCCAGAAGGAATTTGAAAAGATTTCCAGAATAACTGCCGAAAATGAAGACTTGCTCCTCGTTAAAAGTTACCTCCTCGAAAAGAGCGGGAAGTTTCAGGAAGCAAAAGCCTGTCTGGAAAAAATCCTCTTTAGGGACCAGAAAAACTTAGCTGCAAGAAAAAATCTGGGCATTATCGCTTACAACATGAGTAAATACCAGGATGCCTTGGACATCTGGGAAAAGATATTGACGGAAAAACCGGATGAACAGGATGTCTTAATCAATGCCGGGAGGGCCTGTTTCCATCTGGGCCAGAAAGAAAAGGCCCAGGAATTGTTCTCAAAGGCAGGACTGGAGATTCCTGTTGAGAGTTATTCCCCGAAGACAATATCTCTTACAGACCCTGAACTGGATAAGAAAATCGACTTCAAGCTTCCCTGCAATTGAAGCAAAAGTTTGACAGGAGGCGATAAGGAAGCCTCTGTATGGTAACTGTATTGTGCCCATTTCAAAAACAGATCGCCTGGATTGGAGACAACAGAATTCGGCGAGCCCGTGTTAAAATAGCAGGATATCCGCCAGGCACATAAGCTCCCCCCGATTATGATTTCAGAAAACATGAGCCAGCTGGCTCAACTCTTCGCTCATGCCCGGGCAGAAGGTCAACCTCCTCCGCCTTTTCCCGAAGGCTTGGGGGAAACGCATGTTTTCTCTATTACAACACCCTTTTTAGATGATTTCGGTCAGAGTGGTGATTATCTTGGACAGTCGAAGTATGAAGAAGGAGGTATGGGAGTTGAATTCAGCCGGGCCGCGTCCCACCCGGGCGGAGCCTATTTCGTCGCCTTGATGTTTTTTCCAGCGCCCCCTTTCCTTCTCTGCCTTTTAGTGAATATCAACAATACTAATACAAACGAAATTAATAATGTTACATTTCCTGTCATTCCTGCGAAGCCTGTCCCTGCGCAGGCAGGGAGCAGGAATCCGGACGTTGTCCCTGCGAAAGCAGGGAACTATAAAAAGGAACTGGATTCCTGTTTAC
>CAYZDV010000051.1:0-12932 GCA_964477275.1 uncultured Eubacteriales bacterium
AGAGGGTCATGCGGCAGTCGGAAGAGAAAGCCAAAGAAGCAGAGGGGATTCCCCAACCCGTTGAGGGAGCTCGTCCTCATCCGGTGGATCAATATGCTGAGGTGATGACCGGTCAGGCGATTCTCTATCAGACAGAGCAGGATATTCTTAAGGCTTTTGAAGACCTGAGTTCTGAGGATACCGCAACCCGGGCCAGAGCAGCAGCCTGGCTGGTCAAGCAGGATCCTGAAAAGCTGGCCGAAGCCGGACTGAAGGCGGTTAGCTCTGATATGCTGCTCAGGGCGCGGCATCTTTCGGCAACAGTTATCCAGAGAGCAGGGGAGGCTGCGGTCGAAGCGTTTCTGGCAAAAATCAAACCCAAATCACCGGCTATCCCGCTTCTCAAATTCATCACTGTGGCTGAGGCGTTTATGGGCAGCCCGAAACTTGTTCCTCTGCTCCGCGATATCGCTTTGTCCAGCCCGACTGAGGTCGTGCGTCGGACGATTGAACTGCTGGATCAAATCCCTGGAAGAGATGTGGACATGGTTCTTCTCGAGATATTCCACCTGGCGGCGGGCCAGGTGAAAATGGATATTCTCAGCCTGTTCGACAAGCGAAGGATTCTCGAAGCCGTGCCATTGCTTCTGGAATTGATAAGGCCGAAGAAAATCTGGGAGAAAGAGCAAAGTATTTCGTTTCAGGAGAAGGCGTGCCGGACCCTGGGATCACTGGGCTCGCCGGAGGCGACGGATGCGCTCATCGCTGCGGCGACAGTGCCGAGGCTGTGGACTTTTCTGCGAGCAAAGCCTGATTCTGTTCGGGAAGCCGCGACCTGGGCGCTGCGGCAGTTGCCGGATAAATGGCAGATTACAAAAGCCCTCAATACGCTGAAAAGAGACAGGTCGCCTCAGGTCCGCCGTGCCGCCCGCATCTAAAAAGGGGACAGGCCCCTTTCCAGCTTTTTCGTTTTTGACAGGGGAATCCTTGTTTGATATTTTGATAGAAAGACAAAAAAATCATGTGGGCTGGAAAAGATTCCGATTTTCTTCGAATTCCTGACGTCCGGAAGTCCATCCGCCTTTGCCTCAATCTCATGATCATCAAGCTCCTCTTTTTTGCCCTGGTTGCCTGCGAAACCCCGCAGTCGCGTTCCCGCAAAAGAATGAGCTCCGTGGAAAACGGGCTGGTCAAGGCCATTGTCTTCAAGGGCGAGAAGCCGGAGAAAATGAAGCTCGAGGAGCGGATGCAGTACTACAGGGTCCCCGGGGCCAGTATTGCCCTTATTTACAAGCATCAGCTCGAATGGGCGAGAGGCTATGGCCTCAAGGAAACCGGAGAGCTTGAGCCTGTGACAGCCGAATCTCTCTTCCAGGCCGGATCTCTCAGCCAGCCTGTTTGCGCTGCGGCAGCCCTCCGCTTTGTCGAGGAAGGACATTGTGGCCTGGACCAGGACGTCAATCAAGCCCTGCGTTCATGGAAAATTCCTGAGAGCGAACTCACGGTAAAGAACAAGGTCACCCTGCGCGGGCTGCTGAGCCACAGTGCAGGGCTGGCTCCTCTTGAGTTCAGAGGCTACTTTCCTTCCGAGCCGCTGCCCGCCCTGTTGCAAATTCTCGACGGCGAGCAGCCGGCCAATTCTCCGGCCGTCTATCTCCAGGCCGAACCCTTTGCCCGGGTTGTTTATTCTGAAGCCGGCTACGCCATCCTGCAGCAAATGCTGGTCGACCTTCGGGAAAAGCCATTCCCTGAAATCATGCAAGAGACCGTACTCACGCCTCTCGGAATGAGCAACAGCAGCTTTGAATATCCCCTGCCGCCCGGGCTGAGAGAGATGGCTGTGACCGGGCATCTCCGGGAGGGCCAGCCGCTCGAAGAAAAATGGCACATTTATCCGGAAATGGCAGCTTCAGGACTGTGGTCCACGCCCTCGGATCTGGCCCTCTTTGCGATCGAGGTCATGAAAACAGCCCTGGGCGAGAGGTATGGAATTATTTCACCAGCCCTTGCCCGCGAGATGCTGACTCCCCAGAAAGCCAACATGGGGCTCGGCTTCAGGATAGAGGATACGGACGACAACTTGAATTTCCACCTCTGGGGCAGCAACGAGGGGTTTGAATGTTTCATGGTCGCCTACCCTGTGAGAGGGGAGGGTGCGGTGGTCATGACGAACAGCGCTAACGGATCTTATCTCATCGATGAGATTCTCCGCGGGGTTTCCGCTGTCTATGAATGGCCTCATTTCAAGCCTGAAGTCAAGCCACTCTACAGACTGGATCCTTCCATCTACGCTCAGTATGTCGGGAAATACGAAGTTAACCCGGATTACATCCTCGAGGTGGACCATGAAGACTATTATCTGGTCATCACCCCGTCCGGCCAGGCGCCCACCCGCTTTTATGTGCAGAGCTCCACTGTTTTCTTCTCCACTGATCCTCACATCATCATCCGTTTTGAAAGAGATGCCGATCGCGGGGTGACCGCCTTGTCACTCACCCAGCGAGGACAGGTGATCAGGGCAAATAAGATTGAATGAGAGAGAGACAGAAAAAGGGGACAGGCCCCTTTTCTGCGGACTATCTCCTGTTAGTCTGGAAAAGTTGCGTCTCCATTCAGGGCTTGAAATTTCATGTTTCCGCGTGAACCCATTCATGAGACAATCTTCGCTCAAGGAGGAAAAATGCCGCAAAAAACGCGAATCGGACGAAGGAATTTCCTGAAGAATTCTGCTCTGGGCATTCTGGCAGCGGGTGCGGCGGTTCGAGAATCATGGGCCGGAGCGCCTGCCGGTTTTCCGGATGCCCAGGAACGGCCGTCAAAAGTCAAAAACTACCGCATTCTTGGCCGGACCGGCTTTAACGTCTCGGACATCGGCGGAGGCTCTGCCCGTGACGAAGGGCTTCTCAGGGCCATGCTCGAGGCCGGAGTGAATTACTTCGACACGGCCGAAAGCTATCTCGGCCAGCAGAAGATTCTCGGCGCAGCCATCAAGGGATGGGACCGCCAATCGATTTTTATCACTTCGAAGATGGAGGTGAAAAAGGAAAATGCCTCAAAGGAAAACTTTCTCAATAGAGCCAGAAAGTGCCTGGAGGAGCTCGGGACCGATTACATCGACTGCATGATGATGCACCTGCCGGAAAAGGTGGAAACGCTCCAGACCGGAGGCTTTCACCAGGCCATGGAGGAGCTCAAGGCGGAAGGGAAAATCCGGTTTGTCGGTGTTTCCCACCACGGCTCGTTCTGGTTCAGGGACCCGGAGGAAGCCATGGACACCATCCTTCTTGCCGCCGCCGAGGACGGCCGGTTCGACGTTTTCCTTTTTGCCTATAATTTTTTGCAGCTGGACAGGAGCGATCGGGTGCTCCGGGCCTGCCGGGAGAAAAAAATCGGGGTGGCTCTGATGAAGACCACTCCCGTGGCCAAGTATTATCTGTTGAAAGAGAGAATCGATCAGAGCAGCAAAGAAGGCCGCGACATCCATCCTCTCTACCTGGAAGGGCTGGAGCGGTTCAAGGAAAAAGCGGACAGGGCCGAGAGCTTCGTCAGAAAATACGGCCTCGAAAATCCCCAGGAAATTAAGGAAGCGGCCGTCCTGTTCGTTCTGGACAATCCGGCGGTCAACACGGTCTGCTGCTCGGCTCAGAACTACGGCGACCTCGAGCGCTTTGTTCGCCTTTCCGGGAAAGGGCTCAGCGACCTGGAGAAAGAAAAGCTCGAAGCCTACCGGGAAGGCTGCGGTGAGTTGTACTGCCGGCATGCCTGCGGAGTGTGCGAGCCTCGCTGTCCCCATCATGTCCCTGTCAACACCATCATGCGCTATTTCCATTATTTTGAGTCCCAGGGCCGTGAAAAATACGCCATGTCCAGGTATGCAGCCATTCCTGGAACAAAAGCGGATGTGTGCTCTGGCTGTGAGGGATTCTGTGAGACCGCATGCCCCTACGGCGTCCCCATTCAGGCCTTGATCACCTTTGCCCACCAGGAATTGTCCCTTGCCTGATTGTGTTGTTGAAAGTCTTTTGATATTTTGCAGATTTTCAGAGCAGAATTTTCCATCTTTCTGGAAGCGGAAGGCCGAACACCAGGTCTTCAGGAAAAAACGGGGGAGAAGCGGCCGGAAAAAGGAAAAGGAGGAGAGTATGACCAAGAAAATAACTGCGGTAAAGGCGAAAGTGAAAAGTGTGAAGGGAACCTGCACTCTTGGGCATAACGTGGGCGATTTGGTGACCTTTACAGAAGAGGGAATCAAAGGGAAAATCTGTATCCATGCCCTCTACAGCATGATGCCCGCAGTGTTTGCCATGATGTTTGAGGCCCGCTTTCCCTGGCTTAAGGACCCGGACGTCAAGAGCCACGCCTGTCCGGATGCCGCCAATCCTGTAATCTTCGAGATTACAAGGATGAGGGAAGAATAAAGAGCAGATAAGGGGCAGTGCCTGGATTTCGTTGTTCAGAGAGCGCAATCGTCAGGATCGTCAGTGCCTTTCAATCCTTTCTTGCGCTTTTCGTAGTACTTCTGGTGGTATTCTTCAGCCCGGTAGAAGTCAGCGGCGGGTGTGATTTCTGTGACGATCTTGTTCCGGTAGCGGGCTGAATCCTGAAGATCTTTGAGTTTTCTTTCCGCGGCTTGCTTTTGCTCATCGGTCAGATAAAAGATAGCCGACCTGTACTGTTTGCCGACATCAGGCCCCTGGCGGTTGAGCTGGGTGGGATCGTGAATGCGGAAAAAGACATCCAGCAGCTGTTCGTAGCTGATTTTCTCCGGGTTAAAAGTGACTTTCACAGCCTCCGCGTGTCCTGTTTTACCGGTGCAGACCTGTCTGTAGGTGGGATTTTCAAAGTCTCCGCCGACGTAGCCGACTTCAGTGGAGAGAACGCCGGGAACCTGACTGAAGTTGTATTCAACGCCCCAGAAGCAGCCCGCGGCAACAACAGCTGTTTCAGTCTTTAAGACACCTTCGTGGACTCCGCTTGATTTTTCTGGAATCCTGAGCGCCGCTGATACCGCTTCTTCCGATTCATCTGCTTGAAAATCCAGGCTGACGGAATTGATGCAGTAGTGGTTGTGGCTGGGAGGAGGCCCATCGCTAAAGAGATGGCCGAGATGGGCGCCGCAGACCGCGCATCTGATCTCAATTCTGTGCATGAAGCGGGAATAATCATCAAAGAGTTCGACAAATTGTTCATCCACAGGGGCGGTGAAGCTCGGCCAGCCGGTTCCATGGTCGTATTTGACTTCTGACCGGAAAAGGGGAGTGCCGCATCCCGCACAGACGTAGATGCCTTTTTCATGATGGTCGTTGTATTTGCCGCTGAAAGCCCTCTCAGTGCCGCGTTTTCTCATCACCCGGTATTGTTGAGGTGTGAGAATTTGTTTCCATTCTTTATCGGATTTTTCCATTTTCTTGATCATGGTTTTCTCTCCTTTTTCCGAAAGCTCGTTCTGCGACAGCTGTTGGTAAGCTGGTTTCAGGCTGAGGTAGACAACCAGGATCGAAGCGATGGCCAGGATGAAAATCCACTTTCGTTTCATCGTGTCTCCTTATTTCTATATATCCTATGGGATTATTATACTTTAAGCGGCAACAAAAAGAAAGCGCTCCGCATGTTGCAGTTTTTTAAATCAAACTTTCAGTTTGCCCCGATAACAAAGAATAAAGAAGAAATTCTGCCGCCTCGGCGTCACATGTGTTTTGTCACATCCTCTATTACGTTTGTATTAAGGAGAATGCTTTTTTTTAATTTTTTCAGTCAACCTTTTTCCGCTCTGATGAGTCTATAGAAATGAAAAGAGAAAAATGACAGGAATGAGGCGAAAACAGCGAGGTGGAAGTGAAAAAAGCAATCATAATTCTATTGAGTATTCTCTTCGTTCTGCTATTTGCCGTTTCGGCTCAGGCAGAGAAAAGGATTTACACCGCCAAATCCATCAATCCCGAACCTCCGGTGATCGACGGCCGGCTGGATGACCCTGTCTGGCAGGAAGCGGAATATCAAGGAGATTTCATCCAGAGAGAGCCCTACGAGGGGAAAGAGGCCTCCCAGCGGACAGCCTTCAAAATCCTCTATGATGAGAAAAACATTTATGTGGCCATCAGGGTCTATGACAGTGAACCGGAGAAAATCGTCCGGCGGATGGCCAGACGGGATATTCTGGATGGCGACTGGGTGAGAGTGGAAATCGACAGCTATTTTGACCATCGCTCCGCATTTTCTTTCGGAGTCAATGCGGCGGGAGTCAAGTGCGATGAATTCGTTTCCGGGGACGGAGAGAACAGCGACTCCAACTGGGATCCTATCTGGCATGTCGAAACAGGCATCGACGGGGAAAGCTGGACTGCCGAGATGAGAATTCCTCTTTCCCAGCTGCGGTTCGGAAAAAAAGAGAATTCGATCTGGGGTCTTCAGGTCACCCGGCATTTATTCCGCAAGAGAGAGAACTCCCACTGGCAGTTCATTCCCAAGGATGCCGCCGGCTGGGTGCATGCTTTCGGTGAGCTCCACGGATTGGAGGACATCAAATCCGCCCGACAGGTTGAGCTTTACCCTTACGCTGTGGGCCGCGTGGAGAGATTTGCGGCTGAGCCGGGAAACCCGTTTGCAACAGGGAAGGCAAGCCGTCTCATGAGCGGGCTGGACGGGAAGTTCGGGGTCAGCAGTGATCTGACTCTGGACTTCACCATTAATCCCGATTTCGGACAGGTGGAAGCCGACCCCTCTGTGGTGAACCTCACCGCTTTTGAGACCTATTATGTGGAAAAACGGCCCTTTTTCATTGAAGGCCGCAACATCCTCAGTTTCAGGATCATGCTGGGAGACGGCGATTTCTCCAGCGATACTCTCTTCTATTCCCGGCGGATCGGACGGCAGCCCGGTCATTTTCCCCAGACAGGAGAAGATGAATATGCGGATATGCCCCAGAACACCTCCATCATCGGCGCTTTCAAGCTCACCGGAAAGACAAAGAATGGATTGTCAATAGGTCTCATCGAGGGCATCACTGCAGAAGAAAAAGCCACCATCAGTTTTCAGGGACAGTCCAGGGAGGAAGCCGTAGAGCCCCTGACCAACTACTTCGGACTCAGGCTTCAGAAGGATTATCGCGAGGGAGACACTCTTGTCGGGGCCATGGTCACCGCCACCAACCGGAATATCCAGACTACGGAACTGGAGTTCCTCCATGATAGCGCTTACAGCGGGGGAGTGGATTTTTATCACCGGTGGAAAGAGAGAACCTATTTTGTCCAGGCCAACGCTGTCTTCAGCCTGGTTCAGGGCTCGCCCGGGGCCCTTCTCCGGACGCAGATGTCGCCCTTGCGGTATTATCAGCGGCCGGACGCCAGCCATGTTTTTCTGGATCCCTTGCGGACTTCCCTGTTCGGTCACGGCGGGTCGCTCATCCTGGGAAAAATGGGCAGCGGTCATTTTCAGTTCTCCGGCGGAGTGACCTGGCGTTCTCCGGGCCTGGAATTGAACGATATGGGTTATCTGCGGAGCGCCGATAAGATCATGGAATTTGTCTGGGCCGGCTACAGGATCTGGCAGCCGTTCAGCATTTTCCGCCGTCTCAATATCGGCTTCAATCAGTGGAAAGGATGGGATTTCAGCGGCACCAACATATTCGACGGAGGAAATGTCTACTTCAATGCCCAGCTCAAGAATTACTGGACCTTCAGTGTGGGATTTAACCGCAACGGCGAAAGCTTATCCACGAGTGTTCTCCGGGGCGGACCTTCCATGCGCTGGGATGGCCGGTGGAATATCTGGAATTTCCTGGAGACAGACAGCAGGAAAAAGCTGCGCTTCCACCTGTCCTGGAACATGAGCTCCTCCGACCGCAGCGATTCGTTCTTCAAGAATTACAGCTTTGGACTCATCTCCAATCCCACCAGTGCCCTGTCCCTATCGATTCAGCCTTCCTACTCGTTGAACAGACAGGAACTTCAGTACGTTTGCCAGCGCAGCCGGGATGAAGAAAACAGATATGTTTTCGCCAGCATCGAACAGAAAACTTTTGCCGCCTCTCTGCGTCTGAACCTGAGCCTCACTCCTGACCTTTCCATCCAGTTCTACGGGCAGCCGTTCATCTCAGCCGGCAGCTACAGCGATTTCAAGCACATTCATAATCCCCGGGCAGAAGAATACCGGGATCGGTTTTTACTCTACCCGGAGCAGGTGCTCAGCTATGACCCGGTTGAGGAAAAGTACGCCGTCGATGAGAACAAGGACGGCAGCGTCGACTATCATTTCGGAAACCCGAACTTCAGCTTCCTCCAGTTTCGCTCCAACCTGGTCATCAGGTGGGAATACAAGCCCGGCTCGACGGTGTACCTGGTCTGGTCACAGGGAAGAACTGACATTTTACCAAACGGTGATTTTTCCTTCGGGAATGACATGGAAAATTTATTCGCTCTTCCACCTCATAACGTCTTCCTGATCAAGTTCTCTTACGGGTTTACACTGTAAGAGACTTTTGGTGATCAGCCACCTCCTTTTTTCTATTCCTCCGGTCAATTTTCAAAATGGATTTGCAAATGTTGACAGCAACGGAAAAAGCTTTGCCGAACTGATCGCATTCAGGTTATAATGCGTTGACTCTGATTATTCATGAAGCGCGGGAAATCGGGGAAATTGAAGGGCATGAAAAGGAACGCTCTCTTTGAAAAATCTCTTAACTGCCTTGTTCTTTCTCTTCTGATTATATTTTTTACTGTCTGCAGGGAGAAGACAGAAGAAGAGCTCATTCTGAAATTCATGGAGGAAATCGGGCGCTGCGCCGAGGAGAAAAACATCGAGGGAATCATGGTTCATCTGGCTGAAGATTATTCGGATTTTGAGGGGCGTAACAGATGGCAGACGAAGGAGATGGTCAACGATTACTTCAGGCAGTACCAGGGAATTGTCGTTCACCTGCTGAGTTCCAGGATTGAAAAACTGAACATACCTCAGGCCATAGTGGAGTCTGAGGTGGCGCTTTCTTCCGGAGCCGCTACAGTCTTCCGAAAACTGGTCAGGTTTTCTACCGAGAATTACCGTTTGACGATCAACCTGGACAAGTGCTCAGGCCAGTGGAAGATTCAACATGCGGAATGGCGGTACATCACCATCGATGAACTCTATCCTGAATCGGTCTCTATTCTGAAAAAGCTTTTCCCCGGTGTCTGGGACTGAAAGTTGAAAACAGAGGAATACATGGCCAGAGAGGAAGTTCGCTTAAAGTCACGCTCGGCTTTTTGCCCCGGCGAGGCAAAGCCGCCCGGTTCAGTCCTCGCTCTCCTCCCGTCTTCGCCTTGAGGAGCCGAGCCCGCTCGTCCTTCACACGGACTTTGCGCCGCAAGAGAGATGCCTTTTCCAGAATCTCAGATTTTGGTATCATACTTTTCCTGTATTATGAATTCAGACGAATGAGACGAGAAGTCATGGCCGGGCACAGGAGCGGTGAATCACATTCAGAAAAACAGCTCGGGTTGAAGGCGAGATGAGAAAGGATTCCAAAAAAGAAATCACCAAACGAATAGAGGAGTGCCGTCAACTTTTAATCCCTAAAAAGGTCATCACCTGCATGGAGCAGCTTTTGGAGGAAACCCGCAATCCCTGGGTCGCCTACGAGCTCGGACATGAATATGAAAAGATAGAAGAGAGGAAGAAAGCCTTTATCCTTTTTGGCAAGGCCGAGGAAATGTTTGAGGATCCCAGTTTGAAGAATATGGCTCAAGCTGCCTTGAACCGCCTCGTCATCGAAGAAATCCTCGACAGTCGAAAAAGAAAGCAGAGGCCCAAAAGCTCTGCCTGAGTGATTTTTCCTATAAATTGAGGGATAGAAACGCGAGCTTATCCGAGAAAAGCGCATCCACTGGCCTTTGCTTTTCCGTCTCCATGGATCTTTTAACGGCTTGAAAGCCAAGGTATTTTCCAGCCCTGGGAGGGATTCCCAGCTCTTTTTTCCCCATCCGGAAGATCTCGATGAGCTCTTCCTGAGTGAACTTTTTTGAAGAGAAGATTCGCCTCAAATCGTCCTCGTGGTCCTGACACCAGTTGAAAATATCCCGCCCGAGAAGCAGGTGGTCAGGCAGCGTGCGTTCAGGAAAGGCGAGAAAAGAAAAATATGTCCCGATTCCCTCAGAGATCAAAAGCCATTTGGCTCTTTTGCTTTCCGGGACTTCTCCCTTGTTCAAGTTGAGCAGGAAATGGGCGAATTCATGGGCAAAGAGGATTTTCAGGAGCCTGAAATCCCTGAATCGTTCAAGGCCGAAACAGATCACGGGCTGGCCCTGATGGTCCATGACGAAGGCATCCGGGCTGAAGAAACCGATGAAGAGGTAAACTTCCGGCTCGTGGCCAGCGGGAAAGAAACGTCTGCACCGCCCGTAGGCTTTTTTGATGATCTCCTCTGGTGGGCAGATAGAGACAAGATGTTTCAGCCAGGAGTAGTCTGAAGCCTTGATTTTTTCTACCCTCTGCCTCAAATTCGGAAGACTCACCCGGGGAAAACAGGAGAAATAATCCTCAAGGAATTCTTGATGGAGATGGAAATAATGGGTGATGTAGTCTTCCCACTGGCTCGATCCAGAAGAGATTCTCTCCAGAAACCGGAAGAAATCCTTGTACAGAGAGAAAATCTTCATGCCAGAAAAACAGAAGTAAAGAAATTGGGGACAGTCCCCAATTTCTCTTGTTAAGGTTGTTTGATCTCTTCTCCGGAGAGCGGATCTTTCAAGCTGATTCGGGTGACTTTTCCCAGCTTCTCCAGCGGGCCGGAGAACTTATCCGAACCGCTGTCGCACGGTTCCCAGTCTCCGACGATCATGATGGCCATTTTTTCCGGATGGATGTATTTCCTGGCCACTTCCAGCACTTTTTCCTTGGTGACGCTTTTGATGTTATCCCGGTAAGTCTGGTAATAATCCATCGGCCGGCCCCGCATTTCGTTGATGGCAAATGTGCTCATGGTGGTCATGGAGTCGGTGAAGGAGTTGGGAAAGCTCTCGATGAAGTAATTGATGGCGGTTTCCATCTCCTCATCGGAAACAGGTTCTTTCCGGATTCTTTCAAATTCCTTCAAAATCAGGGAGATGGCATAGCCAACGGTTTCGGATTTGGTCTGGACAAATCCGTAAAATGTCCCCGGGAAGCCCCAGAGATAGGAGAAGCGGCTTCCGGTGCTGTAGGCCAGGCCCTCGTCCGAACGGACTTTGGTCACGATGCGCGAGGTGAAGCTGCCGGCGCCGAGGATGAAATTCATGACCTGGGCGGAAAAATAATCCGGGCTGGTCTCCTCGATTCCGAGATGTCCGATGCTGATGTAGCCCTGATTGATCTTCTTCTGGATGAAATACACGCCGGGTTCGAGGGAAGGAAACTGCTTGGAAAATTCGGGAAGAGCGAGCTTTTTATTGTCCCAGCCGCTGATGGCTTTATTGATTTTTTGGACAAGGGTTTTTTTGTCGAAATCGCCGGCAGCGGTCATCATGATATTCCCGGGGAAGAAATGTTTCGCGTGGAGGGCTTTGAGGTCTTCCCGGGTGACACTCTCGATAGTGGCCTTTGTCGGCTGGTAAGTCAGGGGATGCTCTCCGTAGATGAGCCGGTCGAATTCCCTGGAAAGGATGGCGTTGGGATAGTCGTTGGCCTGTTTGAGATCTTCGATGAGCCGTCCCTTGGTGATATTGAGGCTTTCTTCCCTGAACTCCGGGTTCATCAGGACATCGAAGAAAAGGGAGAGCCCTTCATCCAGGTCCTTTTTCAGGACAAAGAGATAGAGGGCGGAATAATTCTGGGAGACAAAAAAACTCAGAGAGCCGCCGAGAAAATCAATTCTTTCCTCGATGGCCTCGCCTTCGCGGGTCTTTGTCCCGCCCTTGATCAGGGTTCCCTGGAAAACACTGGCCATGCCTTTCTTCTCCATGGGCTCGGAGAGGCTGCCGTAGTTGATGTAAGCTCTGATTTCAACGAGAGGCAGAAAATGGTCTTCCATGACATAGCCGGCCATTCCTCTCGAAAAGGTCACGCGGCAGTCTCGGGGATGGGGCGGCTCATATGTCAACTGAGGGAATTTCAGGTCCTCGGGCCTTTCAACCTGCCCGGAAACGAGCGGGACGATAGATAAAACGACAATGCTGAAAAACAAACTCCATGCTTTTTTCATCATTCCCCTCCTTTTCTGGATTGCCCCATGCTTCGGGTGTAGATGGCGATGGTGGCGTTGTCCTTTGCAAAGTAGGTGGAAGCGACTTTTTTAATTTCCTCCTCGGTCACCTTTTTCAATTCCTCGAGGTCTGCCTGGAGGGTCCGCCATCCTCTGTTGAGTTCCGATCGTCCGAGAATCATGGCGATAAACTCCGACCTCTGCATGCGTCTCAGGAATGAGGCTTCCGAGCGATTCTTGGCCTTCTGAAGCTCTTCAGCGGTGACGCCCTCTGTCTGGACTTTTTCGATTTCAGCCCAGATTTCTTTCTCCAGCTCCTGGGGACTGATTTTCTTCTCTGTCTTGGGATATCCGGAAAAAGTGAAAGCGCCGGCATACCACATGGGGCTGGAGTTAGCAAAAACGCGGGTGGCCATGTCTTTTTCTTTGACCAGGCTTTTGTACAGCCTTCCTGTGTCTCCGGAGAGAATTCCAGCCAGGAGGGATAAGGCGTGGTTGTCGGGATGACCGTCGGGCGGAATGTGGAACATCATGGTCACCCTGGAGGCAGCCGGCCCCTCACCGTAAAGCCTTTTCTCGCAGTGCTGGGGAGGCTCATAGGTCCTGATGGGCTCGATGTCGGGCCCCTTTGGAACGCGGCCAAAATACTTCTCGGCCAGTGTAATAATGGTTTTGGGCTCAAACTCACCGACGTAGACAGCCACAGCATTTTTGGGCGTGTAGTAGGTCCTGTTGAATTCGCTGAGGTCGTTTTTGGTGATTCGTTTCAGGTCATCCATCCAGCCGATGACGCTCCAGTGGTAAG
>CAYZDV010000052.1:0-12826 GCA_964477275.1 uncultured Eubacteriales bacterium
TGTCAATTCTTAATCCGGGGAATTCTTCGGCCATGATTACCGAGTCAAGCCTATAGGGAGAATCGAGACCAAGGTGAACAATTGTCGATTCTGAGTGTGCGCTCACAGCTAATTCAACAAATGAACGGAATCCTCGCTTTCGGTCGACATCGAACCCTGCTTTTTTGAGGGCCTCTTCGATTTTGAGGCTGAAGGGCTGGATGAGCTCTTCTTCAGAGGTGAAAAAATCCAGGTCGTTGCTTTTTCGATGACCAAGGTAGAACCTGGATAGAGCCGTTCCTCCGGTCAGATAGAAGGCCTCAAGCTCAGGAATATCCCTAAGATAAGTGAGGATTTCCTTTTGGATGTCCGCCAGCACTTCCAAGCCCGTCCTCCCAAAATTTTCTGACTTCCTTAGGCAAATATTTCTTGATCCGGCCGAAGCACGCAAGAAAAGACTCAGGCGAAAGAACTTTCAGCATCTCCCTGATGTCCTCAACTCTTCCCTGAGAAAGAACCTGTTGGACATACATATCCACATGGAATGGATTATCGAGGTCAAAATCTTGCCCATCCTTGAGGTACCAAAAGAGCCGCTTCTTAGCCGGTATTTTCATTTTTCCCATTATATCATAACTCCCCTTGAATATATGAGTTCCCTTTTGGACGTGAGTTGTCGTTCAGGCAGAAAAACTGGGTGGCAAGGCCGTCATCAACGTCCGGTTTTTGGAGCGCCCCGGCCGAGGCCTGCTTGATGGTTGAATGGGAAAATGATGACAAAGATGCTCACCCAGCCAGCACAGCTGAAAATGAAATTCTTATTGAGACAGTTCTTGCCTGAAGAACTCGGCGATGAGGCCGTTGTCAAAGGCAGTGACACGAAAGAACCAGCCATCCTCATCCTTTCCGCGCTCACCAGGCAGTGCGTGTGGGGGTGGTGCAGGAATCCAAGAAACTAGCCAGCAACATGATCGTGACCTTGAAAATCGGATTTCCCTTCAGAGAAAGAACTTAAGAACAAAACTCTCTGCTTCTTTTTATCTCAAACTTCAATTTCGATTCTCTCAATAAAAAGCTCAGTGCCCGCCACAGTTTTCAACTCACTGGAACCGCAGGAGCTGCAGACGAAAACAAATTCATCCTTGACCATCTCTGCACCGCAATGCTGACATTGAATTTTAAGCGGAACCGTTTCTATGTTCAATCTGGCCTCTGAAGCAATCGTCTCTTTTTTGTAGACATCAAAAGCGGTCTCCAGGAATTCAGGGACAACACCTGAGAGGAGCCCTACCTTGAGCTGGACGGAGAGAATTTTTTTGGCTTTATTTTCTCTGGCCTGGTCTTCTAGGATTTCGAAGAGATTGGCAACGATCGAAAGCTCATGCATTCTTTTGCCGCAGTTGACTTAGGGCGGAAAGGAAATACTCGGTCAATTCGCCGATCCCTGTACTCTTGAGGGCTGAAGTGACAAAAATTTCGAGCTTGGGATTTATTTCCAGTGCCTCCTTTTTAGCGTTTTCCAGATTAAAGGGCAAGACTGGAATGAGGTCGGATTTGGCGATGACCAGGCAGTCGGATGTGGTGAAAGCTTTGGGGTATTTTTTGGGCTTGTCGTCTCCTTCAGGACTGGAGAGGAGCACGCAGCGGATGGTCTCTCCCAGATCATAGCTTGCCGGGCAGACAAGGTTTCCCACGTTCTCGATGAACAGGAAATCCAGGTCGGCCGGGATTTCAGAAAAGACTTTGCCCACCATCTTGGCCTCGAGATGGCAGGCTCCTCCAGTGATGATCTGCCAGGCTGGAATGCCTTTGGCCCTTATTCTCTCGGCATCCCTTTCTGTCTCGATATCTCCTTCGATAACGCCCATTTTGTGATGGGGTTTTATTTGCTCGGCAATTTTTTCCAAAAGCGAAGTTTTGCCCGCTCCAGGCGAGCCGAGGATGTTCACGGTTAAGATTCCTTTTTCTTCGAGCTTCTTCCGGATCTCGGCCGCGATTTTTGTGTTGGAGCCCAGAAGCTCCTGGAGGACGAGAACCTCTTTTCTCTTCGGCGGAAACTTCATTTCATCTCGTTTAAAATGTCTTTCACTCTCTCGATGACGGCCGGGATGGCTCTGGCCATTTCCTCGCTCAGCCCCTCTCCCAGATTGTACATGTTTCTGGCCTCGACAGCCACGATTTTGATCCGCGATGGCACCTCAAGACCCAGCTTTTTCCCGATTTCCAGGCACTGGGGAACGGAGACATAATGGGGTGAGGGGCCCGGAATATGGCGGAGGTCTTTCTGCTCCAGAATCCGGATTTTTCCCGTCTTCGGCCGCGATTTTTTGATGGTATCCACGATGATGAGCGCCTCATAACCGGCGATGACATCCAGAAGGGCCAGCCCGGAAACAGAGCACTCTTCGAAGACGGCCCCGCTCAGCCGGGGTTTTTTCTCCTCCAGGCCTTCCAGCTCCTTTCGCAGGGCCCGGACCACATGGATGCCCACGCCGTCATCTCCAAAGAGCTCGTTTCCCAGGCCCAGGACAAGCGTTTTCACCGGCGTCCGCCCCCTGGATGCGGAGTCTGTTCTCTTTTCTTCCGGCTCATGGTTCATTGAAAGATTTCATCTTAATAAAAAAGCGCCTTGTTGTCACGCCACTCCTCATCCGAAGGACTGCGTCAAAGTCCTCTTTTTGTCATTCCTGCGTAGGCAGGAATCCAGGATTTATTATTCTGGATTCCGGGTCAAGCCCGGAATGACATCAGGATTCAAACCCCTCGCTTAAATTCATTAAGAGAAAGGCGCTGTAGGAATGACAGGAAAGGCGCCGGCGAAGGCGGCCATGGGATTTTATGGACTTTGCCGCTGCCCTGCCCTCATTGGAGAGGAGAGCGGGTGAAGTAGCCCCCATTTCGACCGGACACTCATAGACCTCAAAATAAGTTGTAGTCATATTTCTAGTCATATGACTATAATTAAGCCAAAGGAGTGCTATGAGTGAGATCAAAGTGATCACCTCAGTGCAGCGCAGGCGCCGATGGACTGCAGGGGAGAGAAGGGAGAATCGTCCCGGGCTCAGCCGGTATTTTCTGGCCTGGGCAGAAGAACGGTGAAGGTGCTTCCTTTGCCCGGTTCGCTGGAGACCTGGATGGAACCGCCGTGGGCATCGACGATTTTGCTGGCGATGGAAAGGCCAAGCCCGCTCCCTTTGACCTTTCTGTCTTCTCCTCTTTTGACCCGGAAGAACTGGTCGAAAAGGAGAGGAATGTGCTCGGGAGCGATTCCGATTCCTGTATCCTGGACTTCTGTGGCCATGAACTCCCCGTTCTCTTTGATGTGGATGGTGACTTTTCCGTTCGGCGTGTTGTAAAGGATGGCGTTGGAGATGAGGTTGGAGAAGACCTGCTCCAGGGAAGCCTCGTCTCCCTGGACCAGGTCGTTTTCGCTGCAGGAGCCGAATTCCAGGGAAATGCTGTCCTCCCGGGTCAGGGGCCGGAGGCTATCCATGACCTTGCTGATGACCTTTTTGAGCGAGGTGGGTTTGAGCCTGTCGGCGATCTGGCCGCTGTCCAGCCTGGCCGTATCCAGCCAGTCGTTGATCAGGTTGAGGAGCCCTTCCAGCCGGAGCCGGGATTTGTGGATGATCTCCATCGTTTTTTCCGGAACCTGGCCGGCCATCCCGGCCAGAATCACTTCGAAATACTGCATGATGGCCACCAGCGGGCTGCGCATCTGATGGGAAACCATGGTGATGAAGTTCTCCTCCATCAGTTTCTTCTCCCGGCGCAGGGATTCGGTCTCCTCCAAGAGCTTACGCCGCTCCAGTCCGCGCTGGATGATGATCCGCAGCTGGTCGGGCGTGAACGGCTTGGGTAGAAAGTCGTAAGCACCGATTTTCATCGCTTCCACCGCGGATTCGACCGTTGCATAGCCGGTGATGACCACCGAAATGATGTGAGGGTCGATTTCCCTGGTTTTTTCGAGGACCTCCATGCCGCCGATTCCGGGCATTTTGAGGTCAATCAGCACCAGGTCGGGCTTTAGCTCTTTGATTTTTTCCAGGCCGCGGGCCCCGTTCTCGGCCGTCTCCGTCCGGTAGCCGCCCCTGGTCAGGATCTGCGTGCAGGAGTCCCGCATGGACTCTTCATCGTCGATGATCAGGATGAGAGGCTTTTTTCTCACCATGTTTCTCCTCATTCCGTCATGTCATTTTACTCCAGAATCCCCTCGATTTCAGCGAAGATTTGTTCATCAGAGAATTGCTTGGCCCGGGACGCGGAAGAGGGGCAGGCGGCGACACAGGTGCCGCAGCCCTTGCAGAGGGCCTCGTTGACCCTGGAGACGTTATCTGTGCTGTCAAAGGAAATGGCGCCGTAAGGACAGAGGGCGTTGCAGAGACGGCAGCCGGCGCAGAGTTCCGGGTCGATGTAGGCTTGAAGGGGCTCGATCTCGACCTCGCGCTTGGCTATATAGGCCAGGATGCGGGCGGCAGCCGAGCTCGCTTGAGCGACGGTATCCGGGATGTCCTTGGGGCCCTGACAGCAGCCTGCGATGTAGATTCCATCGGTGGCGGTTGCTGTCGGGTCCAGCTTGGGGTGTTTTTCGAGGAAGAATCCATCCGGGCTCCGGCTGATGGAGAAAAGACGCGCCATTTTTTCTGCATCAGGCTGGGGCTCCATGGCGTTGCAGAGGACGACCATATCCACGGGAATTTCTCTGAACTTTTTGGTCAGAGTGTCTTCACAGTGAATGAGAAGGGGGCGAGCGCCGTTGGAGGACAGGACGGGCTTGATGACCTCCGCCACTTTTCCTCTGATCACGTTCACTTCCTCATCCAGTATTCGCGAGTAGAATTCCTCATACCCTTTTCCGAAGGCACGCATGTCGATATAAAACTGGTAGACATCGGCGTCGGTCCTGTCTTTGATGAGGTGAGCGAACTTGAGAGCATACATGCAGCAAACGCGCGAGCAGTAAGGATGGTAGTTGATATCCCGCGAGCCCACGCAGTGGATGATGCCGATCGCGCCGGGCTCTTTCCCGTTTTTCATCACAATTCTTCCCTGAGTCGGACCCGTGGAGTTGACGATTCTTTCAAATTCGAGGCTGGTGTAGACCTCATCATACATGCCGTATCCGTAGGGGGCCAGGGCACCGGAATTGAGGGTGGTGTATCCGGTGGTGATGAGAACCTGTCCCACGTTGAGCTCCACGATTTCATCCTTCATGTCGTGCTTCACAGCGCTGGATTCACAGACCCGCTCGCATTCGTGGCACTCGACGCAAAGCCCGCATTTCAAGCAGCGCGAGGCTTCCTGGAGCGCCTCTTCTTCGGAAAATCCCAGTTCAACCTCTTCAAAGTCATTCTTTCTCACCTCGGGGTCCCTCTCCGGCATCTTTGTGCGGGAGATTCTTGGTGTCTCTTTGAAACGAGGAGCATACCTGTGGGGACGGCAGTTTGCGTCTCTCCCCGGAAGCGTCCTGGGCCTGGGAGAGAGGAAGTCTTTCAGGGTCTCTCCGTTCAGATACTTGTCGATGGCTTCGGCAGCCCTTTTGCCGTCGCTCATGGCAGCGATGACCGTGGCCGGTCCATGGACTGCGTCTCCGCCCGCAAAAACGCCTTTGATGCTGGTCTCCAGAGTCTCCGGGTTGGCCTGAATAGTGTTCCATTTGGTCAGCTCCAGGGAGTCTTTGGGGCTGACAAAATCGATTTCAGGAGACTGGCTGACGGCAATGATCGTCATGTCAAATGCGAGCTCATGCTCGCTGCCCTCCACCGGGATGGGGCGGCGGCGTCCGCTGGAGTCCGGCTCGCCCAGCTCCATTTTTATGCATTTAAGGGCGGCGACCTTACCCGATTTTCCCAGGACTTCCACAGGGGCAATCAGGTATTGGATTTTGACTCCTTCTTCTTCCGCCGCCTGAATCTCATACTCTTCTGCAGGCATTTCTTTGCGGGTCCGGCGGTAGAGAATGGTCACTTCTTTGGCTCCGCAGCGAAGAGCGGTGCGGGCGGCGTCGATGGCCGTGTTGCCGCCTCCGACGATGGCCACTTTTTTCCCTGTGGGCTGCGGCTTTCCGAGGTTGATGTTGCGGAGATAGTCGACGCCGTGGTAGACACCTTCGAAGGCCTCCTCGCCGGGAATTTTCATTTTCAGGCTTTTGTGGGCGCCTGTGGCGATGTAGACCGCCTGATATCCCTGTTTGAGAAGGGCATTTAATGAAATATCCTTTCCCAGGGCCGTTCCCGTCTTGATGGTCACGCCCATCTTTTTGATAAAATCGACCTCATAATTGAGGAGCTTCCTGGGCAGGCGGTATTCCGGAATTCCCGCAGCGAGCATCCCGCCGGCCACAGGGAGTTTTTCGAATATCACGGGATTGTACCCTTTCAAAGCGAGGTCATGGGCGCAGGTCAGCCCCGAAGGCCCCGAGCCGATGATGGCGACTTTTTCCGGCCTTCTTTTTTCGATCTCTGGAGGCTGCGGTCCGTCGTTTCTCATCTCCCAGTCGATGACGAAGCGCTTGAGATTCTTTATGGCCAGAGGCTCCTCCACAAACTGCCTGTTGCATTCCGTTTCGCAGGGGTGGTAGCACACCCGGCCGCAGACGATGGGAAGAGGGTTCTGCTGACGGATCAGACGCGCCGCCTCGGCGAATTTTCGTTGAGCGATGAGCGCGATGTATCCTGCCGCTTCCTGGCCGATGGGACAGGTCTCCCTGCAGGGCGGCTGGCCTTCTTTATCAATGACGTAGGTGTTGGGGATGGCTTGAGGGAAGGCCTTGTATATGGCTGACCTCGGTGCTTGATTCTCTTCAAACGGGTTGGGGACCTTCACCGGGCACACTTCAGAGCAATCGCCGCAGGACTTGCACTGGTCGGTCACGTAGCGGGCCTTTTTCCGGACCCTGACCATGAAGTTTCCCAGGGAGCCGCTCACCTCTTCGATTTCGCTGTAGCTGTAAAGTTCGATATTTTCATGTTGAGCCACAGAAACCATCTTGGGAGTGAGGATGCAGGCGGAGCAATCCAGAGTGGGGAAAGTTTTGTCGAGTTTTGCCATTTTTCCGCCGATCGTGGAGTCCCGCTCGACGAGATAGACTTTGTTCCCGGATTCTGCGATTTCCAGTGCGGCCTGGATGCCGGCGATTCCTCCTCCAACGATGAGCGTGTCAGGGTTGATTGTGACGCGGACCGTTTCCAGCGGCTCTTGATGAACGACGCGACGGATGGCGGCCTTGACCAGAGCCGAGGCCTTTTCCGTCGCCGATTGGCGGTCTTTATGGACCCAGGAGCAGTGCTCTCGAATGTTGACCATCTGGAAGAGATACCGGTTCATGCCGGCCTTCTTACAGGCGTTCCTGAAGGTCCGCTCATGCATCAGGGGGGAGCAGGAGGCAACGACGATGCGGTTGAGCCCTTTCTCGTCGATGTCCTTAATGATCAGTTCTTGACCTGGCTCGGAGCACATAAACTTGTAGTCCCGGGAGACGACCACATGAGGAGCGCTGACAACGCTGTCCCTGACCTTTTCCACATCCACAGTCCCCTCGATGTTTGTGCCGCAGTGACAGATGTAGACCCCGATTTTTAAATCGTTATCTTTCATCGTCTTTCCTCCGGTTTGTATTCTTTGAGATCGAAAGGAATGAGACTTCGCTGAATACCCAGTTCTTTTGGACTCCCTCCTAAGGCAAGGCCCAGGGCCTGGGTGAAAAACATGACCGGAAGCTGAAAATGAGTTTTGAACTTCCTGTTGATTTTGTCCTGGTAAGCCTCCAGGTTGATCTGGCACAGCGGGCAGGTGGTCAGAATAAGGTCGGCTCCGTTCGCCTCGGCGCATTCCAGGATTTTCTTGTTGAGTTCCAGGGCAACATCCGGATAAGTGGTCATGAGCATCCCCCCGCAGCAGCGAACCTTCATCGGAAAGTAGACGTTTTCGACTCCCAGCGCCTCGAAGAGGGAATCCATCATCATCGGGTTCTCCTTGTCGTCAAGGCCGCGGTCAGGCCGCACGATCTGACACCCGTAATACTGGGCAATTTTCAGTCCATTCAGGCCGGTCCGGGCCCTGGAGGCGATGTTCTCAATGCCGACATCATTGACCAGGACCTCGAGGGGGTGTCTGACTTTTATGCTCAGATTGTATTTGAGGTTGGCCTTTCTCAGGGCCTGGTCGACTTTGGCCTTCATGATGCGGTTTTCTTTGAGAATGCGATGGGTTTTGTACAGAATGGTGTAGCAGGAGCTGCAGGGTGAGACCAGGTCATGGCCGTATTTTTCAGCCAGAGCCAGATTTCGAGCGGAAATGACCAGGGAAATGGTCTCCTTTGTCGCCATGTAATAGGTGGCTCCACAGCAATTCCAGTCTTCGAGTTCCACCAGCTCGAGACCCAGGGTTTTAAAGACAAAACGGAATGATTCATCGTAGCCTTTGGCCGAGGCTTCGAGGCTGCATCCGGGGTAATATGTGTATTCCATTCCCGTCTCCTTATGAGGGCGATTGAAGGGTCAAAGATGAATTGTTGACATTTTTATTATTGCGCTCACACGAGTCCAGCCGGCGGCATTCAAAGCAGTTCTCGAGATTCCCTGACGGGGACCACCATTTCCATGATTTCTGCCTCGCTGAGAATCCGGGAGAACGCCCTTATTCCTCTGATTTTCCTGGGCAGAATCCCGATGCGCCCTTTATACAGCAGCTTTAGGAACAGAGGAACGAGTTTGAGGAGCTTGAAGGGATTTGTCTTGAAAAAATAGGCGACAATGAGTCCGGGCTCATAGCTTCGGCCGTAGTGGTTGGCAAGATGGACGAAGGATCGGGAGAGAGAATAAACCGGAAACCTTCTGGGAAAGATTTTTTGTTCGATGGCCAACCGCTTCAACGCATACAGGATGTCTGTCACCTGGACACCCTGAGGACATCTGATGGTGCACGCGTAACAGGAGGCGCAGATCCAGATGGTGCGGCCCGAGAGGATGGATTCAATGTCACCTGCCCGGAAGAGAGCGATAACCTCCCGGGGCGTGATATCCATGGTGTAGCTCACCGGACAGGAGCCGGTGCAGGATCCGCACTGAATGCATTTTTTTATGCTCTCTCCTCCAGGAATGTTGTCGACCTGAAGGAGAAACGAGTCCCTCAGTGTCGCTTCATATGTTTCTGGAATGGCTTGAAATTCCGAGCTCTTTTTCCCTGCCGTCATTTCCGGAGCAGCCTCGCGATTCTGGAGAGGAGGTCTTCGGGCTTGACAGGTTTATCGATGTAATCGTCGGGGCCGGCCATTCCCTGTTCTTCCCCTTTGAACTGAAACCGCGATCCGGTCTTCTCCTTCACCGCGGAGACGAAGATGATCGGAGTGTCCTTGAATTCTTTGAATTCTCTGGACGTTTTGATCGAATGACAGAGAGAGAATCCGTCAAAGAGGCTGTCCATCATGATGTCGAGAAGAATCAGGTCCGGCTTATCGGAGAAGATTTTCTTCTTGGCATCTTCGGGATTCGAAGCTGTCACCACCTCGTAGAGCGCGGACTCCAGAATCGGGGTCACCGCATCTCTGAAGTCGGGGTCATCGTCGATGACCAGGATTTTTTCTTTTTTTTCCATTTTTTCCTCCTTTATTTGTGAAAGGCGTTGTGAATTGCCAGTTTCAATTCCTCTTTTCCGAAGGACTTGATGAAGTAAAAAAAGATGTCCTGTTCCCTGACCTTGGCCTCCAGGCTTTTCGTGTTTTTCCTGGTGGTCATGATGATCTTGATCTCGGGGTCGATGCTCTTGATGACCTTGACCGCTTCGTATCCTCTCATCTCCGGAAGGTTGACATCCATGATCAGGCAATTGAAAGCGCCTTCGGATATTTTCTGAACGGCGTCGGGCAGTCCCTTGCCTGTCTCAACGCTGTAGCTTTCCTTTTCCAGGAATGCC
Organism: uncultured Eubacteriales bacterium; assembly: GCA_964477275.1. Classification (GTDB taxonomy): domain Bacteria; phylum Acidobacteriota; class Aminicenantia; order Aminicenantales; family Aminicenantaceae; genus CAYZDV01. Next base: position 9,892 of record CAYZDV010000052.1, read on the forward strand.
GTCATCTCTTTTCTGTCCCTCACGTCGGGGTCGATGATGAGTATTCGTTTTTCGTGCCCGGTCATGCGGAGCGTCCTCATCCAGACCTTATTGCAATCCGTGTGCCATATCCGAGCGGGGGAAGGCCACAGCCGGGCCGCAAACAAGTTATTGATAAAAAATAAGTTATGAAAACACCGGAAACTACTGGCTGGCGTCCTCAGAAGGACGAATCTTACGGCTGGGGAATTATTCCCCACCGTTGCGGCAAAATGATTTACCTGTTCTGCTGCGGTTCGTTTCTGCTGGAGACCTGTCTCCGCTTATGATTTGTCTGAACACCTTATTGAGAGCCTGCCGGACCGGCCGGGAGATTGTCGACCCCTCCTCCGTTGTCCGGGGTTGAATGCCCAGCACATAGGAGTTTTTCAGATGGTCATAGCTGATGCTGCTGGAAAGGAAGGGCAGGAGCCTGTGGCTCAAGACGGAGTCGGAGAAGACATAGTGGAGCGGAATGAGAGCCACTTTCCCGGGCTCCTCTTTGAAATCCACAGCATCGATGAAAACGAGAGGCCGCTCGAGGCCGTTTCTCCAGGGCGACTCCTTTTCCGCGATTTCCCCTTCCAGCCAGACATCGCTGAGCCCGCGCTTCCTCAGTTTGAGAGCGAGCGCGATGCCCAGGCCGTCGTCCGAGCGGTTGCTTTTTCCCACTCCGACATAGATGGGGGAGCCGTTTTCCTTGATTTCTGCCAGTTTTTTCATCCAGTTGTCGGCCGGGGCTTTTCTGACCCGGGCCATATGGGCCGAACAACTGATGCAGGGGTCGAAGGCCCGGACGACCAGGTCCATCCTGTCCCTGATTTTGTCCTCTTCGCCCTCGCGGAGGAGGGCCTGGGCGGCGATGAAGCAGTAGCGTTCGATATCTTCGGCATTCTGGGCCGTGGGCGTGATGATGTCGGCACGGGAGACAAGTCCGTCCTTGATCTCATAGGAATGGATGAGAAGACCGCGGGGAGCTTCGACGATACCCGTCCCCCTTCCCTCTTTTTGTGCGGATTTGACCAGGGACGGGTCAGGGAGCTTCAGCATTTGATCGATGATCCCGGGAATTCTCTCGAAGGCGTAGCAGATTTCCAGGGCCTGGGCCGCGTTGTTGAAAAGGGGATTTGTTTTCCAGCGCCGGTTGAAGTATTTTGTGTGCATCTTGCCGGCTTCGCCTTTCAGCCGTTCTCCGAGGTTGTTCACCCTGGCCAGCGCTCCCACCGAATAGGGCTTGCCGTTGTACCGGCTGCGTTTGGCGTAAGAGTGGGAGACCACGAATTCGCCGGTCAGTCTTTCATAATCATCCCTGGGGATTTTTTCCCCTGTGGAGAGGATGATCTCGTCTCCGGCGAAGCCGTAGCGGCCCTTTTCCGGATTGCAGCAGGCATAGATGGTCTCCTCTTCAGGGACGGAAGGATAATCCAGCTCGCAGAAAAGGCTGACCGTCTTGAGAACAAACGGCATGAACTGGATGGCCCGGCTCTTGATCCAGACCAGCTCATCCCTGGAGGGGAATTTGCCGAAGCCGCCGATCACCGGATTCTCGCCGTGAATGTACCGGCCGCTCGCTGTTTTCATGATATGGTTACCGAATTCCTTCATCTCCAGGGCGATCTTGACCTCCAGACCGAATTTGGAGGCCATGGCGATGGCGCTGGGAAATCCGACATAATCGGGGAGGGCAAGGTAATAAGTATGGAGGGAATGGCTTTCGATCATCTCGCCCACGTGCATGAGCTCCCGGAAAAGAGAGACCTTGGCCGGAACCTTCACGGAAAGGGCGTTTTCCATGGCCCGGAGAGCGGCGTATCTGTGGGAAAGGGTGCAGATGGCGCAGATGCGGGGGACGATGTTGACGTCTTCTTCAGGGGTCTTGCCCAGAACCAGCCTCTCCACGAGGCGGGGGCCCTCGTTGATGACAAACTTGACATCCGTCACCACCTTGCCGTCGATGGTGGCGGTGACTCCCCCGTTCCCTTCAACCCGGGCCAGGTGGTCGATCGTGATTTTCTTCATTTCTTTTCTCCTCGGAGTTTTTCCAGGAAGTCGGCAATGCCTGTGCCGCTGAAGATGCTCATTTTCTTGCGAATGAAGTCCTCGTCGAATCCCTTCTCTTTGAGAAGGTGGTACTCGGAAGCGAAGTTGCCTTCAGCCAGCGGACCCCAGCAGCCGACGCAGGGCAGGTTGTGGTTGATGCAGACCGCGCCGCAGCCGGCTGAGGTGACCGGGCCCAGACAGGGAAGGCCCTTGTTGAGAAGACAGTCGTTATCGTGCCACTTGCATTCCATGCAGACAGAGAAGCGGTAGAGCTCCGGCGGATGCCCACGGATGATCCGGTTGAACGTGGAGAGGAACTGTTCTTTGCCGATGGGACAGCCGGGAAGATAATAATCGACCTTGATATAGGCATCGATGGGCCGGGACCGGACCGGCCGGGTGTGGGCCATCCTGGTCTTCCCGTAGACCGCACTGAAGTTTTTTTCCCATTCCTTTTCTTCAGAGAACACAGCCTGGATTCCTCCAAAGCAGGCGCAGATGCCGATGGCCACCACCACTTTGGCCCTTTTTCTGATATCCTCAATTTCCACAATTTCCCGCTGCGTGGAGACCGAGCCTTCGACCAGGGCCACGTCCAGTTCGCCGTCGATGTTATCGCTCTTGGCCATCAGGAAGGACTGGATGTCGGCCGCCTGGAAGATGTCCACCAGCTCCTTTTCGCAGTCGAGGATGAGGAGAGCGTCACCGGCGCAGCCCGTTAGCTCGTAGATTCCGATTTTCAGTCTGTCTTTTTCCATCCTGACCTCCTAACCTGGATTATTCACGAGTCTTAGGTTGCCGTAGATGCGAGGCACAGGGCACGCAGCTGTGGTCCTTCCACCGCAAGTGCCCTGTAACGAAGCAGATGCGGCAAGAT
>CAYZDV010000053.1:0-10489 GCA_964477275.1 uncultured Eubacteriales bacterium
TGAAGCGTGTGGTCTGCGCCCAGGACACGGGTGAAGTGATCAATCCGGAGGGAACGCGGATGCAGATCGAAGGCTGCATCGTCATGGGACTCGGCTATGCTCTCACCGAAGAAATCCGGTTCAGGGAAGGAAGGGTTCTCGATGAGAATTTCGATACTTACGAAATTCCCCGCTTTTCCTGGCTGCCAGAGATCGAAACCGTTCTCGTTGACAATCCCGAAATGCCTGCCCAGGGGTGCGGCGAGCCGGCCATCACGACGATGGGCGGCGTGATTGCCAACGCTGTCCACGATGCCATCGGCGTCCGGTTGTATGTGCTGCCCATGACGACGGCCCGGATCAGAGAGGCGCTGAAATCAAAAGCCAATTCGTCTACCTCAGTTTTTTAAACTTGACTTCTTCGAGGGCAGGAGTCGAAAAAATTTACGGGGAACCCGGAGCTCGAACGATATGCGAGAAAGACAAGCGCTTTTTTCCTGGTTCCCGTGAAAAGCGGATTAAACGCCATGTTTTTTTACAGAAAGGAGAGATGCAATGTTGAAGATGGTAGAAGTGGTGGGGACTTCCTCTCTGGGGTTTTCAGAAGCCGTCAAGGATGGAGTGGAAAAATTCATCCAATCCGGTGAAAAAGTCCATTTTTTCCAGGTTCTGGAGCAGAGAGGGTCAGTCAGAGATGGAAAATTCAGGGAATTTCAGGTGGTGATGAAGGTGGCTGTTGATTTTCGCTGAGCGGTTGTTAAGCGGTTTCTATATGAAGCACCTCCTTTTTTTAATTGGAGAGTGCCTTTGAAGCGGATATAAATTCTGTTGAAGGAGAACCCATGAAAACAATGAAGGCCAATTTACCCAAGCTTATCCTGAGCCTCGTCATCTGTCAGCTGGCCGGATTTTTGGGCTCGTTATTCACATCTCCTGCCATTCCCACCTGGTATGCTTCGCTCCAGAAGCCTCCCTTCACTCCTCCGAGCTGGGTATTCAGCCCGGTGTGGATTACGCTGTTTGTCCTGATGGGGATATCTCTGTATCTTGTCTGGGGAAAAACCCTTCGTTTTCCCGGAGTTCGAACCGCTCTTTTCTGGTTTTCTATCCAGCTCGTCCTCAACGTTATGTGGTCGATTCTGTTCTTTGGCCTGAAATCTCCTTTTCTTGGTTTTGTGGACATCGTTTTTCTGTGGGTGGCCATTTTTCTGACCATGGTCAGGTTCTTCAGAGTTTCCAGGCTGGCCGGAGCCTTGTTGGTTCCTTACCTCGTCTGGGTGAGTTTTGCCGCCGTTCTCAATTATGCCATCTGGTCTCTCAATCCATGAAGAAGACAGGCCGGCCCACCCGCTCTTATTTTTTCCTGAAAAAAACAGGACTTATTTAAGGATTCAAAGACACATCTGATATTTAAAAAGAACTTTTTTTATTCTTTTTTCGTTTAGCATAAGTAATCAAAATATTCTGGAGGTGTTTTTCATGAAATTGCGCCCCAATTCCACTCGAACCGTCATTTCTTCAGCATTAAGCCTTCTTTTTATCTTTATATGTCTTGCGCTCCCCAGTGAGACAAATTTTGATTCTGCCCAGCCTTATATCAAAGAAGCAAATGTCGCAGTCGTCATGTCTGACGGAGTCAGGCTTGCCACGGATATCTACCTTCCCCAGGAAGAAGGAAGATTTCCCGTTGTTCTCATCAGAACTCCCTATAAAAAAGAAAATATGGGTTTGCTTCTGGGAGAATTTCTTGCTGCCAATGGTTATGCCGTGGTTATCCAGGATACCCGGGGAAGATTTGGTTCTGGAGGCGATTTCATCCCATTGGTTTACGAAAGAAAAGACGGCCTTGAAACACTCGACTGGATCCTGAAGCAGGACTGGAGTGATGGAAAGATCGGCATCTGGGGACCTTCTTACCTTGGTTACTGCGGCCTGATCCTGGCTATGAGCCGGCATCCTGCCCTGAAAACAGTCATCAACATCTCCGCCGTGGCAGATATGAATTCATTTCTCTATCCCGGCGGTGCCCTTCATCTTATGGCCGCTCTTCCCTGGGCGCTGTTCGCAGAGGGAAAAGATCTGCGCCAGGTCAACCTTGCTAATCTTTATCAACATACTCCCCTCCGGGAAGCTCCCGCTTCGATCAATGTTAAAAGCGGTATCTGGGAAATGTTCACCAATCCTGAAATCAAAAAGCAATTTCAATCAGAACTGTCAATCCAGGACCAGTATGAAAAAATGGATGTTCCGCTTCTCCACCTGACTGGTCTGAATGATTGGGTTTACCGGGGAACACTGGAAATTTATGAGACAGTCCAGAAGTCCCGGGCTTTAAGAAAACAAAAGCCTTTCCAGAAGCTCATCATTGGCCCCTGGTACCATGACCAGCAATGGACGGGAAAGACTCAGGTCGGTGAGGAAGATTTCGGACCTCAGGCGGCAATGGATGTCCCCGGCGTTCAGGCGCTCTCCCTGTTCTGGATGGACTATTGGCTCAAAGGCGTTGACAACGGATTACTGAATAAGCCGGCAGTGGATATTTTCATCATGGGAAAAAATGAATGGACGCAGGAAAAATCCTGGCCGCCTCATGACGTTATATACCAGAACTGGTATCTTCAAAGCGAAAAGGGAGCAGCAAGCCTGGCTGGAGATGGAAAGCTCTCTCTCAAAAAGAAAAGAGGAGACTCCTCTGACAGCTTTGTTTTTGACCCTCTTAACCCGGTCCTGACCAGAGGCGGAGTCAACTTCCACTTTTTTCCTGATGAGCTTGGTATCAAGGACCAGCGCCCGGTTGAGCAGCGCAAGGATGTTCTTGTCTTCACTTCAGAACCTCTGGCCAAAGACATAGAAATAATCGGGCCAGTTAAAGTCATTCTGTATGCATCTACGGAAGGAGAAGACACCGATTTCACAGCCAAGCTGGTTGAGGTCCGGCCTGAGGGTTATGCTCGAATTATCGAAGACGGCATAATCCGCGCCCGATTCAGGCATTCCAGAGAGAACCCGGAATTACTGAAACCTGGCGAAGTATATGAACTGACCATCGACCTGGGAGCGACTGCTGTTTTCATCCGGAAAGGCCATCAAATCCGGCTCGAGGTCTCGAGCAGCAACTTTCCCAAGTACGACCGGAATCCTAACACCGGAGAGGATCCTCTGGCCGCGGTGGAATTTAAAAAAGTAGCCCAGAAAATTTTCTATTCTGCCCGCTATTCCTCACGGCTGGTTCTTCCGGTAAGGTCAGCCCGCAAATGAGATTAATACAAACGCAATAGAGGATGTGACAAACCATACGCGACGCCGAGGCCGACCCCAGCCCCCTAACCCCGGGGAACCAGTCCCGTCGGAAAAGGCGACGGGACGCCCCTCCGCTAAGGGGGGGCTTGAGGCGGCCTCAGCGCCGCGCATACGTTGTCACTTTATTTATTGCGTTCATATTAAATTTCGCTCAAGACAAGGCAGTCTCAAGATAAATCTCAGGTCACAGCAATCTCTCTCTTTTTCTGACGAAGGAATCACGATTCCTTATCTGATATCTCTGATGAGAGAATCTGGAACGCCGGCAACCGTTCTGCTCATGGCGGACAGGGTTTGGAACAACTCTCTCCAGAGGTCGTTGACTGTGTTCAGGGCCTGAATGCCGGATCTGGAGAGCTCATGGAGAGAATTCAGGGCGACTTTGAGCCGGTACAGTTCCACCTCGAGTTCAGGAAGCCCCATCTCTTCCAGGTTCTCCGGGTAGCTGATTTCAGGCATTCGGGGATACTCCACTTTCAAATGGGGGGTGATGGATGAGCCCTCATCTTTCTTCAGGAGTGGAGTTTCTTCCCGTTTCTGAAGTTCTTCAGGTGGAGTTTTCGATTCCATGAAGGATTTCCGGGTCTCCCTCTCGATCCATCGGTTGGTCATTTTGATCAAATCCTCCAGCTTATCCTTGGCGCGGTTCATGGCCTCGATTTCGCGGGCAATCAGCCGGATGTCGTCTTCCAGGTTGGTGGCGGCCTGGCAGATGACGAAAAATTCAAGGATTTTCGCTTCCTGCACAGTCAATGACGGAAACTGCTCTCGGATGAGCATCGAGGTCAGCCGGTCGTAAAAAATGCCCATCTCTGCGCCGGGGAGCTGACTGACGAAGGTCTTGACAGATTGCTCGATTTTGTTTCCGGTTGAGGGATGGAGCTGTTTTCTGATCCTGAATTGCTGCTCGAGGATTTCCTTTTTGTTGAGCTCCTGAGCAAAGCCTCCTGCAGCGCCGGAAATGATGAGGAGGGAGAGAAAAATGGCGGTAAAGCCTGCCGAGAGGAGCTTTTTTGGTCTCTCTTTCATTCTTGTCTTCCGCTCGGAATCATTTTATGTTCTGAATCACTGAATCTGCGGTTCCGGATATTTTGCGCATGATGCGGGAGAGGGATTGCAATATTTCGGCCCGTCGGTCCACCTGGGTTTGAATGATCAGCGAAAGCTCTTCTGAAATCTCCTCGAGTTTGCTGAGCAGGGTCTGGACCACGACCAGCTCATAATCCAGCTCGGACGCGGTGAGTTTTTCCGGGTTTTTGGGAGCGGACACCGGAGGCATCTTCGGATATTTGACTTTCAGTCGGTGTGTTTCGGATGTCTCTGCGGGCTCAGTCAGGCTGGAAGGAAGTTTTGTCATCAGCTCCTGGAATCCTCCTCCAGCCCGTCCTCTCGTTTCTCTCTCTGCTTTGATTTTTTTCAGATATTCTCTTTGCATCTGTTTGGCCTGGTCTATCCGGTGCAGTTCATCTGTGATTTCTTTGATGACTTTTTCCTCAGCCTGCCAGAGCTCAAACATCATCAGGGCAAAGAGGACATCTGTTTCCGCGGGCGACAATCTTTTTAGCTGGCTTTCCAGGGCGATGGCCGCCGTTTGAAGATAGTCCACATCGCCTGTGATGGAGGCGATTTTTCCTTCGAAAGAGCGGGCGGCCAGCGCGACCTTCTGTTTGGTTTCTGGCCGGAGGAGCCGGATGATTCTATTTTTTTGCTCGAAGATTTCTCTGGATTCAAAATCCCGAGCTGGATGAGCCGGGAGCTCCATGGCCAGAAAAGAAAAGAAAAACACAAGAACCATCATAAATGAGATTCTTGTGGTCATTTCATTTCTCATGATTTCTGACTTGAGCTTACTCCATTATACCACCGCTCCTTTAGAAATGAAAAGAGTCAGTTGAGTTTGACCGGGGAGGAGCTGCCGTAATAAATCCCGTTGAAGAGGAGTTTGAATGTTCCGTGAGGTTGAGCGCGGCGTGCGATTTCCGGCCCGAAAAGAAAGAGCTTGCCCTTGCCGACATCGGCCTCGACGACGGCGATGCCCCCTTCCAGGTAATGTTTTCCCCAGGCCCAGCCGCTGCGGAGCGGGTCTTTGCTGTCAAACCAGGCGACAGGCTTGAGCCCCTTCAGGGTCGCTTCAGGGAGGAACCTGAAAACAGGGCTGTTGTTGAAAACAGCATCCGCCCGCTCTGAGAGACCGTAAGCCAGGGGGTTGGAGGCGTCGACCCGAACCCTGAGGATGGAGCCGGGCACGAAGAACTTTTCCCGGGGCAGAGGCACTTCTTTTCCGTCGCTGGAAATCTCCATGAGGTGATTGGCCATGGGCAGCCCGGCATGGTAGCCGAGACTGGTCGAGCTGCCGATGGCCAGAATGGTTCCTCCGGCTTCGAGAAACTCGAGAAGCTGGGGAATTGTTTTTTCTCTGGACACCCTGCCCATCATGTTCCTGTATTCTTGAGGAATATCCTGCGGTTCTGGTTCAGAAAAGAAACGGGACCAGTCGGTTTCCGAGGAATCCTGGCCGGGGATGGCTCCAGAGGGGAAGATGAGGACATCAAACTGGCGGGAGAGATTCCCTGCGTCCAGGCCAGGGGGATAGACCACTTCAAAAGCAAATTCAAACTGTTCCAGAATCCATCTCAGCCAGCCGGAATCCATCGACCCGCCGTAGCGGTCCCACAACCCGATGCGCAGGGGCCGCAGCCGAAAGGCTTCGCCCGTTGGCCTTGATGGGATGCCGTCAAAGTTTAACCCGATTTCCGCTGCCATTTTTTCCAGTCTGGCCAGAGTGGAGGATTGCGCCTGGATGAATATTGTCCCTGCTGGATAGTTTTTATTCTCCACCTGAACGGGCTGTCTCAGCCAGTAAACATCTTCCTCGTTCCGCAGGAGGCGGTTCGTGGCAATGAAGGCGTCGTTGATCCGGTGGTCCAGAAGAAAGCCAGCAGCTTGTTGTGTGCCCGTCAGCCTTCCTGAAGGAGGCTGAATGAGTTCTTCCACCCGTTCGAATGGGCCATCAAATCCATCGAGAATCCGGTCAAACTCCACTCCCATCTGGTAGGCCAGGGTCCAGCCGGCATTGTCGTAGGGAGGGATGGGCGCTCCCCCCGGATAAGGGATGTCATCGGGATGGTCCTGGGCTTCGAACATGGACAGGATGTGGGGACGGAAGGCCTGAGCCGTTTTGATTATATAAGACCCGGATGGATAAGACTTCTCGTTCACCTGAAACGGTCGGGTCGCCCGGAGGACCGTAACTCCGTTTTTGATCAGAGCGTTTGCGAACTTGGTCGCCGTCAGAAAATCAGGCTGGTCTGAGGGGAGAATGTAGCCTCTGGGGTCGCGGGAGGCAGAGTCATGGAGCATCTCGTGATACTTCAGAGGGTAACCTCTCTGGCGGCCGGAGCCGGTGATGGCCGCTTTGTCTTTCTGAATGGCTTCTTTCACTGCCGCGAGTTTCCCGGGCTGGATGGTCCAGTGGTCCCGGCTGCCGCGCTCGATGGAGTTTCTCCCCATCCGGTAAATATTGAGCAGGAAATCCTCGCGGTGTTTTGCGGCCAGGTCGAGGATGGCGCGGTCAGCAGTGATCGAGTAATCGACCGACTGGCGGAAATGCCATTTCTGGGGATGAACAGGATAGGGAAGGTCATTTTTCGGAAGCAGTCTTTCCAGAATAAAAGGGATTTCAATCGGGGTGGGGCTGCCGATGGTTTCGGTGAGAATCCCGATCATGTTGTGAAAATAAGCGGTTGTCCGCAGCCCTCCGTTCCACCAGATTGAATACAGGGCTCCTGACCTCATGGTTGCTCCGGGTTTGTCCTCGGCGACAAAGCGGCTGTGCATGGCTGCGCCGACAAGTTCGATTCCCAGCGGAACGAGCGGGTCAAAGTAGTAATTGAACGGGTCTCGGAATGGAGGGGCGAAGAGGACGCATCCGGCAGGACCGCTCTGGTGGTGATTGTAGACAATCTGGGGGAACCACTCGTGGTAGAACACGCGGCAGATAGACTCTGTCTCCGGCTGGGTGACCATGTAGAAATCGCGGTTGTTGTCGTGGCCGATATATTTCTGGTAGAGGCGGGGAATGCCTCTCATTGAGCGTTTCAGGGGGTCCTGTTCCCGCATATACCAGTTGGAGACAAGCTCCATTCCATCAGGGTTGGAGCAGACCGCAAGAAGGATGACGTTGTCGAGAATGCGGAGTGTCTCTGGGTCGTCCCGGTCTGTCATCTGGTAGACAAGCTCGATCAGGTGCTGGGCTCCGAGGACTTCTGTGCCGTGCAGCCCGCCGTCGATCCAGACAACGGCCCGGCCCTCAGCGGCCAGAGAATGCGCTTCTTTTTCCGAGAGTCCTTCAGCGATGCACAGACGGCGGGAGATCTCCTTGAAGCGGTCGAGATTTTTGTGATTTTCCGGAGAGGTGATGATGGCCATGAGCATCGGCCGGCCTTCGGCGGTCCGCCCGATCTCAACCAGGGATAGTCTTTCTGATTCCAGGTCCAGCTTCTTCAGGTAGGCGGCGAACTGTGTGTAGTTGGCCAGCTGGTAATCGTCACCGACGTTGAAGCCGAAATGGTCTCTGGGAGTTGTCACCTTTTCCTGACCGAATAGCGGTCCGGCCAGAAAAACGATCAGAAAAAAGACGAAAACACCAATTTTACGTCTGGGCACGGATTCCTCCCTTTTCCTGTCCCGGAAGAGAAAGTCTTCTCTCATGCGGGTTTGCGATGTTGACAGGATCAGAATGATTTTCGTATCGCTCTGACATTCGTTTTGTTCTGGATATTGAGACTATTGCTTATACCAGAGAGAAGGGCGCAAGTCAAAAAAAAGGGTTCTCTTCCATTTTGTGGGGGTAATTTACCCACACTAAGCTGGAAGAGAATCAAAAAAAGTAAAATTTGGGAGAGACTCAAGTCGAACTGTCCCCGGAAAGAGACGAAAACACCTGTCGAGCCAGGCCGGAGATTTTGTCCTTACTACGGCCATCAGCTGTGATCGGAAACCAGGCTGAAACTCTTCGCGTATTGACAGAATTGTAGAGAATCAAACAAAATTGTTAAACAATGGATAACCGGATATCAGTTATGTTGTTGATAAAAAATAAATTACATATTGGCATGATTTTTGCCCATTGTCGTGGTTGAGATGGAAGAGTGGGAAGGAAATCGATGTTTCGAGCTTTCCATTCTTCACCAATTTGTGCTAAGGAGGTCCAAATGAAGCACAAAAAATCATTGCTGAAGGGCATTTTGGCCTTAGCCTTTTTATCTCTCCTCATCACGGCGACATTCGCCCAGCACGCGGCCCAGCAGCAACAACAACAGCAGCAACAGATGATCCGGTTGCAGAAAGCGATGCAGCAGATGACCCAGATCATGGAGCGCGCCCAGAACATAGTCCAGAATCTCGAGCAGAGGATGGAGAAGCTCCAGGGTCGGATGCAGGAGCAGCACCGGATCATGCAGCACATGGGAGAGGGAATGGCCAAAATGGCCGAACAGATGAAGGGGAACCTGGAAAGATGGCAGGAGATGTTCCAGAACCAGGAGCTGATGCAGGGAAGAGACATGAGAAAAGACATGAATCAGCTCCAGGAGCGAATGGAAAACGTGGCCGGCGAGATGGAAGAGATGCTCAAAGTCATGGAGCGGGTGACCAATCGTCTCCGCGTGGGAAGCTGAAGTTTTGAAGAGAAAGCACCGGACATTTTATTGCAGGAGAGCGCTGGCAGCGGCCGCGGGCATCCTTTTGCTCCTGGCCGCTGCCTCTCCAGCTCCGGGCAGTGTTTTTTCCTATGCGGGCTCGCTCCAGTTTGCCGCGGGCAGCTACATATTCAATCAGACGACAATCGGGCTTTTCCTGTTCAACGGAATCACCGTTTCAGCAGGCGGTTTCATCTTGAGTGCCAATCTCCCGCTGATTTTCCAGAGCACTCCCTACATATCGTACAGCGGAGCGGGGATGCTTCCTTCCGGCGGCTCAGAGCATTCTCAGGTCAGCGGCAGGCGGGGCGGAAGACAGATCATCCTTTCCGAACCGGTCGACGTCCAGGAGTTCGGGATAGGAGATCCGCTTCTCTATGTCGGGCTCCGGCTCTGGAAGGAGAGCGGGTTCCTGCCTTCGGTTCAGGTTACCGGACAGGCCAAAGCGCCCCTGGCCAGTGTGGAACAGGGCTTTGGAACCGGAGAATGGGACTGTGCCGGCGGAATCTCTCTCTCCAAAAAGGCGGGCAGTGTTTTTCTTTTCCTCGATTTGAACTACTGGAAGCTGGGAGACCTCCCTGAGCTCGAGCTGAAGGATCCTCTCTCTTACAGCCTCTCTGTGGGCAAGCCTCTTTCTGGCGGCAAGTATGCCCTTCTGGTCTCCTATTCCGGCTGCACCCGCATCATCAGTGAGGTTGAGCCTCCCTCGTTCCTGGGAATAGGGTTCTCTTACAGGGTCGATTCCCGGGGAAGCCTGATGGTCAACGCCTCTTTTGGCCTGTCGGAGTCCGTGCCGGATTTCACGGTTTCCCTGGGCTGGACGATCGGGCTGTGAATTTTTTCAATCTGAGAACGCCTTTTCCAGAAGGAAGCTCGCCAGAAGAGGGTCGTGAACGGCCCTCGCTTTCCCGAACCTTCTGATGTACCCGGCCAGGTCTGCGGGAAGGGGAGGAGTGATGTCTTTTTGAACCGCTCCAACCCTCAGTCTTTTCACTTTTTATTTTTTTTCATATCCACCTGGTCCCGCCAGTAGCGGAGTTTTCCGGTGCCCGTTGTCTCAGGGCTTCCATCAAAGGCCAGGCCGAAATAGGACGGTTTGACATCGACGAGAACTCTGTCCCTGAAGAGAGCTCTGGTCAGGTTGACGATGGTGTAGTTCAGTGTTGTGCCCTGGACGTCTTCCATGACTTCCGCTGACAGGCCGGCGGGCGCGGCCGCTGAGAGCTGGTCTGTTCCCCACCGGTAGCAGTCGAGGAGGAAATACCCCAGGCCCACATTCCGCGGGTTTTCAAAATCGATGAAGCGGCGGGCAATGGTGGCAGCTGCCCACTTCATATTCCGGTCTTTATATTGTTGGGCTGCGGTTTCGAAGAAGACAAGGAAGCGGTCCCAGTTGGAAAGCCAGTTGGCATCACCGAAGTCAGGAATCATCCCGGCCGGGCTCATCAGATGGAGGAAATAATGGGCGTAATAATACATCACGGGCGTTCTGAACAGCTCTTCCATTTTTC
>CAYZDV010000053.1:10589-12769 GCA_964477275.1 uncultured Eubacteriales bacterium
CTTCCATTTTTCGATCACTTCATCGTAATGCTCCCAGACCCAGTCCGCAGAAGCCCGGGCATAGGCCAGGTATTGAGAGCGGGGAATGATTTCCACGGAAAATGCAGGATGGGAAGACCCGACCAGCAGAAGCCCGATCAGGAAAAAATAAAAAGCCCGAAATCTTTTTTGATTCATCAGAGAATTTCCTCCATTTGTTTTGAGTTGTTGAGGTGAGGAGCGAATCCGAAGTCTCCTTCAGGCCGCGAAGCTCCTGGATATTTCAGCGCAGAGTCGGGTTTATGATATGAAAAACAGGCCAGGCTTGCAACCATCACCTTCGCTTTCGAGGAGAAAAAAAGCCTTCAGAAAGCATCCCAGAATTCGCAGTGACGGGAGAGCGAAAAAAGCTGAGGAAGGCCAAAATCTCTCTCTCACGGAGCTGAGAATGCTTGCCTTCGTCTTTCGTCTATTGACGGGTGATTTTTGCTCGTGATATAAATCCCCTATGAAGCGCGCACTCCTTCCTCTGTTGTTATATGCCGGACTTTGTTCTCCTTTTATTTCTGCGGGGGGATACGCAGCTGACGAAGAAGCGGCTCTTCAAGAACACGAAGCGGGAACCGGGAAGGCACGGCTGAAGGCTGTTGAGCCAAAGTTAGAAAGGCTGGTCCGGAGAACGGAAGAGATGGAGAGGGAAATCGCGGAATTGAGCAAATCAATCGGCCGTCTTGAAGAAAAACCCCGGATGGAAAAGGAAGAAGAAATGCAGAAATTCGACAAGGAAGACAACGGAAAGGAGTTTGACATCCGGGCAGGTGACAGGTTCGAGGTCAGGCTGGCTGAGAATCCAACCACCGGTTTCTTATGGCATATTCATAAATCTGGCGAACCGCATGTTCGGCTCATGGCCAAGGATTTCATCCCGCCGCCCAGAGAGCCCGGGATTGTGGGCAGAGGAGGCACCCGGATTTTCACCTTTCAGGCTGAGGAAGCCGGCTGCACAGAACTCGTTCTCCGCTACCGGCGGCCCTGGGAGAAAGAGGACAGCTTCTCCGATTGTTTCCGGATCAAACTGAAGATTGCGGAGAGGTGATATGTCTTCGCCTTTTACCTCAAATTTTCTGGCTTCTTAAAAACTTCTGGCGCGAACCCGGAAATCGACGTTATCCTTGATCCACTTCCAGAGCTTGTCCTCGTGGGCGAGTTCAAGTCCGGGGGCCATCTGCTTCTTCCAGCCTTCCATGACCTTTCCGGCAACACTCCAGATCCGGACGCGGCGGGAGTGGACATCCTCCCGCCAGTGCTGGCCGACCTTGGGTTCCAGATAGCAGAGGCGGATGGTTACCCGTCGCGAAAGGTACTCGAGAGGGCTGAGATCGACGCAGAATCCGAAGGCGTTCACTTTTTGCGGCTGGAAAGAGCGGGGGCTGTTTTCGAATTGGGATCCGTCCGCACCATCTTCCGAACCGAGTTCATAAAATAAGAGAATGTTCCGGAATGCGTTCTGTTCCTTCAGATTTAACACCATTCCCGAATATTTTTACTTGAACATCTGCTTGAAGATCTCGACGAGGTCCAGAGCATATTCAATCTCGGCCAGAGGAATTCCCTTCTCCCTGGCGATGGCGGTGAAGCGTCCGTCCTTGTTCCCGTCAGCGGTGACCACCAGGAAGTCGGCATGGGGAGCGACGGCATCGATCATCCGCTCGTTGTCGCTTCCCGGCGCGCCTCTTTTTGAACCGCCTCCCACATGAACGGCAACGATGAAAATCTTGTTCTGTTTGCAGTGGTCGATGATTTTTTTCAGGCGGGCCACCTCGCTACCCACCGTCAGCCCTGAAGCGCCCATTCCCTTGAGGCTGGCTCCGATGGCAAAAATCAGCGTTTTGTAGGGAGTGCCTTTGGGATACTCGTCCATATCGGTGTAGACTTCGACATGGAAGCCGGGGCCCGATTCTTTATCCGCCAGACCGACTCCTGCTGCTACCAGATCCACCGATGGCACGTCGCAGTAGTCGTACTCGTAGCCTGCTTCTTCGAGAACGATGTTCACCGTGGTCACAATATCCGTGCTCTGACCGGCCGAAGTGCTGAGAATGGGAAGCTCGGCTTTCGGAATTTCCGTCCCGGCGAGGCCTGGTCTGCCCACGACAATCAAAAGAAAAAAGATGATAGAAAAAATCACGCTAAGGGTTTTT
>CAYZDV010000054.1:0-12603 GCA_964477275.1 uncultured Eubacteriales bacterium
AATCCCGCTCGGATTCGGGCTTCGCTCATACAAAATGGGGACAGTCCCTTTTCTCTAGAGGGACAGTCCCCATTTTGTATACCATGACCGCTCAGCCCTGCTCACGGTTTTCTCAACACCCACCCTGACCCTTTGTAATCCTCCTGAAAGAGGTCTTCATCACGGAAAAAAAATGATTCCAATTTTTGTTGATTTCAGCATCTGAAGCGAACAGGTGGATTTGGCAGGAGCGATGGGATAGAATGAACGCCAGGTGATTTTTGAGAGGAGGGCCGGAGGCGATGGCTCACTTTTTGCAAGAAGATGCCTGCTTGCAGGAGAACATCTCTGTGAGATTGAACGGGTGATCGAAGAGTGAGCGGGCAAAGGCTTCAGAGGAAGCACGAATGACAAAGCTCAAGGGTGTCATTTTCGACCTGGACGGCACAGTGGTCGATGTGCCCTATGATTGGCCCCGGATAAAGGAGGAACTGGAGGCCCGCGGACTGCCCATCCTTGTCCATCTCAGCCAGCTCAAAGAGCCGCAAAAGTCCGAGAAGTGGAAAATCCTGGAAAAGTTTGAGGAGGAGGCAACACGGAAAGCCGTGTTAAGAAAAGGGATGCGCGAGTTTCTGCATTTTTTGCAGAAAAAGGGGATAAAGAGAGCCCTGGTCACAAACAATTCCCGGCAGAATGTCGATTTTCTCCTCCAGAAATTCCGCTTGCAGTTTGACTGTGTCATCTCCCGGGAGAGCGGCCTCTGGAAGCCGTCCGGCGCACCCTTCCTGGCTGCCCTGGGACAAATGGGGGTCATGAGGGAGCAGTGCTGTGTGGTGGGCGATTCCCATTTCGACGTCCAGGCGGCCGCCGAAGCCGGGATTGCCTGTGTCTTCATCCTCAGTGGAGAAAGAAGGAAATTCGCCTCGATGAACGCAGAAGTTTTCTCATCGATAGAGGCCCTCCAGGATAAAATTGACGACCTTCTGGCCCGCGCTGGTTGAAGTCCGGTTTACCCGGGCTTCTCTCTCCTGACCTCTAATATTTTCTGTTATCACAGAAACGCAGTCCCTGCCCCTCTGGCTTGATTTATTGGGGATAATGGCTAAAATGGATGAGTGATTCTGAGAGAGAGTGTGTGACATGGAAAGAGAAAAATTGCTGATGATTCCCGGGCCCAGTCCCGTTCATCCCCGCATCCTCCGCAGCCTTTCCCTGCCCACGGTCTCCCATGTCAGTCCTGTCCTTGTTGAGGAGTTCACGGCCGCCCTCGCCAGCCTGAAAAAGATCGTCTTCTGCGAAAAAGGGGAGGCCTTCATTGTGGCCGGTGCAGGGACTCTGGCCATGGAGATGGCGCTTCTGAACACAGTCCAGAAAGGCAGGCCCTTCCTTGTTCTTTCGCAGGGACATTTCGGACAGAGGATGGCGGATATTGCCAGGAGTTTTGGTCTGGACTGCGATGTGCTGGAGAGCGAATGGGGCAGGGCTGTCCTTCCGGAGGAGCTGGAAGCCAGCCTTGAGCAGAACGAATACGAAGCCGTGGTCTCCACCCATGTGGACACGTGCACCGGTGCCTGCGCTCCGGTCAGAGACTATGCAGATATCCTCAAGGAAAGGGGTCTTCTCTTCATCCTTGACGGTGTATGCGCCACAGGCGGAATTGAGGAGAGAATGGATGAATGGGGAGTGGATGTCATCCTCGCCGCTGCTCAGAAGTGCTTTGGGGCCCCGCCGGGGCTGGCCATCCTGGTCGTTTCCGGGAGGGCGATGGACAAAAGAAAGAGCATGAAGTCCATCCCGGCCTACTATTCAGACCTCCTGAACTGGCTTCCGGTGATGAAAGACCCCTTCAAATACTTCTCAACTCCCTGCGTCAACGAAATCAGAGCGTTTCACGAGAGCACGCAGATCATCCTCGAAGAGGGGATGGAAAAGAGATTCCTGCGCCACTCCCGGGTGGCCCGCGCGATTCGAGCAGCTTTGACCCGGCTGGGCTTCTCCTTTTTCACCGCCCGGCCATTCCTGGCCGATACTCTTTCCGTTGTCAGATACCCTGATGGAATCGAGGATAACGCCTTCCGGTCCGCATTCTTTGAGAACGGCGTGGTCGTGGCTGGAGGTTTGGGTGTGACCGCGGGTGAGGTTTTCCGGATGGGTCATATGGGAAATCTGTCCGTCTCCCAGGTTTATTTTGCCCTCGATGCGCTGGAGAGGACGCTTTTCTCTCTGGGTTACGGTTTCGAAGCCGGCTCGGCTGTTCAAGCCGCCAGAGCGGTTCTGGAAACGTGATGGCCAAGAGGCAGATTCCGAGCGGCGTCTATCTGATCAGGGGCAGAAAGGAAGAGGGCCATGAGGCCCTGGCCAGAAAAGCGGAGAAGGTTTTTCTCAAAACGGGCTTTATGGAGAAAATCGAGAAAAACGCTTTTGTGGCCTTGAAAATCCACTTCGGCGAACAGGGCAACACGGGCCATATCAAACCCCGGTGGATCGTCCCTCTCATCAACCAGATTCAGAAGAGAACCTCGCGGGCATTTCTTGCCGATTCCAACACTCTTTACGTCGGCAACCGGTCGAACTCCGTCGACCACCTCCGCCTGGCCTGGAAACATGGCTTCACTCCGGAGGCGGTGGGAGTTCCGGTCATCATTGCTGACGGGCTTCTGGGCAGGGACGGCGGGGAGGTCCCGGTGAACCTGCCGCATATCAAGACCGCCAGAATTGGGAGCGCCTTTGTTCACTCGGAGGCGCTTGTCTGTTTGAGCCATTTCACCGGACACACGTTAACCGGCATGGGCGGAGCCATTAAGAACCTCGGCATGGGATGTGCCTCGAGAGCCGGGAAGCTGGAGCAGCATGCGGATGTCCGTCCATGGGTCAACCCGAAATTGTGCACGGACTGTGGCATCTGCCTGCAGTACTGCCCTTCCCAGGCCATCGAACAGAGAGATGGCAGCGCGGTCATCGATGAGAAAAGATGCATCGGCTGCGGCGAGTGTCTCGTGGTCTGCACCGCAGGGGCGGTCAAATTCCGCTGGGATCAGGAGTCGGCCCGCGTCCAGGAAAAAATGAGCGAGTATGCCTTCAGCGTCTGGAGCTCCTTCAAGGGCAACGCCTGTTGCCTGAATTTTTTGCTCCAGGTGACCAGAGACTGCGACTGCATGGCCAAAAACCAGCCGGCCGTTGTCGAGGATATCGGGATTCTGGCTTCAGTTGACCCGGTTGCGGTGGACCAGGCCTCGGTGGACCTGGTGAACGCGGCCGGCGGAAAAGACATCCTCAGGGCTAACTACGAACTGGATTGGTCCGTGCAGCTCAGGCATGGGGAAGAGATCGGCCTGGGAAGCCGAAAATACCGCCTGATTGAAATCAAATAGAAGACAATCGGGGCGAGGGGATTCGAACCCCTGACCCCAGCGTCCCGAACGCTGTGCGCTAACCGGACTGCGCTACGCCCCGTGCCTCCCATTATAACCAGAAACCGGGAAAGAGAAAAGACGGAAAGAGAATTCCTGTCAAAGTGATTGGGGGATAAAATCCGGGCTGTTCAGATATGGAGCTCGATGATGTCTCCATCCTCCAGGAGGTGGTCGCGGTTGACCTTCTGGCCTTCGTATGTGTTTTTGCTCCAGATGCGGGCGTACTTCAGTTTCTGAGCGAAATCCCTGTGGACAGCTCTGGAGAAGTCCATCACCGTGGTCCCTTTCTTGAGTGTGAAAGGAGCATGAAGGTCCGCTTTTTTCCCTGGAATTTTGCTGTAGACCCTGATCACATGGAGAAGGGAAAATATGGCGTGTTTCAGCTGATCCAGGCCGTCGCCGCGGCTGGAGGAGACGGAAACAACGTTCAGCCGGCCGGCAAAGAAATCTTTGAGGAGAGCGGTACCCTGAGCCGCTGCGGGAAGGTCACTTTTATTGGCCACAACCATCGCGCGGCGGAGAAAAAACGGGCTTTCCGCAGGAAATG
Organism: uncultured Eubacteriales bacterium; assembly: GCA_964477275.1. GTDB lineage: Bacteria > Acidobacteriota > Aminicenantia > Aminicenantales > Aminicenantaceae > CAYZDV01. The sequence continues at coordinate 3,940 of CAYZDV010000054.1, forward strand.
CTTTCTCCTCCGGGAGGAGTTCGATTCTCTTTTCCCTCAGCCTGTCCAGCACGGCCTGGAGGGCGTGAGTCTGGTTCAGGCTGGAAGCATCAGAGACAAGGAGAACGCCGTCCGCGCCTTTGACCAGCTCGTAATGCCAGACATCCACGTACTCCGGTGTGATGGGCGGGGTATCGATGAGCTGAATCTGGATGTTTTCGTATTTCATCATGGCCGGATAGGGAGCTCTCGTGGTGAATGGATAGTCTCCGATTTCCGGGTTGGCGTTGGTCAGCGCTTTGACAAGCATGGATTTGCCCGCATTGGGCGGCCCGATGAGGACGGCCTGGCCCGCTCCGGATTTGTCGATGTGGAAGCTGGGCGCATGTCTGGCGACGGCCGGCTTTTTTTGGGACGAGGACCTCAGCTTGGCAATCTTTGTCTTGAGCAGGGCCTGAAGTTTTTCCGTCCCTTTGTGCTTGGGGACGATGGAGAGGAGCTCCTCGAGGATGGCGAGTTTTTCCTGGGGAGTCCTGGCCGTTTTCAGCTTCCTTTCGGTCTCAAAATACTGTGGAGGAAGATTGGCGGGCATCTTGACTTTTTCCATCACCATTATATCCAAATGAGAGGCTCCTTTCAAAAATTCCTCGCTTTTTAGTGCTTCCGGGCCGATTTTCTGAGAATCAATCTGCGCTTTAACCGTCATGAAAATGGAGGGATTTCCTGGCCAAAAAACAGTTTAAATCATTGCCTTCCCGCTTTCCTGCAGCGGAGAGGCCAAACCACAATATATTGTGTATTAGTGAGCGGCATCCCCCTAAAACTTTGTTTTTTTTGATGGATTTGACTTTACTCAAAAGCGAGTTTGGGATATAATTATTGAAGAAAAATATGCCGATTCAGTTGTGCGCCATTCCTTCCCGCACAGGCCCTTTTTTCCTGGTTTTTAGAAAATGAGGCAAAAAAAATATACAGCGGAAAGCATAAAGGTTCTCAAGGGGCTGGAAGCTGTGCACAAGCGGCCAGCCATGTACATCGGGAGCACCGGCCCCGAAGGTCTCCACCATCTCATTTACGAGGTCGTCGACAACAGCATCGACGAAGCTTTATCTGGCTGCTGCGGCCGTATCGATGTGATCATTCATGTCGACTCCAGCATCACGGTCATCGATGACGGACGGGGCATTCCTGTCGAGATGCACAAAAAGGAGAAGAAGCCGGCGGCTGAAGTGGTGATGACGACTCTCCATGCGGGAGGAAAATTCGACACCAAAAGCTATCAGGTCTCCGGAGGGCTTCACGGCGTTGGCGTTTCCGTGGTCAATGCCCTCTCCGAGAGGCTTGACCTGGAGATCAAGAGAGGGGGAGGCGTCTACACCCAGAGCTACGAAAGAGGAAAACCGGTCACCAGGCTCAAACAGGTGGGAAAGACCAGGAACACCGGAACCAAGGTGACATTCAAACCTGACCGGGAAGTCTTCAAGAGCATCGAGTTCAATTTTGAAACCCTCAGCCAGAGGCTGAGAGAGCTGTCCTTCCTGAACAAGGGTCTGAAGATCACGCTCACCGATGAGCGGACCGATAAGACAAACGAGTTTCACTATAAAGGAGGAATTCAGGAGTTTGTCCAGTATCTCAATCAGAACAAGACCACCCTTAGCCCCAGGCCTTTTTATTTTGAGTGCGAGCGGGATGAGGTCATCGTCGAGATGGCCCTCCAGCACAACACCGGGTACACCGAGACGATATTCACCTTTGTCAACAGCATCAACACCACCGAAGGGGGTACCCATCTCATCGGCCTCAAGTCCGCTCTGACCCGATCCATCAACAGCTACGCCAATGCCAACAAACTGATCAAAGACCTGAACCAGAACCTCACCGGCGACGACATCCGGGAAGGATTGTGCGCGGTGTTGAGTCTGAAGATGAAGAACCCTCAGTTTGAAGGCCAGACCAAGACCAAGCTGGGGAACAGCGAGGTGAAAGGCATCGTCGAATCTGTGGTCAACGAACAGCTCTCCATCTATTTTGAAGAGAATCCGCCGATTGCAAGAAAGATTGTGGGCAAGATTATCGAGGCGGCCAGGGCCCGGGAGGCGGCCCGGAAGGCCAGAGAGCTGGCCCGCCGCAAAGGCATTCTGGAGTCGACCTCGCTTCCGGGAAAGCTGGCCGACTGCCAGGAAAGGGACCCGGCCCGCAGCGAGATCTTTATCGTCGAGGGAGACTCGGCGGGTGGTTCGGCCAAGCAGGCCCGGGACCGCCGCTTCCAGGCCGTGCTGCCGATCAAGGGGAAGATCCTCAATGTCGAAAAAGCCCGCTTTGATAAGGTGCTCAAAAGCGAGGAAATCGGGCTGATGGTCTCCGCCCTGGGAACCGGAGTGGAAGGTTCTGACTTCAACCTCGACAGGCTGCGCTATCACAGGGTGATCATCATGACCGATGCCGATGTGGATGGCTCCCATATCAGAACCCTGCTCATGACTTTTTTCTACCGCCAGATGCCTCAACTCATCGAAAAGGGGCATCTCTACATCGCCCAGCCGCCTCTTTACAAGATCACACAGGGTAAGTCGTTCCAATACCTGAAAGATGAGCGGGAATTTGAGAGGCTGATAATCAAAAAAATATCCGAGGAGTTTCAGATCAAGGTGGCCAGGCAGAAGGAACCGATCAGAGGCGAAAAGTTCCGCAAGTTCTTCCACAAAATCATCGCCAAAAAAAAATTCATCCAGATTCTGGAAAGGAAAAACTTCCCCTTTTTCCTCATCGATGTTCTGCTCACCAGCGGGGTTGAGGATCCGGGCTTTCTGAAGCAGCAGAAAAAGATGGAAAAGATCAAGAGCCTGCTGGCCGAGAAAGGCATTCATTCCGACCTGAACCGGGATGAGGAGCACGGCCTCTACGAGCTGGACGTCGATTTCAGCCTCAACGGAATGAAAGTGTCCTGCAAGGTCAACCTTGACCTCATCCAGTCGCCCGAATACCGGAATCTTTCGAGAATCCACAAAGAACTGGAAGAATTCAGGCCTCCGTTCCATGTCATCAGCAATAGCGAAAGAATCAAGATCGATAACGAGGCCAAACTCCTCGACTTTCTCTTCCATAACGGGAAAAAAGGAATCGGCATCCAGAGATACAAGGGACTGGGTGAGATGGCGCCGCAGCAGCTATGGGAGACGACCATGGACCCGGAGAGGAGACATATCCTCCAGGTCTCTGTTCAGGATGCCGTCGAGGCCGACAAGGTCTTTTCCATCCTCATGGGAGAGGAAGTCGAGCCGCGAAGAAATTTCATCGAGCAGAACGCCCTCGAGGCCCAGAACCTCGATATTTAAGGAACAGGAAGTCCGTTTCCATCGTGAGAAAGAGACAAGATGAAGCCTGATTTACCGGAAGTCACCGTCGTCAGTCTCGAAGAGGAGATGAGACGGTCCTATCTGGATTACGCGATGAGCGTGATAATCGGGAGGGCCATTCCCGATATCAGGGATGGATTGAAACCTGTCCACCGTCGAACCCTCTTCGCCATGCACGAAGCGGGAAACGCCTGGAACAAGCCATATAAAAAGTCTGCTCGCATTGTCGGCGATGTCATCGGCAAGTTTCATCCCCATGGCGAGGTGGCGGTCTACGACACCCTGGTCCGGATGGCCCAGGACTTCAGCCTCCGTTATCCCCTTGTCGACGGACAGGGCAACTTCGGCTCCATCGATGGAGATCCTCCGGCGGCCATGAGGTACACCGAGGTCAGGATGAAGAAGATTACTCAGGAGCTTCTGGCCGACCTGGACAAGGACACGGTCAATTTTGTGCCCAACTATGACGAAAGCCTGGAGATGCCGGAGGTCCTTCCGGCCAAGTTCCCCAACCTGCTGGTCAACGGCGGGTCTGGAATCGCGGTGGGGATGGCCACCAACATCCCCCCTCACAACCTGCCGGAAGTCATAGACGGAATCATCCATCTCAGTCGAAAGCCGAAAGCCACCCTGGAAGAGATCATGGAATACATTCCCGGGCCTGATTTCCCCACAGGCGGTTACATCTTCGGCGTTTCCGGAATCAAAGAGGCCTACCGGACAGGAAAGGGAATCATCTGCCTCCGGGCACGGGCCATGATTGAGAGGGGAAGGAAGAACGAAAGGGACAGAATCGTCATCACCGAGATTCCCTTTCAGGTGAATAAAGCCCGGCTTCTTGAGAACATTGCCAGCCTGGTCAACAGCAAAAAGCTCGATGGAGTCGCTGACATCAGGGATGAGTCTGACAGAGAGGGGATGCGCATCGTGATCGAAATCCGGAAGGGCGAGTACCCGGAAGTGATTTTGAACAACCTCTACAAACACACCGCCCTTCAGTCATCATTCGGCATCATCCTGCTGGTCATCGTCGAGAAGCAGCCGAAGCTGCTCGGGCTTCCGGACATAATGCGCTACTTTATCTCCCACCGCCAGGATGTTGTTCGCCGTCGGACACGCTTTGAGCTGAAGAAAGCCGAGCTGAGAGCCCATATCCTGGAGGGGTTGAACATTGCTCTCGACCACCTGGACGAAATCATCAGCCTCATCCGCTCCTCAAGGACGGTGGAGCAGGCCCGCAAGGGGCTCATCACCACTTTCCATCTGACCAGAATCCAGGCTCAGGCCATTCTGGATTTGCAGCTTCAGAAGTTGACGCGCCTGGAGAGGGAGAAGGTCCAGAAGGAATACGGCGAGCTGAAGAAGACAATCGTCAAGTTGAAGAAGATTCTCAGGAGCGACGAGCTGATCCTCAACATTATCGTCGATGAGTTGAAAAAGATCAAAGAGGAATATCAGGACGAGAGGAAGACGGAAATCAAGGAAGAAGAAATCTCCGAGATCAGGCCGGAAGATTTGATCAAGGAAGAGGATGTCGCCATTACCTACACGGCATCCGGCTATGTCAAGCGGACCTCTTTAAGCTATTACCATTTTCAGAGCCGGGGAGGGAAGGGAAGAAGGGGAATCAGCATGAAGGCCGAAGATGTGGTCCAGGACCTTTTTATCGGCTCCACCCACAGCTACCTTCTGATCCTGACCAATAAAGGCCGCCTCTACTGGCTCAAGGCGCTGTTGATTCCGGATGTCGGAGTGGCCAGCCGGGGGAAGTCGATCAGGAACCTGGTCGAGCTGGAGCCGGATGAAACAGTCAGCTCAGTGGTTGCGGTCAAGGATTTTCCCGGGGACCGCTACCTGGTCATGCTCACCTCCGATGGCCGGATCAAAAAGACCAGGTTGAGCGAGTTCCGCAATATTCGCCGGGGAGGCCTTGCCGCCATCAGCCTTAATCCCAAAAGTGAGCTGATCATGGCCGCGGTGACCGAGGGCGACAGGGATATCCTCATCGGGACAAAATCCGGGAAGGCCATCCGCTTTCACGAAAAGCAAGTCCGGCCCATGGGCCGCAAGGCCGCCGGCGTCAAGGCCATGACCCTGGGCCGCAAGGATGAGATAATCGGCATGATCGTTGCCGGGCCTGAAATCGAATACGTGTTTACGGCCAGCGGGAAAGGCTTCGGGAAAAAGACAGCAATCAACCTCTATCCCAGGCGCCGCAGAGCCGGCAAGGGGGTTATCAACCTGAGGGTCAACGCCAGAATCGGGAATGCGATCGGGATGGTGGGCGTTTCCAGGGAAGAATTGATGATGATCACAGAAATGGGAAAGGTGATCAGAATCAAGATAGAGCAGGTCCGACCGTCGGGAAGAGCAACCCAGGGGGTCAGAATTATCAACCTCGAAAAGGGTGATTCCGTCGTCTCGATAGCCAAAGTCAAGGACAGCTAACAAACAGAAAAACAAAAAAAAGGGGACAGGCCCCTTTTTTTCTTTTTCTCAGGAGAGGCTTGACTTCCGAATCTTTTCTTCTTTACAATTGACCCACCATTTATCAAGGAGGGTCGAATGGTCGAGACCATCAGTCAGCTTCTCCTCAATACAGTCAAATCCTACCCCAAAGACGACTTGTTGCTTTATAAAGCCGAGGGCCGGTATCATCCCATTTCTACCGATAAATTTGCCGAACGCTTGAAACATTTTTCACTGGGATTGAAAGACCTGAACCACCAGGCCGGCGACAAGCTTGTCATCCTCTCCGAGAACAGACCGGAATGGATCATGGCCGATATCGCCAATCTCTGCCTGGGCGGGATCACCGTTCCCATCTACACTACCCTCGTTCCCGAGCAAATCAGGTACATCATCGATGACTCGGATGCGAAAGTTGTCGTCTGTTCGACGAAAGAGCTCTGGGATAAAGTGGAAACCATCCGGAACGACCTGACAAAAGTCACCCATTACATCAGCATTGAGTCGCAGAAGCCGGACTGGGCCTTGAGCTTCGAACAGGTGATGGAAAGAGGGAAGAAGGTGGACAAGGAAAATCCCGGGCTTTTTGAGGAACTGGCCACAAAGGTCAAGCCTGGCGATCTGGCCTCCATCATCTACACCTCAGGGACGACCGGTATTCCAAAGGGAGTCATGCTCACTCACAGCAATTTCGTCAGCAACGTCAAAGCCTGCGCTCCTCTCCTTCCCTTCAGTCACGAAGACACGGCTCTTTCTCTTTTGCCTTTGTCTCATGTGTTTGAGCGCATGGTCACCTATACCTATCTCTATCGAGGAGTTTCCGTCGGATATGCGGAGAGCTTGCAGACCGTGGCCCAGAACCTGCTGGAGATCAGACCCCATGTGCTGGCCGTCGCTCCGCGCGTGCTGGAAAAATTTTATTCGAGAGTCATCGACAATGTCCTGGCCAGCCCGGCCATAAAGAGAAAAATCTTCTTCTGGGCTGTCAGCGCCGGAAGAAAATATGCCCAGAAAAAGCTGAAGGGTAAACCCGTCTCCGCTCTGCTTCGCTTCAAAAGAAACCTGGCCCATAAGCTTGTTTTTTCTAAAGTCATTGAGAAGACGGGTGGAAGAGTTCGCTTTTTTGTCTCCGGAGCCGCTCCCCTTTCAAAGGATATCGCTGAGTTTTTCTATGCCTTGGGCCTGGTGGTCCTGGAAGGGTACGGGTTGACCGAGACTTCTCCTGTAATCTCGGTCAACACCTTCGAAAAGCTGAAGTTCGGTGCGGTCGGTCCTCCGATCCCTGGAATTGAAGTGAAGGTCGCCGGCGACGGAGAAATCATGACCAGAGGGCCTCATGTCATGAAGGGATATTACAAGATGGAGGCCGATACCCGGGAAGCCTTTGAAGGCGATTGGTTCAAGACAGGCGATATCGGCCGTATAGATGAGGACGGATTCCTGGTCATCACTGACCGCAAGAAGGACCTCATCGTGACGGCCGGAGGAAAGAATGTCGCCCCGCAGCCGATTGAAAATCTCCTCAAGACCAGCCCTTATATCGATAATGCAGTCGTCATCGGAGACAGAAAGAAGTTCATCTCGGCCCTGATCGTTCCCAGCTTTGAAAAACTGGGAGAGTACGCACGGCAGAACAGCATCGCCTTTGAGACCAATGCCGACCTCGTCAAGAATGAAACGGTCATGAATTTGATGGAAAAAGAAGTTGACCGGGCGACTCCCTCCCTCGCTTCTTACGAGAAGCTCAAGAAGATTACCCTGATGGAGAGGGATTTCGAGATTGACAAGGGTGAGATCACACCCACTCTGAAGGTCAGGAGAAACATCATTCAGGAGAAATACAAAAATCTCATCGATGCCATGTATGTGGAGAAGCCGGAGGCTAACGCCGAATGAAGCGGGGTTTCAGGCCGACTCCTGAGCCCAGTAGAGAATCCGGCCGCAGTTTTCGCAGAGAATAATCTTCTCGTTTCCTTTGATTTCGTTGAGCATCTGGGGTCTGATCCGCATGTGGCACAGGGAGCAGAATTCCTCATAGACAGGTGAGAGGGCGAGCCCGCTTTTGGAATCGAAGATTTTCAGGTAAAGGATGCTCAGGTCAGAAGGAATTTTTTTTATCAGCTCTTCTTTTTCCTGGATCAGCATTTTCATCCTTGCCTCTCGCTCGCTATTCTTTTGTTGAAGAAGCTCCTTTTCACTGGCTAACTTCTGCTCCTCCTCGTTGTGCTTGCGTGCTGCCTGCTTGATTTCTTCCTCGATTTCGTCGGCATTGAGCATTTCGGTGATGATCTCTTCCTCCATTTCGTTGACCTTCTGCTGGGCCTCTTCGATTTCCCTGAGGAGTGCACGGTACTCGACGTTGGTCTTGACCTGGTTGAGCTGGAGGTTGTACCTGGATATCTTCGCCTTGATGTCTTTGACTTCGGATTCGCGGTTTCTGCGTTTTTTCTGGTTCTGGACCAGTTTTTCTTTCGCCTGCTGGACAACCTGAAGGCTGTTTGCGATTTTTTTGCTGATATTTTCTATCTGGCGGGGGATGTTTTGTAGGAAAAGGGTGGTGTTCTTGATCTCTGTGTCGAGAGCCTGCAATTTGATCAGTTTCTCAAAGTCAATATCCACATCTTTTCCTCTGAGGCGAATGGGCCTACCAGGATTCGAACCTGGGACCTGCCGGTTATGAGCCGGTGGCTCTACCGCTGAGCTATAGGCCCCGTGCTTTTATAGCAGATATCCCGGACCAAGTCAATTTGAGGGAAAATGAATGAAGCATCTTTTTTTCCGTGGGGGCTAATATTTTTTTAAGATGGGTCCTGTCATGGGGTGTCCCCCGTCCGTCCTCGCTGATCTGTTTTCCCCC
>CAYZDV010000055.1:0-12327 GCA_964477275.1 uncultured Eubacteriales bacterium
CACCCCATGACAGGACCCATCCTCTTGCCCTATTCCCCTATCACTTCAACCCAATGAGAATGGCAGGAGCAAAGGGCAAGGGATGGTTCGCTCAAACTCACGCGGCTTCGCCCCGGCGAGGCAAAGCCGCTCTGATTTTCTGAGTTCCTTGAAAAAAAGACGGGGCTGGTGTATATAACTAATTCATATTTCATGAAATCCTCTGAATCCCAATTGAAGAGAGTTTCAGGCTCTCAGGTGGGAAGGAGAGAGGAAATGAAAAAAAAATTCAAAAATGTGGTTATTCCCGCTTCCCTGCATGAGAGAATCGAAGAAAAGATCAAAGGTTCGGCGTTTCAGTCTGTCTCGGATTATATCATCAGAATCCTGACTGAAAGCCTCTCCAGGGAAGAGCCGGGGCAGGGGGCTTTGAACAAGGAAGATGAGGAAAAAATCAAGCAGAGGCTGAAGGCCCTGGGCTATCTGGATTGAGGCTTCAAAGGATTGAGAAGCGAGAGTCATTCCCCGTAAAATAATCCCATCATGGAGTGAGAGATGAAAAATCCGGTTTACATCGTTTCCGGGCTGCCGCGGAGCGGGACATCGATGCTGATGCAGGTTTTGATGGCCGGCGGGATGTCCGTGGCCACCGACGGAAAAAGGAAGCCCGACGAGAGCAATCCCAGGGGCTACCTGGAGGTGGAGAGCATCATCGACAGGCTCAGGGACAACCCTGAGTTCATCTTCAATTTTGAGGGCAAGGTGGTGAAAGTCGTTGCCTACGGCCTGCAGTACCTGCCGCCGGGCAGATACAGGATCATCTACGTGGACAGGAATATCGATGAAGTTCTCGACTCGATGGAGAAGATGATGAATGCCGGGGACGAGGAGAGGGAGGAGACCAGAAGAGCCTTCCTGAAGTTGAACGAGAAGTCAAAAGCGGATCTCCGCCGGAGAGATGATGTGGAGGCGCTTTTTGTGAGCTACAACGATATTCTCGCTGAGCCTCGCAGGCATCTTGTCGAAGTCCACCAGTTCCTCAAGGAGATGAACCTGAATTTTGACAAGATGGTCAAAGCTGTAAACTGGAAACTTTACAGGCAGAAGAAGATGGAAGGCTGAGTGAGAAGCAAGGAGTCGCCGCAGATGGAACGGTATCTGGTCACGGGCGGAGCCGGGTTCATCGGTTCCCATATTGCCGAGGAGCTTGTCCGGAGGCGATTCCAGGTCCGGGTCGTCGATAACTTGATCAGCGGGAAAAAGGAAAACCTTGCTCCTTTTTTCGATAAGATAGAATTCATCGAGGGCGATATCCGGGATTTTGACCTCTGCCGCCGTGTGTGCCACGGAGTGGATATTGTCCTCCATCAGGCTGCCCTGCCCTCTGTGCCGCGCTCCATCGAGGACCCTTTGACGACCAATGAGATCAACATCAAGGGGACGTTGAACCTGCTCGTCGCCTCCACGGAAACCAGGGTCAGGAGGTTTGTCTTCGCCTCCTCATCCTCCGTTTACGGGGATGACGCGCACCTTCCCAAGAAAGAGGGCCTGGAGGGCACACCGCTTTCCCCCTATGCCGTGAGCAAGCGTGTGGGCGAGATGTACTGCCGTGTTTTCAGCCAGATATTCGGGCTGGAAACAGTCAGCCTCAGGTATTTTAACATCTTCGGTCCTCGTCAGGACCCTCTCTCCCACTATGCAGCGGTCGTTCCGAATTTCATCAACCGCCTTCTCAAGGACGAAAATCCCGTCATTTTTGGTGACGGGGAACAATCGCGGGATTTCACCTATGTTGCCAACGTGGTCGAGGCCAACATTCTGGCTTCGAGGGCAGCCGGAGTCTCAGGGGAGAATTTCAACATCGCCTGCGGGGAGAGGACAACGGTGAAGTGCCTGGCCCGGCGGATCAATGAGATCCTGGGAAAAGACATCCGCCCCCTCTTTGATGCTCCGCGTCCCGGAGACATCCCCCATTCCTTTGCCGATATTGCCAGGGCAAAGAGGATGCTGCGATACGTTCCTTCGGTCTCCTTCATCGAGGGCCTGCGCAAAACCGTCTCCTGGTATCAGGATCAAGAGGATAAAAGCACATGAGAAAAAAACCACCAAGCCTTGTGGCGAAGATTCAAAGAAGAGAGGCCCGCATCGGCGTCATCGGAATGGGATATGTTGGCCTTCCTCTGGTCAAAACCTTTTTGAAGAAGGGTTTTGAGGTCGTGGGATTTGACATCGACGCGAAGAAGGTCAGGATGCTCGACCGGGGAGTGAGCTACATCAAGCATGTGACCGGTGAAGACCTGAAAAGCTACCTCAGGGAGAACAAGTTTCGGGCGACAACGGATTTCAGCCGGCTGGCTGAAGTGGATGCGGTCATCATCTGTGTTCCCACTCCTCTGGATGCCCACAAAAACCCTGACCTCTCCTTTGTCATGAAAACCACAGAAGTCATCGCCAGATACCTGAGAAAAGGCCAGCTCGTGGTTCTGGAAAGCACAACTTACCCGGGAACAACAGAGGAAGAGATGCTGCCCGTGCTCGAAGCTGGAGGCTTGACCGCGGGCAGCGATTTTTACCTGGCCTACTCTCCGGAGAGGGAAAACCCCGGAGATGATGTCCATGCCACGGAGATGATTCCCAAGGTCGTCAGCGGCGTCACTCCGCGCTGCCGGCAGGTGGCCAAAACACTCTATGACCAGATTGTGGTCAGGACCGTTCCCGTCTCTTCGCCGCGGGTGGCTGAAGCGGCCAAGATTCTGGAGAATGTCTTCCGCTCGGTCAACATCGCCATGGTCAACGAGATGAAGATGATCTTCGAACGGATGGATATCGACATCTGGGAAGTGATCCAGGCCGCCTCCACCAAGCCCTTTGGCTTCATGCCTTTTTATCCGGGCCCGGGATTGGGGGGGCACTGTATTCCTGTCGATCCTTTCTACCTGACCTGGAAAGCCAGAGAAGTGGACTACCCGACGAGGTTTATCGAGCTGGCCGGAGAGATCAATACCCAGATGCCCTACTATGTGGTGGGAAAGACGATCGAAGCCTTGAACTGGGCCGGGAAATCCATCAGAGGGGCCAGCATCCTGGTCCTCGGCATCTCCTACAAGGCCGATATCGACGACCAGAGAGAGTCGCCCTCTCTCAAGATCATCAGCCTCCTCCTGGAATACGGAGCCAGGGTGTCCTACAATGACCCCTATGTCCCTGAGTCGTCCGGGCACAGGGATTATCCGGGACTGAGGCTCAAATCCGTGCCTTTGACAGAAAAAAGGCTCAAGAAGTCGGATGCGGTGGTCATTTCCACGGCTCATTCGGTCTATGATTTTGAGTGGGTCGCAGAGCATGCTCCCCTCGTCATAGACACCCGGAATGCCGTCAGGAAAAAGAGGAAAAATGTCATCAGAGCCTGAAGTCCGCTTTTCAACGCTTTGAACAGAGACCGAGGAGACAACCATGAAAATCGGAGTCATCGGAACAGGATATGTGGGGCTGGTGACGGCCGCGTGTCTCGCAGAGCTGGGCCATGATGTCATCGGAACAGACGTTGTCCCGGAGAAGATCGAAAAAGCTTCCCGGGGAATCGCCCATATCCACGAGCCCGGGCTTGAAAAACTTCTCCAGGCGAACCTCAAGAAAGGAAATCTCGCCTTTATTCACGATCTGGACAGGACCATCCAGTCCGCTGATGTTCTTTTCGTCTGTGTCAACACCCCTCAAAATGAGGACGGGAGTGCGGATATGGTCTATGTGGAGGGCGTCTCGAAGAGAATTGCCGAGAACCTGAACAGCTACAAGCTGGTGGTGGAGAAGAGCACAGTCCCGGTCAGGACATCGATGTGGATCAAACGGACCATCGAACTCTACAGGAAGACCGAAACGCCCTGCGACGTGGCCTCAAACCCCGAATTCCTTCGCGAGGGATCGGCGGTCTCGGATTTTCTCAACCCCGACCGGATCATCATCGGCGTGGAAAACGACCGGGCAAGGGATATTCTGCTCAAAGTCTATGAGCAGTTCCAGAACCGCATCCTGGTGACCAACATCGATACGGCCGAGCTCATCAAGCACGCCTCCAACTCTTTTCTGGCCTTGAAAATCTCCTTTATCAACCTCATCTCCGAGATTTGCGAGAAAACAGACGCCGATGTGGAGATGGTGGCAAGGGGGATGGGACTCGACCCGAGAATCGGAAGCCAGTTCTTAAGGGCCGGGCTGGGATATGGGGGGGCGTGTTTTCCCAAAGACATCAGGGCCCTGAACAGAATGGCGGAAGACCTGGGTGTGGACATGAGCCTGCTCAGGGAAGCGGACAGGATCAACCTGAGACGGGTGGAGATTTTCGTCAGAAAGGTCAAAGAGGCTCTCTGGGTATTGAGAGAGAAGACAATCGGCGTCCTGGGTCTTTCCTTCAAGCCCGAAACTGACGATATCAGGGAAGCGCCGAGCATCAAGGTCATCAACAGGCTGCTGGAGGAAGGGGCTTTTCTCCGTCTCTATGACCCGATCGCCATGGAAAAGATGCGGCAGGTCATTCCTGAGAACCCGCCCCGTGTCCTCTACACCCGCTCCCCTTACGAGGCTGCCGAAGGCGCCAATGTCCTTCTCCTCATTACTGAATGGGAGGAATTCAGGACGCTTGACCTGGGAGAGATCAGAAAAAGGATGGCCAACGCCATCATCGTCGACGGCCGGAACATCTATGAGCCTGCAAAAATGAAAGAGCTGAGCTTCGAGTATTATTCCATCGGCCGCAAGTGAGACATCAGCAGATCCGGGGCAGGAGCTCTGAGGTGAGAGGCTCGAGAAGCCTCAGGCCACCGGAGAGAGTGGAAAGAAAGAGTCTGCCGCGTTTTTCCGGGTTTTGCTCCACCCGGCCGATGATTTCCGCCCTTTTTCCCAGCGGGTGCTTTTTGATTTGAGCCAGGACAGGCCGGGCTTTCTTCTCCGGAACCACAAGAACCGCCCTCCCTTCGCAGGCAAGATAAAGGGGGTCGATGCCGAGAAGCTCTGTGGCGCCTCTGACCGCACGGGAGAGGGGAATTTTTTTCTCTTCGATGAGAAGAGCGAAAGGGAGTTGATTGGCGAGCTCGGAGAGCACGGTGGCCAGGCCGCCGCGGGTGATATCTCTCATCCACAGCACACCTTTCTTCCACAGGACAAGGAGGAAATTCAAGGCCGCGCAGTCGCTTTTGACACTGCTCTCCAGGCCGAAATCTCCCCTGGCCAGCATCACTGCCAGGCTGTGTTCGCCGAGGGTGCCGGTGAGGATAATCCTGTCGCCGGGCCGGATTTTGGCAGTGGACGGCCGGGCGATGATTTTTCCCAAGCCCGAGGTGGTGATGTAGATCTTGTCCCCCTGTCCGCGCCTGACGACTTTGGTGTCTCCGGTGGCAATTTCCACTCCGGCTTTCCTGGCCGCTTTTTTGATGGATGTCAGGACCTTTTCCAGGTCTTCTCCGGCCATGCCTTCTTCGAGAATCAGGGATAAAGAGAGATATTGGGGCTCGGCTCCGGCCACGATGAGGTCGTTGACTGTGCCGTTAACACAGAGCGTCCCGATGTCGCCTCCCGGGAAAAAAATCGGGTCGACCACATAGCTGTCTGTGGTGAAAGCAATCTCGTGGGGAAGATGGGCGGAGTCGGAAAGCTCCTCCAGGAAGGGATTTTTAAAATTCTTGACGATGTGCTCGGTGATAAAATCCATCATCAATTGACCGCCGCTTCCCAGCTCAAGGCTCACTTTTTTCATTGTGTTCATCCTTGCTCGACAGGGGAAATCCCCCGATTTTCAGTTTTCCGGCCGGCTGAATTTATAGTAAACGAGGCATGCGCCTTCAAAGGAGACCATGCAGGGACCGCACGGAGAATCCGGAGAGCATTTGACGGCAAACAGAGGACACTGAGGAGGCGAGATCAAGCCCCGCAGGATTTCACCGCAGCGGCATCCGTGGAGGTCGCCGCTGCCCGCTTTGATGTTCAGGTTGTGTTTGACCTGGGCATCGAAGCCGGCATACCTTTTCTTGAGCTTTAAGCCGCTCGCCGGAATCAGGCCAAGCCCCCGCCAGTGGGAATCCTTTGTCCCCAGCATTTCTTTCATCAGCGCCAGTGCTCGCAGGTTTCCTCCGGGCCGGACCACCCTGGCGTACTCGTTGGCCACAGCCGGTTTTTTTTCCTCGATCTGGTTCAGGATGGAGAGGATGGCGAGGAGCATGTCCCCTGGTTCAAACCCGGCGATGGCCCCTGCAATGCCATAATCGCGGGCGATGAACCGGTAAGGTTTCTCCCCGATGATGGCGCTCACATGTCCGGGGTAGAGAAATCCTTGGATGGCCAGTTCCTTGGCCTCGACGATGGTTTTGAGCGGGGGGGGAATCAGCCAGAGTGCAGAGAGAATGGAATAATTGGAGACGCCTTCCTCGGAGGCCTTCTTTGCCGTCAGGGCGATGGCCGGGATAGTGGTTTCAAAGCCGACGCCGAAGAAGACCACTTCTTTTGCGGGATTTTGCCGGGCTATTGCCAGGGATTCTTCCGGGGAATAGACAATCGCCACTTTCGAGCCACGGGCAGGAGCAACTGTTTGCAGCGACCCTTTTCGGGTAGGAACCCTGGTCATATCCCCGAAGGTGGCCAGGATGAAGTCGGTGTTCCGGGTGACGAGGTCGATGGCCGCCTCGTGGATTTCATCGGGTGTGATGCAGACCGGACATCCCGGCCCGGAAACCATCTCCACGCCAGCCTCCTCGATTATCTTTTTGAGCCCGAATCGGTGGAGGGTCATGGTGTGGGTCCCGCAGACTTCCATGATCCGGAGAGGGGAGAGGCGGCGGGTCTTTTTCTCGATTCTTGCAAGAAGAGCCCGGATGAATCTTTTTTCTCTCAGTTCTTTCATGTCATCAAGAAGAGAAGCCGGGTTGCTGATGCGAAGTCGGGCTCGATGCGCCGCTCAAGCTCTCTTTTTTTGAGTTTTGTTTCTATTGTGTTTATTTTCTGCGAAGCCTGCCATTTCCCTGAGCAGGGCCAGGGTTTCACTGGCTTCTTCCTCATCGAGCCTGGAGATGGCGAACCCGGCATGAACGATGACCCAGTCCCCGGCTTTGATGCCTTCGAGCAGGGAGAAGTTCGTCCGGACTTTTATCCCCAGATAGTCAACTTTTCCCTGGTTGGATTCGTCGACCTCCACCACTCTGGCCGGTATTCCCAGACACATTTTCAACCTTTTTGTTCTTGAATTTACAGGATAGCAAATTCACGGGTTGGGGTCTACAGGTTTTGACAATTCTCCAGCGAGTCCCTATAATTTGTCTATGTTGAAGAGCCTGGAAGGATTTATCAAGCCCGGCAGTGAAGAAGAGCGCTTGATCCAGCAGATCGATTTCTCCCGGCTTCCCCGGCATGTGGCGGTCATCATGGACGGCAACGGCCGCTGGGCCAGGAAGAGGAAACGTCCCCGCATGGAAGGGCACCGGGCCGGAGCCAAATCAGTCCGGGAAGTGGTGGAAACCTGCGCCCGCCTGGGAATCCGGTTCCTGACTCTTTATGCCTTTTCCAAGGAGAACTGGAAGCGGCCGAAAAAAGAAATCGATATGCTCTGGAAGCTTCTCAAAGACTATCTCAAGAGCGAGGACAAGGTGCTGGTGGAAAAGCGGTTCCGCCTCAAGGTCATCGGCCAGATGGACGGCATCCCTGACGATGTCCGCCAGGAGCTGCAACGCGTTGAGAAGCTGACAGAGGACCATGAGAACCTGACCATCGTGCTTGCTCTCAATTATGGAGGCCGGGATGAGATCGTGGACGCGGTCAAGAACATCCTCAAGGAAAAAGACCTTGATGTCGGGTCTCTGGACGAGAGGACTTTTTCCCGATTTTTATACACCAACGATATCCCCGACCCGGACCTGCTGATCAGGACGAGCGGAGAGCTTCGAGTGTCGAATTTTCTGCTGTGGCAGATTGCCTATTCTGAGATATGGATCACCAAAGTCCTCTGGCCTGATTTCAGGAAAAAACAGCTTCTTCAGGCACTCGTTGATTATCAGAAAAGAGAAAGGAGGTTTGGAGGTATTCACCCCCTTGAGTAGCGTGGTGATCGCTTCAATTTTTTTAGACGCTGAACAGAACGCACCGCCAGGAATTCGACGGGAAAGGGGCGTGGATGATTTTTTTTACGGTAAGGATGCTGCGGATCCTGATGAAAAAAATTCCTGCTCGGAAAGATTCTCGCTGCTTCCCTGAGAGACTCCCTCTGTCTGTCTTCAGCAAATGAGTTTTCGTAAAAGACTGCCGACTGCCATTGTCCTGCTCGCCATCACTTTTATCTGCATTCAGTTTTTGCCCGCCCTCTGGTTCTTTATCGCCATCCAGCTGTTCGTCCTCGCGTCCCTCCTGGAATTCTACAATCTTTTTAGGGAGAGAAAGCTTTTTCCCCGGCGGACCCTGGGTTGTGCCCTGGCCCTCATCATCGCCTCCTCCTTTTATTTCGATGAGATCTCCCTGGCGCTGGCTCTCTTTGCCGGATTTTTTCTGTCCGGCCTATACCATGTCATTTCTATCAAGAGGGTGGAGAAGCTCTCTTCTTTTCCCGCATCCATCGCCCTTACCTTTTTTGGCGCCGTCTATTTGAGCTTCACCATTAACCACTTTTTCCTGTTGAAAACGCAATGGGGACCACTGCATATCTATTTTCTTCTCACGGTGATTTTTCTGGGGGACACGGGTGCTTATCTCTTCGGAAAGCTCTGGGGGCGGCACAAGTTTCTTCCCATTGCCAGTCCCGGGAAATCCTGGGAAGGGAGCATCGGCGGCATCATCATCGCCGGCCTGGGAGCCGCTGCTGCCCAGCAGCTCCTTTTGACGGACATCGCTCTCTGGAGGGCGGTTGTCTGCGGAATTCTGGTTCATGCGGTGGCCCAGTTGAGCGACCCGATGGAATCTCTCTTCAAGCGGGCGGTCGGAGTCAAAGATTCCTCAAGCCTGCTTCCCGGTCATGGCGGCTTTCTGGACCGGATGGACAGTCTGATTCTGGCCACGCCTTTTTTCTACTATCTCATCCAGTATTTCTGGAAATAAAACAAGGAGACGGTTTTCAAAGAGAATGGAAAACATCGCCATCCTGGGCTCGACAGGCTCTATCGGCCAGAACTGCCTGAAAGTCGTCGAGCATCTCAGTCACAGGTTCCGGGTCATCGGCCTGGCTGCTGGACGCAACGTCGCTCTCCTGGAGGAGCAGGTTGTGAAGTTCAAACCCAGGATCGTCTCAGTTGAAAGAAAGGAGGAGGCCGAGGCCTTCAGACGGAAATTCAAGCACGCCGGTATCCGCGTCACCTTCTCCCAGGAAGGAGCCGAAGAAGTGGCTTGTTTGGAGGAGAACGATATCGTCGTCTCGGCCATCACCGGAATCGGCGGTTTGAGGCCGACTCTGGCCGGAGTTCGGGCCGGCAAAAAAATGGCTCTGGCCAACAAGGAATCCATGGTTGTCGCCGGCCGGCTGCTCCAGAAAACAGCCAGAGAATGCGGAGCTCGGATCATTCCTGTGGACAGCGAACACAGCGGAGTCTTTCAGTGTCTGGCCAAGGAACGAATGGAAAACGTGAAGAAGATCATTCTGACCGCATCCGGAGGCCCTTTTTTCCGCACCTCACGCGGAGAAATGAAGAGGGTGGCCGTCGAGGACGCCCTGAAGCATCCCCGCTGGAAGATGGGCAAAAAGGTGAGCGTCGACTCGGCGACATTGATGAATAAAGGTCTGGAGTTGATCGAAGCCCGCTGGCTGTTCGATCTCCAGCCGGAGAAGCTGGGAATTCTCATCCATCCCCAGAGCATCGTCCATTCTCTGGTGGAAATGAATGACGGGTCTGTCCTGGCCCAGATGAGTCCCACGGACATGAAAATCCCCATCCAGTATGCCCTGACGTACCCCGAGCGGGAAGAGACCTCGCTGCCTTCTTTAGATTTGAGCAAAATCAGAGTGTTGGAATTCTTCGAACCGGACGAGAGAAAGTTTCCTCTCCTCAGGCTGGCCAGGCTGGCTCTGGGGGAAGGAGAAAGTCTGCCGGTTGTCCTCAACGCGGCCAACGAAGAGGCAGTGGCGGCGTTTCTTTCCAGGAAAATCGGGTTTCTCAAAATCGCAGAAGTGGTCAGCCGTCTTGTCGAAAACCACCAGAAAAAAGACGTCCGGAGTCTGGAGGATATCTTCGAGATTGACCGAGTAACCCGGGACATAGCCCGGAATCTTCTGCCATGAAGGATGGATAATGATGACGACCTTAGGAACGATAATCTCTTTTGTGATCGTATTCGGCATTCTCGTTTTTGTCCACGAGTTTGGTCATTTCATCATGGCCAAGCTCCTTAAAATCCGGGTTGAGGTCTTCTCCTGGGGATACGGAAAAAGGCTTTTCGGCTTCAAGAAAGGCGATACGGATTACCGGGTCAGCATCCTGCCTCTGGGCGGATATGTGAGGTTTTCGGGTGAGGATGCGTTTGACCGCAAGAAAGACCTCATGTCTCATGATTTCATGGCCAAGAAGAGGTGGGAGAGGTTTCTGGTTCTGTTCATGGGTTCCTTCATGAATATTCTCTTTGCCGTGTTGCTGGTCTTTCTGGTCAGTCTGACCGGCGTGACTGTTCCTCAGTACGTTGAGGAGAAGCCAGTCGTCGGCTGGATCGAACCCAATTCTCCGGCAGAAAAGGCCGAGCTTGAGGTCGGAGATGAAATCCTGGGCATAAGCGGCAGAAAGACGAAAACCTGGAATGATGTCGAAATCGCGGTGGGGTTGAAACCGAACAGGCTGATTATTCTGGAGGTCAAACGGGATGGGAAAGTGCGCACTGTGGAGCTTATGACAGAGAGCCGGACACGGCTGGAAATGGGATACGCCGGCTTTTACCCCAAGATTCTGACCCAGGTGATAATGGTCTTTGCGGATTCTCCCGCCGAGAAGGCGGGCCTGAGGCCTGGAGATGTGATCATGGCCATCAATGGCGAGCCGGTCTATTTCCATCAGTTTGTCGAAATTATCGAGAAAAACGCAGGCCGCAGTCTGGAATTCCTCATCGAGAGGGCGGGAGATAAACTGACACTGGCGATTACTCCTCGTTTGGAAGGGGAGGTCGGAAAAATCGGCATCCAGCCCGGCGTGGAGTATGAGATCCGCAGATATGGGTTTTTCGCTGCCATCGGCCGGAGCATCAAGGAGAATGTGAAACTCGCCTTTATTCTCTTTGATTATATCGGAGACCTGATAATCGGTGAGGCCTCTACCCGTCAGATCGGCGGCCCGATAGAGATTGCCAAGATTTCTTACGCCTTTTTCCGGGCCGGAATCGTGGCCATGATGAGCTTCATGGCCTTTATCAGCCTTCAACTCGGAATCATCAACCTTTTTCCCATCCCCGTCTTTGACGGAGGCCAGATTCTCGTTCTCTCCCTGGAGGGATTGTTCCGGAGGGATTTCAGCCCCAGGATCAAGCAGGCGGTGATGATCGTCGGGTTTGCCATATTCATCTTTTTGATCGTCTTTGTCATCCTCAATGACATCGCCCGGAGGCTCCCCAGCGGCTGGGAAAGCTTCCTTTTCTGGAAACAGGAATGAAACAGTCCCTTCCTTTGTTCCCCCGGAGAAAGACGAGGCCGGTCAAAATTGGCCAGGTGGTGATCGGTGGCGGAGCACCCATCATCGTCCAATCCATGACCAAGACCGACACAAGAGACGTCCAGAGCACTGTTTCCCAGATCAAAAGCCTGGAGAAAGCCGGATGCGAGGTTGTCCGGCTGGCTGTCCCTGATGGAGAAGCAGCGAAGGCCCTGGGGGAAATCAAGAGGAAGGTCTCGCTTCCTCTCGTCGCCGATATCCATTTTGATTACCGGCTGGCTGTCGCTTCGCTTCAAAATGGAGCCGATGCCCTCCGCATCAACCCCGGGAACATCGGCTCCAGAGAGAGAGTCAGAGAAGTGGTCAAGGCAGCCAGGGATTTTGGCGTGCCCATCAGAATCGGAGTGAACGCGGGCTCTCTGGAGAAAGATTTGCGCAACATCCACGGCATCCCCACTCCCCAGGCCATGGTGGAGAGCGCTTTGAGGCATGTCGACATTCTGGAAGGCATGGATTTTTACGATATCAAGATCTCCCTCAAGGCCTCCAGTGTCCTCCGGACCATCAGAGCCTGCGAGCTCCTGGCCGATAAAGTCGATTATCCTTTTCATGCCGGAATCACGGAGTCGGGAAGTCTCGTCCCCGGCTCAATCAAGTCTTCAGCAGGCCTGGCTCTTCTTTTAAGCCTGGGACTGGCAGACACGATTCGGGTCTCACTCACCGCACCTCCTGAGGATGAGGTCCGCGTCGGCTTCCG